>NZ_CM001165.1:3870277-4183610 GCF_000213055.1 Streptomyces sp. Tu6071 | reverse complement strand
CGGTCCGCTCACTGCTTGCCCGCGCCCACCGGGTCCACGACGAGGAGGCCGGGCTTGTCGGCGCCCGCCTCGACGCTGAAGCCGACCGAGAGGTGCTGTGTGTGGGTCTCGTTGGGCGGCGTGACGTCGACGGCGTTGATGAAGACGCCGGAGTTGCCGCTCTTGCTCGGCGGGTAGTGCAGCGTGAAGCGGGTCGTGTCACCGGACTTGAGGTTGACGGCGGGCGCGGTCATGTCGCTGCGCTCGGCGCTGAGCGGCGCCCCGGCCTCGTCGGAGAGGATGTCGATCCCCGGGAAGCCCTTGAGCGAGCAGGCGTCGCCGCTCGTGTTGCGCATACTGACGACGAGGGTGCCCTCGCCCATGCCGTGCGCGGTGTCGAAGGCGAGGTTCTCGGTCTTGCAGGCCCCGGCGGTGATCCGGCCGCCGCCACTGCCCTCCGGCTCGTCGGCGTCGGCCGAGGAGCCGGAACCGGAGCCCGAGGAGGCGTTCGCGGAGCCGCCGGAGGTACCGGCCGCCTTGGCCCCGCCCGTGGCGCTGCCGTCGCCCTCGGAGGCCCCGCCGACGGACGCCTGCCCCGTGGCGGCGGACGAGGTCCCGCCCCCGGCGCTGCCGTCGGACCCGCCCCCGGCGTTGTCGTCGGAGCCGCCCCCGCAGGCGGTGAGGGAGAGCCCCGCGAGGAGCGCGACGGCGGCGAGGGGGAGCTTCTTGACCCGCATGAGACTTCCTTCGTTCGTTCGGTGCGCCATTGCGGTCAAGAGGACCACGAGACCGCCCCGGACCGTTCCCCCCGTCCCCCCTCTCGTACATCCCTGTGACACGCACCCCTCCCTGTGGCACGAACCCCCCCCCGTGACACGCACCGCGCATCACCACGGGCGCGACGCGACGGACCACCGAGGGCCCCGGGGGTCTTTCTTGAACAGGCGATCCAGATAGCCTACGGTGGAGCCATGGCAAGGACACGGGAGTTCGACACCGAGGCGGCGGTGGGCCGCGCCATGGAGTTGTTCTGGACGCGCGGGTACGAGGCCACCTCGGTGCGGGACCTGACCCGGGAGCTGGGGATCGGCCAGGGGTCCCTGTACGCCGCCTTCGGCGGCAAGGAGGGGCTGTACCAGGCCGCCCTGACGCACTACCGCACCACTCTCGCCGCCGCCGCCCTGCGCACGCTGGAGGAGGGGACGGACGCCCGGTCGGTGATCCGCTCCCTGCTGGTCGAGCGGGTCCGCATCGCCGTCGAGGGCGGCGGTCGTGGCTGCCTGGCGGTCAACGCCGCCTGCGAACGCCTCCCCGAGAGCCCCGAAGTCCGGCGCGCCGTACGGGACATGCAGGACGCCAGCCGGGACGCGCTCGCCGAGGTGCTGCGCGCCGCGAGGGAACGGGGCGAGATCGAGCCCCGCCACGACCCGAGGACGCTCGCCGCCTACCTCGTCACGTTCCTCAACGGACTTCTCGTCTCCGCCAAGGTCACCCCGGACACCCGCGCCCTCGAACCGCTCGTGGAGGTCGCCCTCGTCGCCCTCGGGTGAGTTTTTCACGGCTTGAATATGTAACGTACGATCCAGAAAGGACCGACACCATGTCCTCCGCACCCGTCCAGGACACCGCCGCCGCTCTCGGCGGCAGCCGCTGGAACACCTTCCCGGCGGCCGGTTCGCCCCTCACCGCCCACGCGTTCCTCGCCGCCATCGAGCCACTGCTCCAGGGCGTCATCGACGACAACGACCTCACCGCCGCCGACCGCGAGGTACTGGACGCGCAGATCCGCGCGACCCTCGCACTCGGCACCCGCGAAAGCTCCCTGCCGCTGGTCACCGGCCCGGACAGCGACGAGGGGGCGCGCGAACTGGCCGAACAAGCCGGGACGATCGGCCGGCGGCTCGCGGCCTGGGCCGGCGCGTCCCTGGAGCGGCTGCTCGGCGAGCGGCTGCCGCTGCCCGCAGGACCGCTCGTCGTCCGCAGCCACTGCTACGGGCACCTGCTCACCCCACCCGCCGTCGACCTCCTCATGGGCCGTCGCGGCGGGCCCGTCACGATGCGGCTCTACAACGAGTGGCTGCACCAAGTCGTCCTGCTCCGCGACGCCTTGCTGCCCTTCACCAACTGGCAGGACGTGCCGCTCCTGATCACGCCGACCGGCCTGCGGCACACCGAGGCGGCCCGTGACGCCTTTCTCACCGAGCTGCTGGTCCGCCGCGTCCGGCACTCCGCCGTTGTGGACTTCGCCCGCCAGGTCGTCACCGGCACCTCCGGCCCGGCCGGGTACGGCTTCGAGAACGCCGGAGGCAGCGCCCTGCCCGCCGTGCTCGACCAGCCGCCCCTGACCGCCCCGAGGCACCTGCTGACCTGGCGCCCGGCCGAGGCGGGGACGGACGGGGCCACCGCGACGTACGTGCCCGAGGCGGACGACTACTACGCCGCTCACCGCACCCTCGTCGAGGACCTGCCGCCCACGCCCGTCGCACGCGGACCGCTCACCGCCCGCACCCGCCCCGGCCCGCTCACCGAGGGCACCCGCACCGCCTCCGTCGAGGTCACCGACGACGACACCACCACCCGCGTCGACCTCGGCCAGGCCCTGCGCGGCCACCGCTACGCCCGACGCCCGGCGCCGGTCGCCCCCTCCGGCCCCGCGCCGGCACCCGTGGACCCCGCGCCCGCCGGTCCCGCCCCCGGGGCTGCCGCGGCTCCGCCCCGTACCGCCTCCGTCCGCGCCGCCCTCCGCGCCCCGGGGCTGGTGTGGACGCGCGCGGGCGACACGGCGCTCGACGCCACCGGCGAGGACGACCTCGTCGTCCTCGCCCTGCTCGGCCGCCTCTACCCGGAGAACGTCACCCTGCGCCCCGCCCCGCTCCCCGTCGCCCTTCCCGCCACCGGCCACACCGGCCCGAGCCGCCTGACCGCCCTCGTCACCCCGCCGCGCGCCGACTGACCCCCACCCCCGAACGGCGGCCCGCCTCCCCGCCCGCACACCCGCGCCCCCCACCCGGCCGCGCGGCCGGCGCCGAAAAGCGCTGGTCCGCGCAGCCCCCTCCCCGCCACACTCCCCATGCCGCCACTCCACCCGAACGAGATCCCCACGACCCCCGCCCTCGTCCGCGAACTGCTCGCCACGCAGATGCCGGAGTGGGCGGGGCTGCCGCTGCGGTACGCGGGGGCGGGGACCGACAACACGATGTACCGGCTGGGGGACGAGTACGTCGTACGGCTGCCGCGTACGCCCGAGGGATCGTCCGCGCGCGAGCTGACGTGGCTGCCCCGGCTCGCGCCGCACCTGAGCCACCGGGTGCCGGAACCCTTGCGCCACGGGGCGCCGACGGACCGATTCCCCGCCGAGTGGACGGTGTCGCGGTGGATCGAGGGCGCGGAGCCGGGCCCCGGGACGGTACGGGACTGGGCCGCCTTCGGCGCCGATCTGGCCACGTTCGTACGGGAGTTGCACGGCGCCCCGCTCATGGGCGCGCGGCGTGCGGACGGGCTGAGCTGGTACCGGGGCGGGCAGTTGCGGGGGATCGCGGCGCAGGCCGAGGCGGCGCTCGCCGGGTGCGCGGCGCTCGGAGACGCACTGGACCTGGACGTCACGGCGCTGCGCGAGGTGTGGAGGACGGCCCTCGCGCTGCCCGACGCCGAGGGCCCCGAGGGCTGGCTCCACGGCGACCTGCGCCCCGCGAACCTGCTGGTCGAGGACGGCAGGCTGCACGCGGTCCTCGACTTCGGCACCCTCTCCCTCGGCCTCCCCGACGCCGAGCACGCCCCCGTCTTCGACCTCCCGCCCGGGGCCCGCGCCGCCTACCGCGCAGCCCTCGCCCTGGACGACACGACCTGGACCCGTGCACGCGGCTGGGCCCTCGCGGTCGCGGCGCTGGCGGTCCCGTACTACTGGAACACGCTCCCGGACTTCGCGGCCGAGAGCGTGACGCGCCTCCGCAACGTCCTGGCCGACGCGGCCGGTACGGGTCCGGACGACCGGGCCCCCGACACGGCACATCCCGCGGCGGGAACGGTGGCGCCATGACCCCGTACCCACCGATCGGGTGCGCGACTCGGCGCGGGGCCGGACACCCGGACGGTTCACGTCCGTACGCAAGGGGCGATGGGTCCGGAGGGCCGGGGTGCGCAGGCGGGCGGGGGTTGCCTCCGTACAGGCGTGGCGGGTCGAGGCTGAGCGGCCTCGTGGCGCGGGCAGTCACCCCGCACGACCACGCACCCGACCAACACCCCTCATGGTGAGTGAGCACTCACCCACCACGACGCACCTCTCCAGCCCCGCACCATCCGTTGCCCCGAACAGACTCCCCCGCGCACGGCGGGCCGAGACCGCTCCGAGGGTTCCGCGACGCAATGAGCGCATGGCGACCGCACGCGGCTCGCGCACTCCCGGCGGGCACTCGGGGTGCGGGCGCGACGTACCCGCCCCGCTCCTTCGTCCCTTCGTCGTCGGCGAGGCGGCGGGCGGGCCGGACGGCGTGGGTGGGCGGCTGCCGCGCCCAGGCCCTCGCCCGTGCAGGTGGCCGACCGGGCGGCAAGCCTCCCTGGCGAAATCGCCCGCGCATCCCGCGGAGTCGCCCGTCCGTACGGCCCGCCGGAGGCCGGTGCCGTCGTCCGGAGGCCGGCTCTAGCGGAAGGCCGGCAGGTTGCGCGCGACCCAGTCGCCGAAGGGCCTGGCCGGGCGGCCGAGGAGGTTCCGTACGTCGGGGCTGATCGCCTGCTCGGCCGGGAGGGGGGCTCCGAGGACGTCCAAGGTGCCGTCGACGACCTCCTCGGGCATGAACCGGACCATGTGGGCGCGGGCCTGTGCGCGAGAGAGTTCCACGAAGGCGATGTCCTCTCCCAGGGCCTGAGAGATCACCGCGGCCTGTCGGCGCGGGCCGATGGCCTCGGGGCCGGTGAGTGTGTACGTACGGCCCGCGTGCCCCTCCTCGCACAAGGCGACCGCGGCGACCTCGGCGATGTCGGCCGGGTCGACGACGGGGAGGGCCACGTCGCCGAACGGGGCGGAGATCGTGCGCCGGGCGCGGACCGGCTCGGCCCACCCCAGGGCGTTGGAGGCGAAGCCACCCGGTCGCAGGATCGTGAAGTCCGCTCCGGACGCGCGCACGGCGGCCTCGAACTCGCGCAGGCGCGCGTGCGAGGAGGCTTCGGGGCGGGTCGAGCCGACCTGGGAGGAGAGCAGGACGATCCGTCCGACCCCCGCGTCCCGGGCCGCGCCGAGCAGGGCATCGGGGCTTTCGCCGTGAGCGTTGAGTTCCCCGCCCAGCAGGATGAAGAAGGCGTCGGCACCGCCGAGGACCGGCCGCATGCTCGCGCCGTTCCCGACATCGGCCCGTGCGTGCCTGATCCCGACCGCGAGCCCTTCGGGCCGGGGGCGCCGGGAGACGGCCACGACATCCCGGCCCGCCTCCGCCAGCAGGGGTACCAAGGTCCGTCCGATGGTGCCGGTCGCGCCTGTCACGACGATCATCGCGATCCCCTCGTATGAGTTAGTCGACTGACTTAGTCGGGACCGTAGCACGGCTCAACTGGATGTTGTCTATAGTCAGTTGGGTGACCAACTCAGCGAAGCCGCGCGCGCGGGCGGCGGACAAGCGGCGGCGGCTGACCACCGAGGCGGCCCGGCTGCTGCACGAGCGAGGCGTCGAGCGCACCAGGCTCGCGGACGTCGCCCAGGCGGCCGACGTTCCCCTCGGAAACGTCTACTACTACTTCAGGACCAAGGACGAGCTGGTCCTGGCCGCGCTCTCCGAGCACAGCGCGCACCTGGACGAACTCACCGGCAGACTGGACCGGTTGCCCGATCCCCGCGACCGTCTCAAGGCCCTGGTCGAGGCATGGGTGGACCAGCGCGAGGTCGCCGCCCGCCACGGCTGTCCCACCGGCACCCTGGCCGTCGAGCTCGACAAACGCGCCGACGGGACCCTCGACGCGGAGGCCGGCGCGGTGATGCGGCGCCTGCTGGAGTGGGCCGGGCAGCAGTTCCGCGCCCTGGGCCTGCCCGGACCGGACGACCTCGCGGTCACCCTCGTCGCCGCCTATCAGGGCATGTCGCTGCTGGCCAACGCCCTGCGCGACCCGGACATCATGGCCCGCCAGGGAGCCGGTCTCCTCCGCTGGCTCGATTCCCTCGGGGCCCCGGACGAGAGCGCCTGATCCGGGGAGCCGTCGGCCGGGCACCGGCCGGACACCGCCGGGCGCGGAGGCCCGGGGCGATCCGTCCGGCCGCGAGGCGGGCAGCGTTGTCGGACCCCGCCCGTACGCTGCCCGCATGACAGTCCCCGAACGTCCCGCGCTCTCCCTCGCCCCCTGGTCCGAAGGCGACGTGGATCTCCTCCGCGCGAGCAACACCGCCGCGATGACGGAACACCTCGGCGGTCCGGAGACGGAGGAACAGTTGCTCGCCCGGCACCGGCGCTACCTCGACCCGGACGCCAACGGGACGATGTTCCGGATCGTGCTGCTCCCGGGAGGGGAGGCCGTGGGGAGCACGGGGTTCTGGGAGCACGAGTGGGACGGGGAGGCGGCGTACGAGACGGGGTACGCGATCCTGCCGGAGTTCCAGGGGCGGGGCCTCGCGGTGGCGGCGACGCGGGCGGTCGCGGACGCGGCGCGCGCGGACGGTGCGCACCGCTACCTGTACGCGTTCCCGTCCGTCCACCACACCGCTTCGAACGCGGTGTGCCGCAAGGCGGGCTTCGAGCTGATCGGCGACTCCGAGTTCGAGTACCCGAAGGGAAACCTCATCCGCTCGCACGTGTGGCGCGCGGACCTCCGGGGCCAGGCCGGGCACTAGCGACGGCGCGCGGAGCGACGGCGGGCGCTGATCCGGGCGGGCCCTCGACGCGTAGGAGGCCGCGATGGCCGCGAGCGGTGCGCCCGCACGCCGTGACGAGCCGTGACGGCCCTGAGCCCGTGGTGGCGGACCCGGCAGGATGGGGCCCATGACTCTGCTCGGGATCGGGGACTTCGCGCGCGCAGTGCGGCTTTCGGCGAAGGCGTTGCGGCTCTATGACGAGAAGGGGCTTCTCGTGCCCGCGCGGGTCGATCCCGTGACCGGGTACCGGTACTACGCGGGGTCGCAGGTGGAACGGGCGCGGCTCATCGGGTGGTTGAGGCGGGTCGGGATGCCTCTCGGGCGGATCGGGGAGATCGTCGCGATGGAGCCCGGGGCCGCCGCGGAGGCCGTACGGGGGTGGTGGGGCGGGGTCGCCGCGGAGACGGCGGTGCGGGGGGAGCTGGCCGCCTTCGTCGCGGACTCGCTCGCGGGGGCGCCCCCGGGGCCCGCGCTCGCCTTGCGGTCGGCGGCGCTGAGCGATCGGGGGCTCGTACGGGGCGAGAACCAGGACGCCGTGCACGCCGGGGAGCGGCTGCTCGCGGTCGCGGACGGGTTCGGGGCGAGCGGGGCAAGGGCGAGCGCGGGGGCCGTGGCCGGTCTGCGGCGTTTCGCCGAGGGGCCCGATCCCGTGCCCGGCGCGCTCCTGGGCGCGCTCGCGGACGCCGTCGACGAGGCCGCCCGGCGGGTTCCCGCGCGGGCCGGGACCACGCTCACCGCGCTGCTCCCCGCCGGTCCGCGCCTCGCCCTCGTCCACGTCGGCGACTCGCGCGCGTACCTCCTGCGCGAGGGCTCGCTCTCCCGGCTCACGCGCGACCACACCCTCGTCCAGGCGCTGGCCGACGAGGGCCGCATCACGGAGCGGGAAGCGGCCTCGCACCCGCAACGGGCGCGGCTCGTCCGCGCTTTGACGCCCCCGGCCGCTCGCCCCGACCTCCAGCTCCGCACCCCGCGCACCGGTGACCGCTACCTCGTGTGCTCCGACGGGCTCACCACCACCGTCCCCGAGGCCGCGATCCTCCGCGCCCTGGACGAGAGCACGACCCCCGCCCACGCGGCCCGCACGCTCGTCACCCTGGCCAGGGCGGCGGGCGGCCCGGACAACGTGAGCTGCGTGGTCGCGGACGTCGCGGCAGACTGAGCGGCGCGGGCCGCGCTCACCGCGCGCACCCCGCCCCGCCCGTCACGGCGCACCCCTCACTCCCCCACGGTGTACCGCGCGCACTCCCGTACGACGTCCCCGAGGCTGCCCGTCTCCTCGTACACCGCGCGCTGCCGCCGCGCCCCGTTGCCCTCGCGCAGCAGGCGGGCCGTCTCGGCCTCCACCAGGTCGCGATCGCCGTTCTCCTTCAGGGCGTCGCCCGCGTGGGCGAGGAGCGCCTCGACGACCTCGCCGGGGGTGGCGGGGGTGTGGTGAACCGGGTGGAGGAGCTCCCCGTCGAGGCCGGAGCGGGCGGCCTGCCAGGAGGCGAGGCGCAGGACGGCGGTGGGCACGGGGGCGGGCGACACACGCCCGGCCGCCTCGTGGGCGGCCGTGTCGACGAGGGCCCGGCACAGGGCGGCGAGGAGCGCGGGGGTGCGCGCGTCCAGGCACACGTCGGCGACGCGGACCTCGACCGTGGGCCAGCGGTGCGAGAGGCGCGCGTCGAAGTAGACCATCCCCTTGTCGCGCAGCACGCCCGTCCCGAGCATCGCCCGCACCTGGGCGTCGTACGCCTCCGGGCTGCCCGCGATGTCGTACGGGCCCGCCGAGGGCCAGCGGTTCCACACGCGCGCGCGGTGGCTGCCGTAGGCGGTGTCCTTGCCCTGCCAGAAGGGCGAGTTGGCGCTCAGGGCGAGAAGCGTGGGGAGCCAGGGGCGGATGCGGTCCAGTACGGCGACGCCCTCCGCGTCCGAGCTGACGGAGACGTGCACGTGGCAGCCGCACGTGAGCTGCTCCTGGGCCAGGGCGCCGAACTTGTCCGTGACCCAGCGGTAGCGCTCGCCGTCGCTGACCTGCGGGCTCACCGGGAGCGGCGAGGTGGCGAGGGCGGCGACGCGCGCGCCCGCGCGGCGGGCGAGGGCGTCGGTGGTGACGCGCAGGCGCTTGATCTCCTCGGCGAGTTCACCGATGTCGGCGCGCGGGCTCGTCGCGAACTCGATCTGCTGGCCGTGCAGTTCGCTCTCGACCGAGTGGTCCCGGGGTGCCGCGTCGGCCGAGGCGAGCACTGCCGCCGCCCGCGCCTTCGGCTCCCCGGTCCCCTCGTCCACGAGCAGAAGTTCTTCCTCGACGCCGACCGTCCGCACCACGCACCACCTCTCCGCTGTCACACCCTGTGTTCCGTGACCACCGGATGCCCCGCGCGGGGCCTTTGAAGCGGCGGAGAGGCGGCGCACTCGGGTGAGGTGCGTCAGGCCGGGCTCAGCCCTCGCCCTGCCCGATGCTCCCCATCGGGCCGATCACGACGGCCTGTCCCTTGTCGCTGTCCGACACGGGCAGCGAGGGCTGGCCCGGCCAGGAGAGCTTCACGGAGTGGGTCTCGTCGGGCGGGGTGACGGTGAGGCCCGTGATGCGGACGCCCGAGCCGCCGGTCTTGTTGACCGGGTAGAGGACGGGGGCGTAGGTCTTCTCGCCCGGCTTGAGGACCACCGGGTGGTCCGGGACGGACGCCTTGATGCCGCGCTCGGCGGAGAGCGCGCCCGCGTTGGTGCTCAGGTCCGCGCCCGCGTAGGCGTTGAGGGAGCAGGAGGCGCTCCCGGTGTTCTCGAAGGTGATCGCGACGGTGGCCGGGTCGTCGTCGCCGATCGTGGCGTCCGAGGCGGAGATCTTCAGGTTGCTCGTGAGGCACTTGCCCGTCTTGGCGCTCGCGCCCCCGCCGGAGGACCCCGAGGAGCCCGCGGAGTCGGAGGAACCGGAGGAGCCGGAGGACGAGCCGGAGCCCGCGGAGGACGAGGAGTCGCCGGAACCGGTCGAGGCGGAGGGCTCCGCCGAGCCCTGCTCGTCCGCCGACGCCGAGGAGTCGGCGGCCGTGTTCCCCGCCGGGGCGGCCTTGTCGTCGCCGCCGTCGTCGCTCTGGCATGCGGTGAGCGTGAGACCGGTGAGGACGGCGAGGGTGGCGAGAGCGAGCTTGCGGGAGTGCATACGGTTTCCTCCGTCGAGCTGTGGGGGGTGCCATCAAGCGCTTACTTGTACGAGGACCCCGTGGCCGTCCCACCCGTTCCCGCCGCTTCCGCCTCGGAACGGCCTCGTGACAACCTCGCGACACTTGGCCGCACGCCCCCGCCCGCGCACCGCCGTCCGCACGCCCCCGTCCGCAAGCCCCCCCGCCCGCCGCCGCGCCCGGCTCCCCGCCCCCGCCTCACCGGCCCGTGCCCCGCTCCACCGGCGGAAGGGAGTTGAATGGGCCCATGACGACCGACGCGGCCAACATGCCGGACGACGCAGCAGCCATGCCCGACTGGGAGAAGCGGTTCCGCGCCCCCCGGGTCTCCCTCCCCGAGTGGGCCGAGGACGCCCCGGACCGCTCGCTGTTCGTCTCGAACGCCACCGGGACGTACGAGCTGTACGCCTGGGACCGGGCCACGGGGGCGCAGCGGCAGGTCACCGACCGCGAGAACGGGACGACGGACGGGACGCTGAGCCCGGACGGCGCGTGGATCTGGTGGTTCGACGACCACGACGGGGACGAGTTCGGGGTGTGGCGGCGCCAGCCGTTCGCCGGGGGCGAGGACGCCGAGGCGCTGCCCGGGGTCGCCGCCGCGTACTCGGCGGGGCTCGCCCTCGGGCGCGACGGGCGGACCGTCGTCGTGGGCAGTTCGAGCGACGAGCACGGCTCGCTCGTGCACGTCGTACGGGACGCGGGCGCGCCCGTCGAGGTGTACCGGCACCGCGAGTCGGCGGGCGTCGGGGACCTCTCGTACGACGGGAGCCTCCTCGTCGTCGAGCACACGGAGCACGGGGACGCGATGCACTCCGCGCTGCGGGTGCTGGAGCTGGGCGAGGGCGGCGAGGTCTCGCGCACGGTCGCGGAACTCGACGACACCGAGGGCGGGACGAAGGAACTCGGCCTCTCCGTCATGGGCTTCGCGCCGCTGGCCGGGGACGCGCGGCTCCTCGTCGGCACGCAGCGCGAGGGCCGCTGGCTGCCGATGATCTGGGACCCGCTCGCGGGCACGGAGACGGCGCTCGCGATCGACCTGCCGGGCGACGTCAGCGCCGACTGGTACGAGGACGCCTCGGCGCTCCTGATCGCGCACAGCCACGAGGCGCGCGGCGAGCTGTACCGCTACGACCTCGCGGCGCACCGCCTGGAGCGGATCGAGACCCCGCGCGGCACCGTCTCGGGCGCGGGCGCGCGTCCGGACGGCAGCGTCGAGTACCTGTGGTCCTCGGCGGCCGAGCCGCCCGTCGTCCGCTCCACGACGAGCGGCGTCGTCCTCGACCCGCCCGGCATGAAGGCCCCGGCCTCCGTGCCGGTCACGGACGCGTGGGTGGAGGGCCCCGGCGGGCGCGTGCACGCGCTCGTGCAGACCCCCGACGGGGAGGGCCCCTTCCCGACCGTCTTCGAGATCCACGGCGGCCCCACCTGGCACGACAGCGACGCCTTCGCCGCCGGGCCCGCCGCCTGGATCGACCACGGGTACGCGGTCGTGCGGGTCAACTACCGGGGCTCGACGGGGTACGGGCGCGCCTGGACGGACGCGCTCAAGCACCGGGTCGGGCTCATCGAGCTGGAGGACGTCGCGGCGGTGCGGGAGTGGGCGGTCGGCTCCGGGCTCGCGGACCCGGCGCGGCTGATCCTGTCGGGCGGCTCGTGGGGCGGGTACCTCACCCTGCTCGGGATCGGCACACAGCCGGGGGCGTGGGCGGCGGGGGTCGCGGCCGTGCCCGTCGCGGACTACGTGACGGCGTACCACGACGAGATGGAGGCGCTGAAGGCGATGGACCGCACGCTCTTCGGCGGCACGCCCGAGGAGCTGCCCGAGCGCTGGGCGGCGTCGAACCCGCTCACGTACGTGGACGACGTGCGCGCGCCCGTCTACGTCTCCGCCGGGGTCAACGACCCGCGCTGCCCCATCAAGCAGGTCGAGAACTACGTGGACCGGCTGGCGGCGCGGGAGCACCCGCACGAGGTCTACCGCTACGACGCGGGACACGGCTCGCTCGTCGTGGACGAGCGCGTGAAGCAGGTGCGGATGGAGCTGGACTTCGTCCGGCGGTACGTGCCGGGCGCCTGAGCCGCCGTGGTACGGGGGCGGGCGCCGGGCATCCCGGCCCGCCCCGTACCGTGGGGGTGTGTACCGGTTCCTGCTGACTCCCCGGTGGTGGGGAATCCACGTCTTCGTCCTCCTGGCGATCCCCTTCTGCGTCTTCATGGGGTCCTGGCAGCTGAGCCGCTTCGAGGACCGGGTGGACACGCACAAGGACGCCGAGGCCACGGCCGAGGCCCACGCCGACGGGGCGGCCCGGCCGCTCGCGAAGGTCCTGCCCGTCACGACCGAGACCTCCGGCGAGCGCACGCGCGCCACGGGCCGGTACGTCAAGCAGCTCCTCGTGCCCGACCGCGGGCTCGACGGGGCCGACGGCTACTACGTGCTCGGGCTCCTGCGGACCGGCGAGGACAAGGTCCTGCCCGTCGTCCGCGGCTGGCACGAGGGCCCCGCCCCGGCGAAGGCCCCCGCTGCCCCCACCGGCACCGTCACCGTGACGGGGGCGCTCCAGCCCTCGGAGGACGCGCGCAGCACGGGCGTCAACGCGAGCGGCGGCCTCCCGGCCGGTCAGGTCGGCATCATCGGCGCGGCCTCGCTCGTCAACCTCACCTCGTACGACGTGTACGACGGCTGGATCACGCTCGACCGCGCCGAGGCGGGCCTCACCCCGGTCCCGGCGAAGGCGCCGGAGGGCGGCGGCCTGGACCTCAAGGCGTTCCAGAACCTCGGCTACACGGGCGAGTGGTTCGTCTTCGCCGGCTTCGTGGTCTTCATGTGGTACCGCCTCGTACGCCGCGAGGCGGAGGCGCTGAGGGACGCCGCGCTGGGCATCGCGGCGGAGGAGGAGCCGGAACCGGAACCGGCGGGGGTCTGAGGGCGGGCCGTCCGGCCGCCTCCCCTCACGTCTCCTCGCGGGCCGACTCCTCCTGCTTCACGTTCGGGCGCAGGGCGTCTCCGCTCTCGCCCGGGTGGTGGGGATGCTCGCCCCCGACGTCCTTGGCGGCCTTCTCGGCCTCTTCCCGGATCTCCTGGGCCGCGGTACGGGGCTTCTTTCCGTCTCCGGGCTTCTCCTGCTTCGCGTCGTGCGGCACGTGGTGCTCCTTCCGCTCGTCGTCGCAGCCGGTCACCGTGGGGGTACCCGGCTCCCGCGCGATGACACATCCGCCCGGAACCCGCGCCTCCGCACCGTCTCCTACGCCTCCGCGCGCCACCCCATCCCCGGCACCACGAGCGGGCCGCCCGTCACCGGGTCGGGGACGACGACCGACTCCAGGCCGAAGACCTCGCGCACCAGGTCGGCCGTGATGATCTCCGCCGGGTCGCCCTGCGCGATGATGCGGCCCGCCTTCATCGCGATCAGGTGGTCGCCGTAGCGGACCGCCTGGTTGAGGTCGTGGAGGACCGCGACGACCGTGCGGGCCCGCTCGTGGTTGAGGCGGCGGACGAGGTCCAGGACCTCGACCTGGTGGGCCATGTCGAGGTACGTCGTGGGCTCGTCGAGCAGGAGCAGGTCCGTCTCCTGGGCGAGCGCCATCGCGATCCACACGCGCTGCCGCTGGCCGCCGGACAGCTCGTCGACGAGGCGTTCGGCGAGCTGGGCCGTGTCGGTGCGCTCCAGCGCCTCCGTCACCGCGCGCTCGTCGTCCTCGGACCACTGCCGCCACCACTTCTGGTGCGGCTGACGGCCGCGCGCGACGAGGTCGGCGACGGTGATGCCGTCCGGCGGCTGCGGGGTCTGCGGCAGGACGCCGATCGTGCGGGCCGTCTCCTTGCCGGGGGCGCGCGCGAGGTCGGCGCCGTCCAGCAGGACCGTGCCCGCGC
Organism: Streptomyces sp. Tu6071; assembly: GCF_000213055.1. Taxonomy (NCBI): domain Bacteria; kingdom Bacillati; phylum Actinomycetota; class Actinomycetes; order Kitasatosporales; family Streptomycetaceae; genus Streptomyces; species Streptomyces sp. Tu6071. The sequence continues at coordinate 4,169,773 of NZ_CM001165.1, read as the reverse complement.
GCGGTTTGAGGAGCCGGCCGAGCGCGCGCAGGAGCGTGGACTTCCCGCAGGCGTTGGGGCCCACGACGACGGTGACCTTCCCGTCGGGGATCTCGACGTCCAGGTCCTCGACGATGACGCGGCCCGTGTCGTAGCCGAGGCTCAGGCCGCGCGCCGCGAGACGGGTCGCGGGGGTGTCCACGACGGACGGAGCAGGGGGTCGGCTCACGAGGGAACACCTCCGGTACGGCCGCGGGTGCGGATGATCAGCCACATCAGGTACGGGGCGCCCACGGCCGCCGTGAGCACACCGACCGGCAGTTCGACAGGCGAGAAGAGGCGGCGGGCGAGCAGGTCGGCGACGGTCACGATGAATGCGCCGGTGAACGCCGCCGTGAGCAGCGGGATCTGCGCGGTACGGGTGAGCCGCCGCGCGATCTGCGGGGCGAGCAGCGCGACGAAGTCGACCGGGCCCGCGGCGCCCGTCGCGACCGAGGCGAGGACGACGCCGATCACGGTCAGCCCGAGGCGGGTACGGTTCAGGCTGATGCCGAGCGCGGTCGCCGTGTCGTCGTCGAAGGCGGCCCCGCGCTGGGCGCGCGCCGCCCACACGCTCGCGGGGACCGCCACGAGCAGCGTGACGACCAGCGGCCACGCCTCCTGGTAGCCGCGCCCGTTGAGCGAGCCCGTGAGCCACACCTTCGACTGCTGGGCGACGAGGTAGTCCCCCTTGGTCAGCAGGAGCTGGATGACCGAGCCGAGCGCGACCGAGACACCGATCCCGATGAGCACGAAGCGCGAGGAGTGCAGCCCGCCGCGCCACGCGCACACGTACACGAGGAGCGCCGCGGCGAGCCCGCCCGCGATGGACACGTACGGGAGCCGGTCGGCCGGGACGAGGCCGAAGCTCATCGCGGCGACGGTCGCGGCGCCCGCGCCGTGCGTGACGCCGATGACGTCGGGGCTCGCGAGCGGGTTGCGCGCGACGGTCTGCACGAGCGCGCCCGCGACCGCGAAGGCCGCGCCCGCGAGGAGCCCGAGCACGAGCCGGGGCAGGCGCAGCGTGCCCACGACCAGCTCCGCCTGGCTCGGCTGTCCGAGGACGACCCGTACGACCTCGCGTGGCGAGACCCAGGACTCGCCCCAGCACAGCGAGAGCACGACGGCGGCGGCGAGGAGCACGGCGAGCGCGGTCGCGACGAGGACGGTGCGGCGGTGGACGAGGAAGCTCGCGCCGCGGCGCCGGACGAGGAGGTGGCCGACGGGACGCAGGCCGGGGGGCCGGGTGGCCGCCGGGGCGGGCTTCCCGGCGGTCGCGGGAGTCGTGGGGCTCGTAGAACTCGTAGAACTCGTGGGGCTCGTGCTCATGACGAGACCGCCCCCTTGCGGCGCACCAGGACGATGAGGAAGGGCACGCCGATGAGCGCGGTCATGACGGCCACCGGGACCTCCGAGGGCGGGAAGAGGACGCGCCCGACGACGTCCGAGAGCAGGATCATCGCGGGCCCGAGGAGCGCCGCGAGCGGCAGTACCCAGCGGTGCGCCGTGCCGACGAGGGCGCGCGCGATGTGCGGGACGGCGAGGCCGGTGAAGGCGATCGGGCCCACGGCGGCGACGGCGGCCCCCGTGAGCACGGTCGCGCCGAGCGCGCCGAGGACGCGCAGGAGGCCGACGTGGTGGCCGAGGTTCTTCGCGGCGTCGTCGCCGAGCGCGAGCGCGTCGAGGCCGCGCGCCATGGCGAGGACGAGGACGGCCCCGGCGAGCAGGAAGGGCCAGATCTGGCCGATGATCTCGCTGCCGCGCCCGTTGAGCGAGCCGACCTGCCAGTAGCGGAACTCGTCGAGCGCGCGGGCGTTCGTCGTGACGATCCCGGAGGTGAAGGAGGCGAGCAGCGCGTTCATCGCGGCGCCCGCGAGCGCGAGCCGCACGGGGGACGCGCCGCCGCGCCCGCCGCTCGCGACCGCGTAGACGCCGACCGAGGCGAGCGCCGCGCCCGCGAAGGCGAACCACACGTAGCCGGTCAGGGTGTGCGCCCCCGCGAAGGCGATCGCGCACACGACCCCCACCGAGGCGCCCTGGCTCACGCCGAGGACGCCGGGCTCGGCGATCGGGTTGCGCGTGATGCCCTGCATGACGGTCCCGGCGAGCGCGAGGGCCGCCCCGGCGAGGATGCCGAGGACGGTGCGGGGCACGCGGAAGGCCCGGACGACCTGCGCGTCATCGCTCGTGCCGCCGTGCAGCAGCGCCGAGAAGACCTCGCCGGGGGCGACCTGACGGCTGCCCACGGCGAGGCTGAGGAGCACGGCGAGCAGCAGGATCAGCGCGCTCGCGAGCATCCAGGCGAGGCGGCGGCGGGTCGGGGGAACGGCGGCGCGGGGGGCCGGGCCCGTACGGAGGGCGGGGGCGCCGGTACCGGGTTCGGAAGAGCCGCTGCCGGGCTCGGAGGAGCCGGTACGGGGATCGGGCACCCCCGGTCGTGGGGCGCCCGCCCCGGTGCGTGGGGCAGGTGACCCCATGACGTCCTTCCCCTCGCGCTCGTCGCTCGCCGTCCGCCGGCCTCAGGCCGTCAGGTGCTTGTCGAGGTCGTCCAGCACGGCGTTCGCGGCCGTGACCCCGAGGCCCAGGTACCAGGTCTCGTCGGGGACGTCGAAGGCGTGCCCGTCCTTGACGGCCTTGAGGTTCTTCCACAGCGGGTTGCCCTGGGCCTTGGACTTGTCGGTGGCCTTCGGGTCGCCGTAGACGCCCGTGAAGATCCAGTCGGCGTCGGCCTTGTCGATGTTCTCGGCGCTGATCTCGGCGGCGAGGTCCGCGATGTCCTGGTTCTTCGGGCGCGGGATGCCGACGTCCTTGAGGATCGTGCCGATGAAGGAGTCGTTCGCGTAGAGGCGGATGACGCCGTCGGGCATGTAACGGACCATCGAGACGGTCGGCTTGTGGGCGCCGAGCTTGGCGCCGAGGGCCTTCGCGCGCTTGTCGTAGGCGGCGAGGTTCGCCTTCGCCTCGGCGGTCTTGTCGAGCGCGGCGGCGTTGAGGAGGTAGTTCTCCTTCCACGTGAACCCGGGGCGGATCGAAAAGACGGTCGGGGCGATCTTCGACAGCTCGTCGTAGGAGTTCGCGGCGCGGAGCTGGCTGCCGAGGATGAGGTCGGGCTTGAGCGCGGCGATGGCCTCCAGGTTGAGGCTGTTGATGGTGCCGATGTTCTCCGGCCTGCCCGCCTTGCCCTTGAGGTACGAGGGCAGCTCGGGCGAGCCCTCGGTGGGGGCGAGGCCCACGGGCTTGATGCCGAGCGAGACGACGTTGTCCAGCTCGCCGACGTCGAGGACGACGACGCGCTGGGGCGCGGACTTGATCTCGGTGCTGCCCATCGCGTGCTTGACGGTGCGCGGGAACTGCCCGGCCTTCGCGTCGGTGCCGAGCGCGGCGGTCTGCGCGGCGGCGTCGCCGAAGTCCTTGCCGCCCTGCGCGACGGACTTCGAGTCCTTCTTGCCCGCGGCGGCCGAGGAGTTGCCGCTCGCGCTCTTCCCGTCGCCGGAGTCGTCGCCGCCGCACGCCGTCAGGGACAGGGCGGCGACGACGGCGAGAGCCGCCGCGGCCGTGGAACGGCGCCGAAAAGACATGGGGGTTCCTTGCTGTGGTTCAACTGTCAACTAGGTAGGGAAGGCTTACCTTACGCCTTGCCACCTGCGGCGCCGGAGCGGGGCTCCCGCCGGAACGGGGCTCGGCAGCGGGCAAGGCCCGGTGGGGGGCGAGGCCCGGCGGCGGGGACGCCGGACCCTGGGGAGCGGCGGTTCCCCGCCCGCTACGCCGGCGTGATGGTCGTGAGCTGCGCCAGGAGCAGGAGCAGGCGGTACGCCTCGGCGTAGTCGGCGGAGGTGAAGGCGACTGTGCGGCCCTCGCCCTCGCGGCGCGAGACGCCGGGGACGAGGGTGGCGAGGTCGGCCGTGGTCGGCGAGGCGAGGTCCACCTCGACGGCGAGCGGGCCCCGGTGGGCCAGCGGCGGGACCTCCGCGCGCCGCGCGATCGCCTCGGCGGCGGCCCGGCGCAGCCGCTCCCCGGCCTCGTCCGGGTGGAGCGTGACGGCCGCGCCCAGGGCGAGGGCCTGCTTCACCGCGACGGTACGGGCCTCGGGGACCAGCGCGCGCAGTTCGGCGCACGCGGCGTCGTCGCCGCCGAGGAGCACGACGGGGACGCCGAGGTGCCCGGCCATCCCCGCGTTGAGGCCGATCTCGCCGAGGGAGCGCCCGCCGATCCGTACGTCGAGGAGGCCGTCCGTCATGGTGTGCGCGAGCACGGCGGGACCCCGGCCCGCGCGGGCGTGGTAGCCGACGAAGAGGACGGCGTCGGTGTCCGCGTCGAGACCGCCGAGCATCCCGAGCGGGCGCGGCTTGCCCCGTACCAGCCGGGCCCTGCGGTCGAGTTGCTCCGGGAGCAGGTTGCGGAAGGTGCCGTGCGCGTCGGCGACCCACACCTCGGCGTCCGGCTCGGCGTCGAGGACCCCGGCCACGACGCTGTTCGCCTCCGCCGTCATCGCGGCGCGGGCCCGCGCGTAGTCGTACCCCGCCGGGCTGGTCTCGGTGCCGTGCACGACCCCCGAGATCCCCTCCATGTCCACCGATACGAGTGCCTTCATGGAGAGGACCCTACGGGGGGCCGCCGCGCCCGGGGCCGCCGTGCGTCAGCCGTCCCTCAGCCGCCGTTCGCCGGGAGGAGGCCCGTGCGGTAGACCGTGCCGGGGCAGGACTCCGGGATCGTCGTGTTGGTGACGGGGCCGCCCGGGGCCGCGTTGTGGGTGACCTCGACCGTGCCGGTCGCGGGGGTGTCGTCGAGCGGGACGCTCCGGGTGAACTGGGTCGTGGTCTGGTCGAGCGCCGCCGAGTTGTCGGGCGTCGAGCCCGCGCCCGAGCCGCCGCTCTCGGCGGGGGGCTGGGACGTCTCGACCGGGGGCGGCGACGAGGGGTCGGGGTCGCCGGGGCCCTGCGTCGGTCCGCCGGTCGGACACGTGCTGTCCGGTACGAACGCGAACCGCACCTCGTACGACTGACCCGGGTCGAGCAGCAGCGCCCGCACCGACTGCGAGGTGCCGGGGAGTCCGCCGGCCGCGTCGCCGTCCTGGTGCTGGACGACGGGCACGGTCGTACGGGACGTGCCGCCCACGACCGCGACCTGCACCTGGCCCGGCGAGGTGACGGCACACTTCTCGCCGGAGATGTTCGCGACGCGGAAGCTGCCGTAGACGGTGCCGTCGGCGGCCGGGGTGCCCCGGTCGGCGGCAGCGTCGCCGAGCTGGGTGGGCTCGCAGCGGGGGGCCTCGGCGAGGACCGTACCGGCGGAGGAGTGCGTCTCCGGGTCCGGCGAACCGCTCGCGCCGCCCCGGTGCCCGCCGCTCGCGGAGGAGTGCGGCGACGCGCTCCGGCCGCCGCCCTCCACGTGCTCGGGGCTCTTGGGCCGCTTCGTCTCGGCCGAGGTCGGGGTGTGCGCGTCCTGGCTGCTGCCCGCCATCGCCGGGTCGGCCTCGTGGCCGGGCGCCGCCGCGACGTGGACGGCCGCGGGGATCGCCGTGCCGAGGAGGATCACGGCCGCCGCGACCCCGACGAGCGTCTGCCGCTTGCGGGCCCGGCGGGCGGGCACGGCGGCCTGGAGCCGGTCGAGCGTCCCCTCACCGGGCGCGAGCCCGTCCACCGCACCGTGGAACAACGCGCGCAATTCGTCCTCACCGAAGGAGGAATCGGGCGAAGCGGGGTCCGCGGGGGCGGAGTTCGGGGGGGTGGGGTCCGCGGGAGAGGAGTTCGCGCGGGTGGGGTCCGCGGGGGAGTCGTCGGAAGGGGACGCACCGGCCGGAGACCCGTCGGCTGAGGACGCGTCGGCCGGGGAGTCGTCGACCGAAGCCGCCTCCGCCCGGGACCTGCCCTCTGAGGACCCGTCCGCCGCCGGGGAATCCGCCGCCGAAGGACGCTCCGCCGCCCCCACGTCCGCCGATCCCGCACCCGCACCCGTCGAATCCACCGGTCCCGGTGCCGCCGCCCCCGGATCAGCCGCCACCGCGTCCGCCGGCCCGGCTTCCTCGGGAAGCGCCGGGATCTCCCGCGTCTCCCCCTCCCCCGGCGCCCCCGAAGCTCCTGCCGCCCCCGGTGTCCTGCCGCCGCTCACCGCCGCGCCCTTCTCATCCCGAGCCCCATCCCTCCGAGCCCCGTCCTTCCGGCCCGCGTCCCGCTGGGCCCCGTCCCGCCGTGTGCCGTCGCCCGCCGTCACGTCACGGCTCCCATCGCGACGCGCAGCGCGGCGATGCCGCGCGAGCCGTACGCCTTCACGGAGCCGACCGAGACGCCGAGCGTCTCGGCGACCTGCGCCTCCGTCATATCGGCGAAGTACCGCAGCACGAGCACCTCCCGCTGCCTGCGCTGGAGCCCGCGCATGGCCTTGATGAGGTCGTCCCGCTCCAGGAGGTCGTACGCCCCCTCCTCCGCGCTCGCCATGTCCGGCATCGGCTTCGAGAGGAGCTTGAGGCCGAGGATGCGGCGGCGCAGCGTGGACCGCGAGAGGTTCACGACGGTCTGGCGCAGGTAGGCGAGGGTCTTCTCGGGATCACGGACCCGCTTGCGCGCCGAGTGCACGCGGATGAACGCCTCCTGCACGACGTCCTCGCACGAGGCGGTGTCGTCCAGGAGGAGCGCGGCGAGGCCGAGCAGCGAGCGGTAGTGGGCGCGGTACGTCTCGGTGAGGTGGTCGACGGTCGTACCGACCGCCGGGGCCTCCGCGTCCGTCTCGTCAGCGGCCCGCTGCCGCGGAACGGAGGGCCTGGTCAGGGGCATCGGCGCGATCACCGGCATGGTGCCGGGGGCGCGGACCGGCCTGCGGCGTCCCGGGGGACGCAGCGGGAGGGGCGCCACGCGCGCCGTCGTGAATTCGAGAACCTCAGCCACGGTTGTTTGACACCGCTGACCCCCTCGGGGTTGTACGGCGATCCGAGACGCCGCGGACCGGCCCCTTCCGCCCCCCTCACCCTCACCCGCACCCGCTTCTTCCTCCCCGTGTCGGAACACCCCCGTGCTCGCGCCCCCGTGCGCCCCTCGCGTCGTGGGGACCGTGCGGCGTTCCTGGTGTGGGGGGAGACGTCGGGTCCACCGTGCGCGGTTGCGGGGGGACGGACTCGCATCGTCCGTTGTGGAGGCGAGGCGGCACAAGGGCGACCGGGGCACAGTTGCACACGGGAACATCACAAATTCGTCACAGCGGGCCCATATTTCGGGAGGAGGGGGACGTACGCCCCGCGCGCGCACGCCCCGCGTCTCCCCGCGCGTTCGCCCTGCACAGCCCCCGCTCACGCCCCGTCAGCGGGTCCCGTCAGCGGGTCCCGTCAGCGGGCTCCCACGACCAGCTCGGCGATCTGCACCGCGTTGAGCGCTCTTCCCTTGCGCACATTGTCGGCGCACACGAAGAAGTCGAGCGCGTGCGGGTCGTCGGCGTCCGCGCGCACGCGCCCGACCCACGCCGGATCGGTCCCCGCCGCGTCCACGGGCGTCGGGTACTCGCCGTGCTCGGGGTCGTCGATGAGGACGACACCGGGTGCCGTGGCGAGGATCTCGCGGGCACGCCCGGCCGAGACGGCGTGCTCGAAGCGGGCGTGGACGGTGAGCGAGTGGGTCGTGACGACGGGGACGCGCACGCAGGTCGCGGAGACGGGGAGCCCGGGGAGGCCGAGGACGCGGCGGGGCTCGTCGCGGAGCATCCGCTCGGTCGTGGTCCACCCGTCGGCGGCGTACGCGCCGGTCCAGGGCACGACGTTGAGCGCGACGGGGTCGGGGAAGGGCCCGCTGTCCCGGCCGAGCACGCGGCGTACGTCGCCCGGCGCCGTACCGGGGGCGGGGGTGCCCGCGCCGCTCGCGCGCCGTTCCTCGGCGACGAGCGTCCCGAGCTGGCCCCACAGGGCCTCGGTGCCCGCGCGTCCCGCCGCGCTGACGGCCTCGTACGTGGAGACGACGAGGCCCGTGAGGCAGAACTCGGCGTGCAGCGCGCCGAGCGCGACGATCATGGCGAGGGTCGTGCACTGGGGCGCGGCGACGATGCCGCGCGGCCTGGCGCGTACCGCGTGCGGGTTGACCTCGGGCACGACGAGCGGCACGTCGGGATCGGTGCGGAAGGCCGGGGAGGTGTCGACGACGACGGCGCCCGCCTCGACGGCGCGCGGCGCCCACTTCTCCGCGACGTCCTCGGGCACGAGGAAGAGCGCGAGGTCGACGCCGTCGAAGACGCCGGGCTCCAGCGCGTGGACCCGGTTGGGCGTGCCGCGCACGCTCAGGACGCGCCCGGCGGAGCGGGCGGAGGCGACGAGACGGATCTCGCCCCAGATGTCGGCGTGCTGGCTGAGGATGCCGAGAACGGCGCCACCGGCGATTCCGGTGGCGCCGACCACGGCGAGCACGGGCCGCCCGGTCACGGCACCTCCGTGCGTGCGCCGTGCGGCCCGTGCGGGTGGGTCATCGCCCGGTGCCCCCGTAGACCACGGCCTCGTCGCTGTCGCTGTCGAGACCGAAGGCGGTGTGCACGGCGCGTACCGCCTCGTTGACGTCGTCGGCGCGCGTCACGACCGAGATGCGGATCTCGGAGGTCGAGATCAGCTCGATGTTGACGTTCGCGCGGCTCAGCGCCTCGAAGAAGGTCGCCGTGACGCCCGGGTTGGTCTTCATGCCGGCGCCGACGAGGGAGATCTTCGCGATCTGGTCGTCGTAGCGCAGCGACTCGAAGGCGACGGTGGCCTTGAGCTTCTCCAGGGCGTCGACCGCCTTGCGGCCCTCGGACTTGGGGAGGGTGAAGGAGATGTCGGTGAGGCCCGTGGAGGCGGCGGAGACGTTCTGCACCACCATGTCGATGTTGACCTCGGCGCCCGCGATCGCGCGGAAGATCGCGGCGGCCTCGCCCGGCTTGTCCGGCACCCCGACGACGGTGATCTTCGCCTCGGAGGTGTCGTGCGCCACCCCGGAGATGAGTGCCTGCTCCATGGCTTCGTTCCCCTGCGTTCGGCCGACCCACGTGCCCTGGAGCCCCGAGAAGGAGGAGCGGACGTGGATCGGGATGTCGTACCGGCGGGCGTACTCCACGCAGCGGTGGAGCAGCACCTTCGACCCGGAGCTTGCCAGCTCCAGCATGTCCTCGTAGCCGATGTGGTCGATCTTGCGGGCCTTCTTCACCACCCGCGGGTCGGCGGTGAACACGCCGTCGACGTCCGTGTAGATCTCGCAGACTTCGGCGTCGAGCGCCGCCGCGAGCGCGACGGCGGTCGTGTCCGAGCCGCCGCGGCCCAGCGTGGTGATGTCCTTCTTCTCCTGGGACACGCCCTGGAAACCGGCCACGATGGCGATGTTGCCCTCGTCCACGGCCGTACGGATACGGCCGGGCGTGACGTCGATGATGCGCGCCTTGCCGTGGGAGCTGTCGGTGATCACCCCGGCCTGGCTGCCTGTGAAGGACTGCGCCTCGTGCCCCAGGTTTTTGATCGCCATGGCGAGCAGCGCCATGGAGATCCGCTCTCCCGCGGTCAGCAGCATGTCCATCTCGCGGCCGGGAGGCATCGGGGACACCTGTTCCGCGAGATCGATCAACTCGTCCGTCGTGTCACCCATCGCGGACACCACGACAACGACCTGATGGCCGTTCTTCTTGGCTTCCACGATCCGCTTGGCGACCCGCTTGATGCCTTCGGCATCGGCAACGGATGAGCCTCCGTACTTCTGCACGACAAGGCCCACGTGCGCGCTCCTCGATAGTCAGTCCTGCGATCGGCTCAGTTTAGCGAGCGGCCGGTTTTCGCCCGGTACGTATCGGCTGCTGAGACGTCCTGCACAGCCACCGAGCCGCACGCGGCACCCGGTGCCACTCCCTACCGACCTTGCCCAGGCCCGTGCGGGGCACTCGGATTGTGGGACAGGTCACGTGCGCGGCTCACTCCCGTACGAGGCGGGCGAGCGCGAGACGGGCCGGCGGCTCGTAGGCGAGGACGTACGGAGCGGGGCCCGCGAGCGCGAGGCGCGTCACCGAGCCGCCGCCGCGCAGCGCCCGTACGCCGTGTTCGAGGCGCAGCCGTACGGGCCCCAGCCGGACCACCCACGACCAGTCCGCGCCCGCCACTTGCTCCACGCGGAAGCGGACCCGTACCCCGAGCGGCCCGCGCACCGTCCCGGTGGCCCCGCTGGCGAGCCGTTCGCCCTCCGTCTCGACGCCCCGGATCTGCGGGGACCACTCGGGCCAGCGGGCGAAGTCGGCGTAGCGCTCGGCGACGAGGGCGGCGGAGGCGGGACCGGAGCGGTGCAGGGTGCGGCGCATGGGGCCACTATGAGGCCCGAGGCGCCACCCTCACGGAGCCCCTCCGGCGTTTGAGCGGGGTGTGGGGCGGAGCCCCACGAACGGGCCCGGGGCGGAGCCCCACGGGCCCCGCCCCGGCAAGCGCCGAACGGTCCCCCTAAAAGTTCCCCCTCCGCTCCTGCTCGCGCTCGATCGCCTCGAAAAGCGCCTGGAAGTTGCCCTTCCCGAACCCGAGGGACCCGTGCCGCTCGATCATCTCGAAGAACAGCGTCGGCCGGTCGCCGAGCGGCTTCGTGAAGATCTGGAGCAGATAGCCGTCCTCGTCGCGGTCCACGAGGATGCCGCGCTTCTGCAACTCCTCGATCGGCACCCGTACTTCACCGATGCGGGCGCGCAGCGCGGGGTCCTCGTAGTAGGAGTCGGGGGTGTCCAGGAACTCGACGCCCTCGGCGCGCATCGCGTCGACGGAGGCGATGATGTCGTTGGTCGCGAGCGCGAGGTGCTGGGCGCCCGCGCCCCCGTAGAACTCCAGGTACTCGTCGATCTGCGACTTCTTCTTGCCGGGCGCCGGCTCGTTGAGCGGGAACTTCACGCGGTGGTTGCCGTTGGCGACGACCTTGCTCATGAGCGCGGAGTACTCGGTGGCGATGTCGTCGCCGATGAACTCGGCCATGTTGGTGAAGCCCATGATGCGGTTGTAGAAGTCGACCCACTCGTCCATGCGGCCGAGTTCGACGTTGCCCACGACGTGGTCGAGCGCCTGGAAGACGCGCTTCGGCGCCCCGGGGCGCCGCACGTGGGTGGAGGTGCGGGCGACGTACCCGGGCAGGTACGGGCCGTGGTAGCCGGAGCGGTCCACGAGGCTGTGCCGCGTGTCGCCGTACGCGGCGATCGCGGCGACCCGCACGGTGCCGTGCTCGTCGGTGACGTCGTGCGGTTCTTCGAGCACGCGGGCGCCCTGCGCGCGGGCGTGGGCGACACAGCGGTCGACGTCCGGCACTTCGAGCGCGATGTCGGTGACGCCGTCGCCGTGCGCGCGCTGGTGGTCGGCGACGGGGCTCGCGGGGTCGACGGCACCGTTGAACACGAAGCGGATGGCGCCGCTGCGCAGCACGTACGAGTGGTGGTCGCGGTTGCCCGTCTCGGGCCCCGAGTACGCCTCCAGCTCCATGCCGTAGGCGGACTGGTAGTAGTGCGCGGCCTGGCTCGCGTTCCCGACCGCCCACACGATGGCGTCCCACCCGGTGACCGGGAACGGGTCGGCGTTGTCGTCGTACTCCACGAGCCCGACGAGCTTGCGCAGTTGGGGGAGGTCGAGTTCGGCCAGTCGTTCCTGGTCGGTGAGGGTGTCCTGGATGCTCATACGGGCCAGGACAGCCCCCGCGCGGGGGCCTCGGCAAGAGGACGCGCCCACGAGTGGGCACCCTGTTCACCTTGCCCAGTCGCCGGGGGTCGGGGACGGACAAAGTGTCCACTCAAACCTGCCGGACGTGTGCACTTAGCGGAACAGGGACGGGGCGGGGTGGGGCAGGCGCGGGGCATGGACCGGCCAGGCCCGGTGCGGGGCGGGCCAGGCGCGGGGGCGGGCCAGGCGTGGGGCGGCGGACGACGGGGCGCCGGTTCCGCCCGCCGCTATCTTGGCGCCATGACCGAAGACGCCCCCTCGCCCGAAGAGTTCGCCCGCCGCGTCTTCGCCGCGCAGCCCTTCACGCGCTTCCTCGGCGCCGAACTGGTCTCGGCCTCGCCCGGAGCGGCCGAGATCCGGATCGCCAACCGTCCCGACCTGCGGCAGCAGCACGGATTCGTGCACGGCGGCGTCCTCAGCTACCTCGCCGACAACGCCCTCACCTTCGCGGGCGGCCTCGCCCTCGGCGGCGACGCCCTGACGGCCGAGTTCAAGGTCAACTACGTCCGCCCGGCGACGGGTCCGACCGTCACGGCCCGCGCGGAGGCGGTGGCGACGACGCGCCGACAGGCGGTGTGCCGCTGCGAGGTGTGGTCGGTGGAGGAGGACGGAAAGCAGAACCTGGTGGCGGTGGCCCAGGGCACGATCGTGTCCGCACACACCCCGGACGCGAGCCCCTCGGCGTGAGGGACCGCCCGCACCCAGCCCCTCCCGGCGAGGCTCGCCCGACCCAGGGCCCACCCCCCTAGCCGCTGAGGCCCGCCCGCTAGAGCGGCACCTTCTCCGCGCCCCCGCGCAAAAGCTCCTCGTACCGGGCGAACGCCCCACCGTGCGGACCCCCCGCCCCCAGCTCCTCCCCCAGTACGTACGCACCCACCAGCGCCTTCCCCGCCCCCTCCCCCGCGAGCAGCGAGCCGCCCCACGCCGCGTCCCCCACGAGCGCGACCCGCTCGTGCGACCACGCCCGTATCCGTATCTCGCCCACGACATCGACGTGCAGGTCCTGGGCCCGCCACATCTCCCGCACCAGAACGGGCAGTTGCCACACCTGTTCGGGGAAGTAGCCGCGCACCAGTTCGCGTTGGGCCCACGGGTCGCCGAACACCGTGTAGGGCGGGTCCTCGCGGGTGAGGGTGAGGCACGCGTGGGCGGGCTCGCCGGGCCCGTACGCGGTGAGGCTCGCGCGGCGCCCGGGGGCCTCCCAGACCACCGTCTCGTGCGCGAGCCCGAAGTCGTTCGGGAGCGAGAAACCGGCGAAGACCTGGCCGTGGTAGTGGTGGAAAGGGCGCTCGGGGCCGAAGACGAGGCGCCGCGTGTTGGAGTGCGGCCCCTCCGCCCCGATCACGAGGTCGTACGTGCGGAAGCCGCCGCTGTCGAAGGCGACATGGACCGCGTCCCCGTCGTCGTCAAGCGTCGCGACCGAGTCGCCGGTCAGGAACTCGACCCGGCCTTCGAGCGGGGCGCGCAGCGCGGCGAGGAGGTCACCGCGCCGGACCCGGAGCGCGTCGTCCGCGCCCCGTACCGACTCGCGCACCTCGCCCGCCGCGTCCAGGCGCGTCGTCAGCCGCCGCCCGACGTGCGCGGCGCGCAGGGCGGGGAGCAGGCCCATGCGGTCCGCGACCTCGCGCGCCGCTTCGCCGAGCGCGACCGCGTGCCCGCGACCGGGCGCGGGGGCGGAGGCGGCCTTCTCGACCACGGTGACGTCGAAGCCCTGGCGGTCGAGCCGGTGGGCGAGCGCGGACCCGGCGACGCCCGCGCCGGAGACGAGGACACGACGGGGAGAGGACGGCGCATGCATGAGGCGCACCCTTCCGACAGAAGATACGTACCTTAGGTATCCTTATGAAAGCCGCACGGGACCGCTGCCTCGTCGGCCTCCCCACACTATAGATACGTAACTCAGGTATGCAAATGGAGGCGATCATGACCCCCGAGTCCCCCGGGGCGCCCGCCGCGACCGGAACGGACAGGTGCGCGGGCCCTCCCCAGCCCGACGCCATCTCCGGCTTCCTCTCGGCACTGCCGAGGTTCACGCAGCTCAACGCGGCCTTCACGAAGGGCAGGCTCCCCGAGCGGGCCGCCGAGGCGTCCGGGCTGCACCTCGACAAGCCCGCGATGGGCGTGCTCTTCAGTCTCCGTACCGCCGACCGCGCCCTGCGCATCGGTGAGATCGCCGAGCGCATGGCGGTCGTGGGCCCGCACGTCACACGGCACGTGCAGGTACTGGAGAAGCGCGGCCTCGTGCACCGCGTCACCGACCCCGAGGACCGCCGCGCGAGCCTCATCGAGCTGACCCCGAGGGGCCGCGAGGGCATCGAGCGCTACGGCGCCTCCCTCTTCTCCTGGTTCACCGACGTCCTCGCCGACTGGCCCGCGCAGGACCGCAGCGAGCTGACCCGCCTCCTGACCCGCCTCGCGAACGACGTCACCGACCGCATCGCCCGCCTCGACGAGGAACCGGAGGGCTAGGCCCTGCGGGCCACTCGACCGGCGCCCCCGCCGGGACGCGTCGCCGCACCTCGCCGTCCAGGCCGAGCCCCCTGGACGGCGACCCGGCGCCGCACGGCCGTCACGCGGCTCGCCTCCGCCGCGCCCCTCCACGCCTCTTCACTCCTCGGCGAGCAGCTCCCCCACCACGGCGCCCGCCCGCCGTTCGGAGACCGCGCCCGCCATGGACGCCGCCACCCTGCCCTTCTTGTCCACCAGGAAGGTGAACGGCACGAACTGCGGGTTGACGACACCCTTCGGAATCCGCAGCAGCTCGTGCCCCGAGGGGTCGTACAGGACGGGGTACGTCACGCCGTACCGCGCGACGAAGGCCCGCGCCGCGCCCTCGTTGGCCTCCGCGTTGTAGCCCAGGACGCGCAGGCCCCGGTCCGCGTACCGCTTCTGGACCCGTACCAGCCGCGGCATCTCGGCGCGGCACGGCCCGCACGTCGACTGCCAGCCGTTGACGAGCACGACCTGCCCCGCGAACCGTGACAGCGCGACCCGCTTCCCGTCGAGCCCCTTGCCCGCCAGGTCCGGCAAAGCCTTGCGCTCCGCGCGCGGCACGAGCGCCAGCGGCTCGCGGACCGCCCCGCCCCCGCCTCCCGCGCCGTCCCCCGCGCCGCCCGTCCCGCACCCGGCGAGCACCAGCGCGCCCGCCGCGACGATCACCCGCGCCACGCGCCTCTTCCCCCGCACCCGTATCCCTCGAAGCCGCATGGCGCCAGGCTATGCCGCGCCCGGCGGGGGACTTCTGCCGGGCCGTCACGTCCGGGCCGTCACCCCAGCAGGTGGCTGAGCACCGCGTTCGGCTCGCCGGGCAGCGCGGCCTTCACCGTGCGGCTCCAGTCGTCGGCCAGGATCTCGATCTCCCCCTTCTCGACGCCGTCGAGGCTCTGGCGCGCGACCTCGGCCGGGTCGATCTTCGGGCCCTCGTAGTCGCCCATCATGTCGGTGTCGGCGGCGCCGAGGTGGACCCCCTGGACGAGGACGCCCGCGGGGGCGAGTTCGATACGGAGCGTGTTGGTCATGGCCCACGCCCCGGCCTTCGAGACCGCGTACGCGCCCGAGCCGGGGACCGTGAACCAGGAGAGCGCCGACAGGATGTTGACCAGCGCGCCCCGGTGCGCGCGGAGCGCGGGGGCGAAGGCGCGGGTCATGTCGAGCGCGCCGTAGAGGTTGGTGTCGAGAGTGCGCCGGGTGGTGTCGAGCGGACCGTCGAGCAGCGGCGCGCTCACACTGATACCGGCGTTGTTGACGAGCAGTGCCACGTCCCCGGCCTGCCGCGCCGCCGCCTCGACCGAGGCGCGGTCGGTGATGTCGAGCCGTACGAGCGTCACGCGCGGGTCCGCGCGCAGCGCCTCGTCCGCGCGCTCCGGGTCGCGCACGCCCGCGTAGACCTGGCGGACGCCGCGGGCGAGCAGTTCCTCGACGAAACGGCGGCCGATCCCGCGGTTGGCACCCGTGACGAAGGCGGTCTGTCCGGCGATTTCCATGGCACGTCTCCTGGGACGAATCGGGAAAAACCCCGTCTTCCGGGGTCACCGACTACGCTAGAACCTGACACCAATGTCAGAGACAAGCCGTACCGGCCCGATGTGACGGGAGCCACCCGATGAAGATCGGCGAACTGGCGAAACGCGCCGAGGTGAGCGTGCGCTCGCTGCGCTACTACGAGCAGCAGGGCCTCCTGGAGTCCACCCGCACCCCCGGCGGCCAGCGCGTCTACGCGGAGGAGGCGCTCGGCCGCGTCCAGCTCATCCAGCTCCTCTACGCGGCCGGGCTCCCCAGCCGCACGATCCTCGCCCTCCTCCCCTGCGTCGCCACGGGCCACGCGACACGGGACATGTACGAGAAGATCCGCCACGAGCGCGCGTCCATCCAGCGGCGCATCGACGAACTGACCCGCGCCCGCGACCAGCTCGACGACGTCATGGAACACGTCCGCCGCGCGGGCCTCACGGAGGACCGGGCCGCCCCGGCGCGCGTGTGAGCCCCTAGACGGTGGCGCGGAGGAAGCGGGTCCAGGTGGCGGCGGAGAAGAGGAGGGTGCCGCGGCGGCGGTCCTTGGTGTCGCGGACGGCGGCGGTGCCGGCGGGGGTGGCGGCGTGCTCGACGCAGCCGTTGTCAGCGCCGCTGTACGTGCTCTTGTGCCAGGCAAGGCCGTCCAGTGCGGTCGCAGGGGCCGCCGGGCGGGATTCCCGCGTCATCGCTCACGTTCCTCGATCATGTCCTGCAGGTAGCGCCGCGAAGCCGAGGGGGACAGGGCCGCCGCTGTCAGCTCGTCCCACGAGGAGCGGTACAGCTCGACGTCGGACCGGCGTTCGAGCAAGCTACCACCGGTCATGTGCTCCAACCACACGACGTCGACGGGCGGTTCGCCGCGTTGACTGAAGATGTTGTACGGGACGCGCTGGTTCATCGGGAGCGACGCTTCGAGCGGGAGGATCTGGAGGGTGACGCGGGGACGGCCGGCGGCTTCGACGAGATGCGCCAACTGACCGAGGACGAGTTCACGGTCGCCCGCGATGCGGTGCAGTACCGACACGTCGACGACCGCGCGGAAGCGGAAGTCCACGTCCTCGTCCAGACGCTCCTGCCGCTTCAGGCGCACCCGCACGAGGTCGTCCACCCTGACCGGCCGGTCGTTCGCCGCGAAGATCTGCCGCATGTACGGCTCGGTCTGGAGCAGGCCGGGCAGGACGCTGGACTCGAAGGAGCGCATCTGCTCCGAGTCCGCCTCCAGGGTCAGGAAGTCCTTGAGGGTGTCGTAGAGCAACGGCCCCTCCCCCGACCACCAGTCCCGCTTGTGGATCTGCTTCGCCAGCCTCCGAACGTTATTGCGGTATTGCTCGTCCTCCACGCCGACCAGATTGAAGAACGTCGTCAGGTCGAGTGGCCGTATTCCGCGTTTTCCGTTCTCGATCTGGCTGATCTTGGGCTGGCCGCATTCCAGGGCCGTGGCCACGTCGTTGACCTTCAGCCCGGCCTCCAGGCGGAGGCGGCGGAGTTCGGCGCCTAGGCGGCGGCTGCGCATCGTCGGCATGTCGCTCTGAGCCATGGCGACATGATGAGGTGCTGTTTCACAGGGCCACAAGGTCCCGTGGCCAACTCATCCCTTTGAGTGATGAGTGCGGCGGAATAACTTGCCTCCGGGAATGGGTACGGTCCACTCTCGTAAGCGCGGAAGCCTCCCCGTTCCGCCAACTCGCCCGCACCGCTGGAGGGTTCATGCCGGCCGCCACTCTTCCCCTCCGGTACTGGTGCCGGTGCGAGCGGACGCCGGCGCCTTCGGCCCCGCGCGGGATTCTCGCGCTGACGCCGGGGGAGGCGCTGGAGTGGGTGCGCGAGGGCGTGCGGGACGTCGTCGCGGAGCTGGCGGCCGAGGAGTTCGACCGGGCCTGGTCGTGGCTCGGGGACCACTGGCGGCGCACGGAGGCGGACCGGCGTTCGCTGCGGGCGGGGCTCCCGTACGCGCTGCGGCTCGGCGGCCCCGCGGCCCTGTGGACCTGGACCGTCCACCCCGTGCAGCCGCTGCCCCTCCTCGACCGCCGCCTCGCCACCACGACACGGAGAATCGCGCAACCGGCCGAGAGGTGAACGGCGCGCCCAGCACGCGAGCACGGCCGCTCCGGCCTTCGGCCGGACGTGGGGATCGCGGTCGGCATCGCTCTGGGGCCGTCGAGGAGCAGAGCCTCGTCGGGGGCTCGTGGTGGGCCGTAGGGGGGTCATAGGGGGCTCGTATTGCGCTCGCAGCGGGCCGTAGTGGGCTCGCAGGGGCCGTAGTGGGCTCGCAGGGGGCGAGCACCGGGGCGTGACTCACGAGGGCCGCGATGGCCGTGGGGACCGGCGTCTCGTCCGGCACCCGGGGCACCCGAAACGCCAGCGCCTCGTCACCCGCCTACCCGCGCCTCCTCCCCTCGTCCCGCGCGCCGCAGCGCCACCAGCACCATCGCCAGGCCCGCCGCCGACCAGGTGCCGAGTACCGCGAGCGGGGCGCCCGCTCCCGTGCCGTCGAAGAAGGCGTCCGCGCGCAGGAGGGAGCCCGCGGCGCCCATCGGGAGAAGCCGGCCGAGCGTCGACCAGCCGTCCGGGAGCCAGTACGGGCCCGTCGCGAGGCCCGAGAGCGGGTTGCCGAGGAACATCATCGCGACCGCCAGGCCCAGGAAGCCGCGCTGGCCGAAGAGGGACTGGAGGCCGAGGAAGGGCAGGCCCAGCGCGAGCATCCCGAAGGCGAGGCCGAGCCAGGTCCGCGCGTACTCGCCGTCGATCGTGCCCGTGGCGAAGTGGAGCACCGCCGTCACCCCCGCCGCCGCGACGAGCGCGAAGGCGATCACTCCGCCGAGCCGGGCGCGCAGCGTCGCCGCCCCCGGCGCCACGAGCGCCAGGATCAGGACCGGCAGGATGCCGCCGAACATCAGCGGCAGCGCGAGCGCGCCGAGGCCCGTGCCGTGCGGGTCGTCCGCGCCGAAACCGACGACCTCGTGCGTCGTCGCCTTCACGTGCCGCTGATCCGCGAGACCCGTGCCGAGGCCGCTGATCGCCGTGCTGATCTGCTGGCCGCCCGCCGACGCGGTGTACACGTCGACCCCGTCCGCGCCGAGCGCGAGGCCGCCGACCACGTCGCGGTCGTGGATCGCCTCGGTGAGCGCGTGCGCGTTCGCGTACGTCTTCACGTCCCACTGCTCCTGCGGCAGTCGCTCCCGCACCCCTGCCACCGCCTGCCGCGGCCCGCTGACGCCGAGCGGGGCGTGGTGCGGGCCGCCGTGGGCGGAGGGCAGGCCGAAGGCGCACAGCAGGAGCGTGATCGCCGCCGCGAGGCCGACGACGACGGCGGCGATACGGCGGGTGCCCTTCGTGCCGCCGGGCGCGGGCGGTGGGGTCGCTGCCGTGGTCCCGGTGGCCGCGGTGGCCGCGGTGGCCGCGGTGACATCGGCGGTCCCGGTGACCTCGGTTGTCCCGGTGTTCCCGGTGTTCCCTGTGGTCTCGGTGGGGGCGGCGGTGGCGTCGGACGTCGACATGGCGACCCTCCTCTCTCGGACGTGGTGGGTCGCCGTCACTGTACAACTCATCGCACGCTGAGTTCATCGTGAGATGAGTTACGGCGCCGGAGCGGTGCGGCGCGGGAGGCATGATGGAGGAATGGCTGAGGACGCGGAGACCGGTACGGGGCAGGGCAAGCACGCCGGGGGGCGCAGGCCCGGCGAGACCCGTACGCGCGCGGCGATCCTCGACGCGGCCCGCGCCTGCTTCGCCGAGCGCGGTTTCGACGGCACGAGCCTGCGGTGGATCGCCGAGACGGCGGGCGTCGACCAGGCGCTCGTGCATCACTTCTACGGCTCGAAGGCGAACCTCTTCGTCAAGGCGCTCGAACTGCCGGAACGCCTCTGGAACGCGCTCGGCGAGGCCGCCGCGGGCCCGCGCGAGGGCGTCGGCGAACGCCTCGTGCGCGCGCACCTCTCGGTGTGGGAGGACGCGGTCTCGCGCCCCGCGCTCATGGCGATGGTCCGCTCCGCGGCCGTCCACGGCGACGCGGGCGCGCGGCTGCGCGAGGTCGCGGGCGGGGTGCTCGCGCGCACCCTCGTACCGGCCCTCGGCGGCGCGGACGTGAAGCTGCGCACCTCACTCGTCGCGACCCAGCTCATCGGCCTGTCGCTCATGCGGTACGTGATGCTGCTCGAACCGCTCGCCTCGGCGGACACGGAGTCGGTGGTGCGGTGGTACGGGGCGGCGGTGCAGGCGATCGTGGACGGGGGCGAGGGCGGGGACAGGGGCGGCGGCGGGAGCGGGGACGGCGGGGTCTGAGGGCGCGCCTCGTACAGGGCCCCTCAAGCAGGTGGCCCGCCCGCACACGGAGCCCCGTCCCGCACGGGCCCTGGGCGGCACGGGCCCCGTCCCGCCCAGGGTCCGCCCCGCCTCGGCAGCGGCCTCACGCCCCCGGCACGTCCGCCGTCCCGAGCGCTCAGCGTGCCTCGCGGCCCAGGATCTCGGCGCGCATCACGCGGCCCGCCTCCTCCGCCAACTCGTCCTCGCCGTCCAGCTCCTGGTCCGTGTCGAGGCCGTCGAGCGGGGTGAGGGGCTGGTCGAGGCGGACGTGGGCGACGAGGGACTGGAGGGCGCGCAGGGCGGCGGACGCGCTCGGACCCCAGTTGGTGAAGTACGAGAACTGCCACCACCACAGCGCCTCGGAGACCCGCCCCGCGCGGTAGTGCGCGAGGCCGTGGCGCAGCTCGGTGACGATGCCCGAGAGGTCGTCGGAGAGGCGGTGCGCGACGGGGGCCTTGCGGGGCTCGTACGGGTCGAAGACCTCGGAGTACACGTCGACCGGGTCGAGGAGCGCGGCCAGGCCCTCGCGGAGCGGGTCGCTGTCCGGCTCGTCGCCGAGATCGGGCTCGTACCGCTCGTCGGGAAGGATGTCCTCGTACGCGCCGAGGCGACCGCCCGCGAGCAGGAGCTGCGAGACCTCCAGGAGGAGGTAGGGGACGGCGCTGTCCGGGTCGTCGCCCTTGGCGATCTCGGTGACCGCGAGGAGGAAGCTCTCGATCTGGTCGGCGATCTGCGTGGAGAAGTCGGCGGGGTCGGAGCCGTCCGCGCGCACCGCCTGTGCGAGGGGCGCGCCGGCTTCCGGCCTGCTCGTGGTCTCAGACATCGAGGAGTCGTCTCCCTTCGAAGGCCCGGCCGAGCGTGACCTCGTCCGCGTACTCCAGGTCACCGCCGACCGGGAGGCCGCTCGCCAGCCGTGTGACGCGCAGGCCCATGGGCTTGATCATGCGGGCGAGGTACGTCGCCGTGGCCTCGCCCTCCAGGTTCGGGTCCGTCGCGAGGATCAGCTCGGTCACCGTGCCGTCGGCGAGGCGGGCGAGCAGTTCGCGGATGCGCAGATCGTCGGGGCCGACACCCTCGATGGGGCTGATCGCCCCGCCGAGCACGTGGTACCTGCCCCGGAACTCTCGCGTCCGCTCGATCGCGACGACGTCCTTCGGCTCCTCCACGACGCAGATGACGGCGGGATCGCGGCGCGGGTCGCGGCAGATGTTGCAGTGCTCCTCCTGGGCCACGTTCCCGCAGACCGCGCAGAAGCGGACCTTCGCCTTCACCTCCATCAACGCGTTCGCGAGCCGGCGCACGTCGGCCGGCTCGGTCTGGAGGATGTGGAAGGCGATCCGCTGCGCACTCTTGGGACCGACGCCGGGGAGCCTGCCCAGTTCGTCGATGAGGTCCTGGACCACGCCTTCGTACAACGGATCGCCTTTCCTGTGTCCGCGCCGGGGCACGCGGTGGTCGCGCGCCGGTCCGGAACGGACGGTCGTGTCTCACGGTAGGGGGCCCGGAGGGCCGGGGGAACCCGCTTCGGTGAAGATCCGGGTTCCTTCGGGGTGGACCCCTGAGGGGACCTCAGGGGCATCCCTGAATTCCCCCCGATGTTTCGCCGGGTTCAGCCGGGTCCGGCGTTTCCCGGGTTCAGCCGGATGCGGCGTTCCCCCGGGTCAGCGTTCCCCCGGGTTCCCCCCGGATTCCCCCGGGTCCCCCCGGGTTCGGCCGGTTCAGAAGGGCAGGCCGGGGATGCCGCCGCCGAGGCCCTGGGCCAGCGGGCCGAGCTTCTGCTGCTGGAGCTGCTGCGCGTTCTCGTTCGCCGCCTGGACTGCGGCGACGACGAGGTCCGCCAGGGTCTCGGTGTCCTCCGGGTCGACCGCCTTGGGGTCGATGACCAGGCCCTTCAGCTCGCCGGAGCCGTTGACCGTGGCCTTCACGAGGCCGCCGCCCGCCTGCCCGTCGACCTCGGTCGCCGCCAGCTCCTCCTGGGCGCGGGCGAGGTCCTGCTGCATCTTCTGGGCCTGCTGGAGCAGCTGCTGCATATTGGGCTGGCCACCACCGGGAATCACGATCAGCTCTCCTGGCTGCTGGGTCGGGCCGCACGGTCGCACGGCCCGTACGGGGTCGTACGGCTGGCAGGGCGGACTCGTACGGCGCTCGCGCGATCCGCGTACCACCGCCGTCGATTCCACCCGCGTCGAGCCTACGTGAGCAGCGTGCCCCGTGCCCCGGCACTCTTTCGAGTGATCCCGGACACGGTCCTATACCTGACCAGACCGCTCGTCCGGGCGGAAAAGGTTTGAATCGGCGCTCCTCGCCACTCGCCCGGCGGTAGGAAGGAGCCTTGCACCAATCGCACCAATCGCCCGCGGAACGCGGAGCGGTACCGCAGGCAGAGGGAGTGGACGGGTGAGTCAGCCGGACATGCAGCCCGAGGGTCCCCCCCAGGACCCCCGAGCGCGGCGGGCCGGGCGAGGGGGCCCCACGGCCGCCCGCCCCGACCTGACCGGGCGGCCCTTCCCGCTCGGGGACTGGGGCGAGCCCGCCGAGCGGCTCGACGAGCTGTACCAGTGGGTGGAGGCGGGGGCGCTCGCGACGGCCGAGTGGTACCTGCACGACCGCTACTGGAAGCGGCGCCTGGCCCGGCTGCTCCGCCTCGCCGCCGCGCTCGGGGTGATGGCGGGGGCGGCGCTGCCGATCCTCGACCTCGCGGGGGCGCTGACGGGGCTCGCGCCGTGGGGGTACCTGGCGCTGTTGCTCGCGGCGGGGTGCGTGGGGCTCGACAGGTACCTCGGGCTCGGCTCGGGGTGGATGCGGGATGTGGCGACGGCGCAGGCGGTGCAGCGCAGGCTCCAGATCCTCCAGTTCGACTGGGCGTCGGAGAGCGTCCGGGAGGTCCTGGGCCCGGCGGAGGGCACGGCCTCCGAGGCGACGGAGCGGTGCCTGTCGGTCCTGCGGCGCTTCACGGAGGACGTGACGGAGCTGGTGCGGGCGGAAACGGCGGACTGGATGGTCGAGTTCGGTACGGGCCCGACCCCGCTCGCCACGCAGTCGGCCTCGGGCGCGGTCCCCCTGCCGGGCCGCCCGGACCCCCTGCCCCAGGGCCGCTTCCCACTCCCCCCGGGAGCAAGGCCGAACATGCCGCGACAACGCCCCCCGGAACCAAGATAAAAACCGGCCCCCACTCCCCCACCACGACAACAACGCAACCCCTGACCGGAGGCGGCGGGCACAGCCCGGAAGCGGGGGCGGGGCAGCCCGGAAGCGAGGGGCGGGGGCACAGCCCCGAAACGGGGGCCGGGGCATAGCTCCCAAGCGAGGGGCCGGGGACGGGACGCAGCCCCGAAACGGGGGCCGGGGCATAGCTCCCAAGCGAGGGGCCGGGGACGGGACGCAGCCCCGAAACGGGGGCCGGGGCACAGCCCCAAAACGGGGGGCCGAGGGCGCAGTCCCCAGGCGGGGGGCCGGAGCACAGCCCCAAAACGGGGCTCCGGGGCACGGCCCTGGAGCAGGGGCCCGGGAGCGCAGCCCCAAAGCGGGGCCCGGAGACACAGCCCCACAACGGGCCCGAGGCGCAGCCCCCAACCAGAGCCCGAGGCACAGCCCCAAGCAGGGCCCGGTGGCGCAACCCCGGAACAGGGGGCCCGGGGCACAGCCCCCGAACGGGGACCCGGGGCACAGCCCCCAAGCAGGGCCCGGGGCGCAGCCCCGGAACCGGGGCCCGGGGGCGCATCCCCCGAACGAGGGCCCGGGGGCGCAGCCATAAAGCGGGACCCGGGGGCTCAGCCCCGGAACAGGGCCCGGGGGCGCAGCCCCCGGAACGGGGGCCGGGGGCGGAGCCCCCGGGGGTGGGTGGCCCGCCCTGGCCGCCCCTGCGAGGGGGTCAGCTGAAGACGATCATCGCCCCCTGCGCCAAGCTCCTCGTCGCCGCCGCGTGCAGCCCCAGCCACACGTGGCGTTCGCGCGCGAAGGGGCTGTCGTCCGGGGGTGGGGGCGCGGCCGGCTCCTCCAGGTCCGTCGGGCCCGGGGGCGGCGGGGGCGGGGCCGGGGGGTTGGCCGGGTTGATGCCCAAGTCGGGCGCGACCAGTTCCAGTTCGCGGAGCAGCCCGTGCGCCGAGCCCAAGGGGCCGCCGCCCGCGAGGAGTTCGTCGTCCGCCAGCGGGGCGGGGAAGTCGAGCGGCACGTACGCCCCCGCGTGGTCGTAGTGCCACACGAGGTGCGACTGCTGCGCCGCCTCCTCGAACATCTCCAGCAACTGCTCGTAGTCGCCGCCGAGTTCGTCGACCGGTGTCACCGCGAGCCCGCACAGCTTGAGCAGGTAGGCGCGGCGCAGGAAGTGCAGCGCCTCGTAGTCGAAGCCCGCGACGGGGGCGACGTCCCCGCTCAGGCCCGGCATGTACGCGTACACCGGGACCGGCGGCAGCCCCGCCTCGCCGAGCGCCTTGTCGTACCGCGCGATCTCCTCGGCGAAGGGGTTGTCGGGGCTGTGGCACAGCACGTCGACCAGGGGGACGAGCCACAGGTCACAGGCCAAGAGACGTCTCCTCGCTCTCCACGGGCGGGCGGGTCCCGCAAGCGTAGTGCGGTACGGGCCGCCCCGTGCCCCGGGTCCCGCGATCGGCCCGTACCGGCGACGCAGAGCCCCGTACCGGCGACGCACCGGCCCGTACGGACCCCGTACCGCACCCGTACCCCCCGCGATGCGCCCTCAGAACCCCTGCGTCCGCACCCCGTTGCCCGTGCCGCCGCTCGCGAGCGCCTCGACGAGCCGCAGCGACTCCTCGTTGTAGGTCGTGATGATCGCGCGGGCCGCCTGGGCGTCCCCGCCGAGCAGCGTCTCGACGAGGTGCCCGTGTCCCGTCCACAGGAGCCCGCGCAGGTCGTCCTGGCGGCGCAGGAAGGGCACGGTGCTGACCCAGGACTGCACGCGCAGGCGGTGCAGGAAGTCGGTGAGGTACGCGTTCCCGAAGACGGCGCTCAGCTCGCGCCAGAACCGCAGGTCGTAGCCGATGAGCACGTTGAGGTCCCCGGCCGCCGCCGCGCGCTGCGCCTCCTCGCCCCTGCGCCGTACGGAGGCGAGCACGCCCGGCGCCCCCGCGAGCAGCGCCTCGGCGGCTATCCCGCCGAAGACGGCGTCCGAGACGAGGCAGCGGGCCTCGATCATGGTGCGGAAGTCGTCGAGCGAGAAGGTGTGCACGCGGAAGCCCCGGTGCTGCACGGAGTCGAGCAGCCCCTGCGCGGAGAGGTCCACGAGCGCCTCGCGCACGGGCGTCGCGGAGACCCCGAAGCCCTCGGCGATCTCCTTGACGGTGAACTCCTGCCCGGGAGCGAGCCGCCCCGAGAGGACCTCGTCCCGCAGCGCGTCCGCGATCTGCTGCCGCAGCGTGCTGCGCGTGACGATCCCCGCGCCCTCACCGCGCATCCCACGTCCTTCCCACCCGGCCCCCCTTGCCGGAGCCTGCCATGACACGCCCGTCACCCTACCCGCGCGTACCGGCCCGAAAGGAATTCACATGGGAACGAGTGAGGTCAGGGGGGTGAAGACGAGGGGCGGGAAGGCAGGTCCGGACCACGTGCACCGCCCCGGACCCGCCGCCGCAGCCCTTCCGGACCACCCCCGCCGGGCCCGTCACCCCACGAACCCGTCCGCCACCCCCAGCGCCGCGTCCAGGGCCGCGAAGCCCTCCTTCAGCTCCGCCTCCGTCACGTTCAGCGGCGGCACCACGTGCGTCCTGTTCATGTTCACGAACGGCCACAGGCCGTGCTTCTTCGCCTCCGCCGCGAAGGCCGCCATCGGCGCCGCCGCCTCGCCGCTCGCGTTGTACGGGGTCAGCGGCTCGCGCGTCTCCCGGTCCCGTACGAGTTCGAGCGCCCAGAACATGCCGAGGCCCCGCACCTCGCCCACGCTCGGGTGGCGCGCGGCGAGGTCCCGCAGCGCGGGCTCGACGACCTCGCGCCCGAGCCGCTCGGCGCCCTCGACGATCCCCTCCTCCTCCATGACGTCGATCGTCGCGACCGCCGCCGCGCAGGCCAGCGGGTGCCCGGAGTACGTGAGGCCGCCGGGGTACGGCGTGCGCGCGAACGTGTCCGCGATCCGCCCGCCGATCGCGACCCCGCCGAGCGGCACGTACCCCGAGTTCACGCCCTTCGCGAAGGTCAGCAGATCCGGGACGACGTCGAAGTGCTCCGCCGCGAACCACCTGCCCGTCCGCCCGAAGCCCGCCATCACCTCGTCGAGCACGAAGACGATCCCGTACTGATCGCACAACTCCCGCACCCCGCGCAGGTATCCGGCGGGCGGCACCATGATCCCCGCCGTCCCCGGCACGCTTTCGAGCACGAGCGCGGCGATCGTCGAGGGCCCCTCGTACGCGATCGTGTCGGCCAAGTGCTGGAGCGCGCGCTCGCACTCCTCGGCCTCGTTCGCGGCGTAGAACGCGGTGCGGTAGAGGAACGGCGCCCAGAAGTGGACCGTCCCCGCCGAGCCCTGGTCGTTGGCCCAACGACGGGGGTCACCCGTCACGTTGATCGCCGCCGCGGTCGCACCGTGGTACGAGCGGTACGCGCTCAGGACCTTCGGCCGCTTCGTGTGCACCCGCGCCATGCGGACCGCGTTCTCGACCGCCTCCGCGCCGCCGTTGGTGAAGAAGATCTTGTCGAGATCGCCGGGCGTGCGCTCCGCGATGCGCCGCGCCGCCTCCGAGCGCGCCTCGATCGCGAAGGCGGGCGCGAAGGTCGTCAGCGAGGCCGCCTGCTCCTGGATCGCCGCGACGACCTTCGGGTGCTGGTAGCCGATGTTCGTGAAGACGAGGCCGCTCGTGAAGTCGAGGTAGCGGCGCCCCTCGTAGTCCCAGAAGTACGAGCCCCGCGCACCCGCGACGGCGAGCGGGTCGATGAGCTCCTGCGCGGACCACGAGTGGAAGACGTGCGCGCGGTCGGCGGCCTTGACGGCGGCACCGCGGACGGGGTCGGGCTGGGGGACGTACGGGGCCTGCTGAGGCTGCTGAGCGGTCATGCCGCCAGGCTAGGAGACGGGAACGGGCGCCGGGTACGGGCGATGCGTCGCCGGGGCGGGGGGCGCGGGCGACAGAGTGTCGTACGGGGGCGGGGGCGGGGGGAGGCGTGCCCCCGTACCGCGTATGCGGAACTGAACGTTCTCCCCCGGCGGCGAACACCCGGTAAACACTGGCCGAGCACTCCGTTCCCCGGGGTCCTCCCCCGCACCGTCCCGCTTACGTTGTACGCCCCGAGGCGCCGGGGACGGGGGAACCGGCGCCCGGGGCCTGGCTTCGGGGGGCGTGCCGTGGACTGGTTCAGCGCGGAGAACGTCGTCGCGATCGGCACGGCCGTGCTCGGTGTCGCGGCCTCGATCGTCCTGCTCTGGTACGAGCGCCGCGTGCCGCGCCGCCGCCACCTCGGTTACCGGGTGCAGGTGGACATGCCGATACGGGCCAGGGCGGGCGCCCGTACGACGGGCCGCGTCACGCCGGGCAGCCTCGGTCTGCTCGACGGGTTCGGCGAGGACGGCCTCGGGGACGACGGCCCTGACGGGCCCGACGGGGAGGGGCGTGTCCCGCACGGGCGCGCGCTCAGCCTCGTCCTCCTCCGCGTCGAGAACGACGGCGCCGAGTTCCTCGACAGCTCCCACTACACCGGGCACGAACTCCACGGCCTCACCGCCGAGTTCACCGGCCGCCGCGTGCGCGGCCTCGACGTCGCGCAGCGCCCCGGCTCCGACCACCTCGCCACGCACTTCACGCCGGGCGCCGGGCTCGCCTGGAGCGAGGGCACCCTCAAGATCCCGCGCGTCCCGCTCGGCCGGGGCGAGTACTACAAGCTTCTCGTCCTCCTCGACGGCGGCGCGCCCGGCGACCCCGTCACGGTCCGCGGCGGTCTCCTCGAAGGCCGCGTCACGCCGAACCGCGCGCTGAGCCCCGACGACACGCCCCCGCTCCTTTCCCGCTGGGCCTGGGCGATCATCAGCGCGCTCACCGCCTTCGTGTGCGTCCTCGCGACGCTCATCCTGCTGCCCGACGAGCGCCTCCCGATCGGCTGTGCGACGGGCCGCCTCACGCTCACCGGGTCGACGGCCTTCGCTCCGGCGCTGCGGGGCGCGGCGCGCGCGTACGAGGAGGAGTGCCCGGGGGCCGAGGTGGAGGTGAGCGCCGCGGGGAGCGGCGAGGGCGTCGAGACACTGACCGAGCGGGGCCTCGCGGCGAAGGGCCGTTTCCCCTCGGTGATCGCCTTCTCGGACGGCCCGGCGATCGACGCGGCGCCGGGGCTGGTGCGCCGCCCGGTCGCGCTGACGGCCTTCACGGTCGTCGTGAACGCCGAGCTCCCCCGCCGCGACCTGACTCCGGACGAG
Organism: Streptomyces sp. Tu6071; assembly: GCF_000213055.1. Classification (NCBI taxonomy): domain Bacteria; kingdom Bacillati; phylum Actinomycetota; class Actinomycetes; order Kitasatosporales; family Streptomycetaceae; genus Streptomyces; species Streptomyces sp. Tu6071. The sequence continues at coordinate 4,141,427 of NZ_CM001165.1, read as the reverse complement.
ATCCGCGCGATCTTCCTCGGCGACCTCACCCACTGGAAGCAGCTCAAGGGCTGGAAGGGCGAGAAGGCGCCCGACCTGCCCGTCACCGTCGTCTCGCGCACCTCGGGCTCGGGCACCCGCGCCACCTTCGAGCACACGCTGCTGCACGAGGGGGAGGGCGAACCCGCGGTCACCGCCCCCGACTGCCGCAGCCGCACCAACGCGGACGTCGCCCTCCTGCGTTGCGAACGCCCGTCCACGGAAGCCTTGTTGCGCACGGTCGCCGGGACCCCCGGGGCGATCGGCTACGCGGAGCGCCGCGCGGACACCCTCCCGCGCGAGGTCCGCGCCCTCACGATCGGCGGCACGGCGCCCACGGCCCGTACGCCCGACTACCCCTTCACGGCCGTCGAGTACGCGTACACGTACGGGACCCCGCCCGAGACGTCCCCGGCGGCGGGTTTCCTCGACTACCTGACGACGGGACCCGGCACGAACGCGATCCTGCGCCAGCGCCAACTCCCGTGCGGGGCACCGGAGACGGGGGGCCGGTGCGGGCCGGACGAACGTCCCGGCGAGTGACGGGCGCGACCGGCCCGCCCACGCTCCTCCGCATGCCACGCAAGCGACGAGGCCCCGACGGGCCGGGAGCCCCCGCCTCGCTCCTCCCGCACCGCACCGCACCGCCGCCGACGCCACCCCTGCCTGACCTCCCCACTTGTACGCGCAGCCACATCCCGCCGCCCGTACGCCCCCCGCCACCCGCCCGTACCCGCGGCTCCTCCCGCCGCCCGCCCGTACGCGCAACGACCCCGCCACCCGCTCGTTGGGCAGCGCGTGACAGCACCCACCGCCCGTCGCGGGCTCCGCCTCCTCGTCGCTCTCTCCGCCCTGGCCATGGGCTCCACGGCCACGCCGGGGGCCGCCGCTCCCGAGGCCGTACGGGCGTACGACGCCGCCCCGGCCCGCAGCGGTGGCGCGCACCGCGACTGCCCCTCCGGCGAGGTCTTCGCCACGAACAACACGGCGGTCGTCACGGACCCCGCCGACCCCCGCCTCCGTACCCGGCTCACCCGCTTCGACCGCGAGGTGCGGGGCATCATCCGCGCCCACGGCGCCCGCCCCGGCGCGTCCACCCTCCTCGACGGCGTCTTCTGGTCCGCCGGCCTCGGGAAGACCACCTTCGAGCGCTCGCGCGAGTTCGACGTCGACGGGACGGGCCGGGACGGTCTGCGCCACCTCGCGGGCGTCCTCGCCAAGCGCTACCACCAGGAGTCCGTCCTGACCTTCCGCTGCCTGCCGCGCCACGCCCCCGCGACGGACGCGGCGCGGATCGAGGCCCCGGGCGTGAGCGCCGCCGCACTCCGCGAGGCACTGCGCACGCATCCCGGGGCGAGGGAGGAACTGGGCGGCGGCTCGGTCACCGAGGACGGCCGCCTCGTCCTCGTGTCCCCGCTCGAAGAGCTGCCTCTGGCGTGGAAGTTCACGAAGGATCTCGGAGTCGACTGGAACACGGCGGAAGTGTGCTACGGGGAAAGGGAGTTCGTGAGCTGAACGACCGGGCCGGACCCTCCGGAAGCCCCCTCAAGCCACCCCGCCGTCGAGTTCCCTGACCAGGAAGAGCGTCGGGTCCGCCTGCTGGTGCTCGGTCCCGTCGTGGTCCACGTACGACCAGCGGTCCAGGTACCGGACCGCCGGCCGGTAGCCGAGGCGGGCGTAGAGCCGCGCCGCGCCCGGGTTGCCCGTCTCGTCGACGCCCAGGCCGATACGGGCCGTTCCCCGGCGTACGGCGAGCGCTTCGGCGTGGCGGATCAGCCCCGTACCGATGCCCCGGCCGCGCAGCTCGGCGACGACGTCGAGCCCGTTGATCTCCGGGCAGTCGCCGAGCGCCTCGCGCACCTCCGGTGCCGCGCAACCACCCCACCGCACCTCGCCGTTGCCCACCGGCACGCCGTCGATCCAGGCCACGAGATACGTGCTGCCGCCCGCGCACTGCCGCGCGAAGCGGCGCGCGTGGAACGAGGTGGCCTGCCCCGACGGCAAGTGCGCGTCGAGCAGCGCGACATCCTCCGTACGGCACGCGGCGAACCGCGCGGGCGCGCCCGCCCGGCCCTCGTCCCCGTCCCGCAGCGCGTCCGATTCGTTCAAGACCCCGCCCCCGTCCCCCCGCTACCGTCGCCGCCATGACGCACAGCACCCGCCACTTGAGCATCCACGTCGACCGTACCCGCGACGACGTCTACGCCTACGCCTCGAACCCGGAGAACCTGCCCGCCTGGGCCCTCGGTCTCGGCGGCTCCATCGAGCGGGACGGGGAGGAGTGGATCGCCCCCGACACCCCCATGGGCCGCGTCACCGTCGCGTTCGTCCCGCCCAACGACCTCGGCGTCCTCGACCACGACGTGACCCTCCCGGACGGCGAGGTCGTCAACAACCCGGTCCGCGTCATCACGGACGGCACGGGGAGCCTCGTCGTCTTCACCCTCCGCCGTCCGGCCGGGGCGACGGACGCCGCGTTCGAGCGCGACGCGGAGATGGTCACGGCGGACCTGGCCCGCCTGAAGAAGCTGCTGGAATCGGCGTAGTCCTCCGGAGCGGCCGGACCGGGCGCCCCGGAGGGCGGCCGGACCGGGCGCCGCCCCGCCACCCCGCTCGCTCCCCGGCCCACGCTCCCCCGCTCGCGCTATCCCGCCCGCTCCCCCGTCACCCCGAGCAGCGGCAGCCACACGACGTCCACGATCTCGACGATCCTCTCGTCCGGCAGGGCGCTCAGCTGCATGAGCAGGTCGTGCCGCATCAGTTCGAGGGGGAGGTCGAGGACGCGCGCGGGGCGGGGGACGTCGGGCAGTTCACCGCGCGCGACCGCGCGGGCGACGAGAACCTCGCCCGGACCCGGCGCCGGAGGGCTCAGGGCGGCGCGGAGCTGGACGAAGTTGGTGCCCGTGTCGCGGAAGTAGTCGGCGAGCTGGACGAGCATGAGCGCGGCGGTCGCCGCGCGGTCCTCGTTCACCTCGCGGAGGAACGCGAGCACGTCCCCGCGCAGGCTGCCCGTGTCGGGGATCTCGATCCGGCGCAGATGCCGGACGAGGGTCGCGAGGAGCATGTCCTCGCGCTTCGCCCAGCGGCGGTAGAGCACGGGGCGGCTCGTCCCGGCGCGGGCCGCGATCGCCTCGTACGTGAAACCTCCGTACCCGTGCGCGAGGAGCACCTCCCACGCGGCGTCGAGGATCGCGCTCTCCAGCTCGGCCCCGCGCCGGCGCGTCGCCCGGCCCTTCCCGGCCGGACCCTTCCCGGCCGCCACAGCCTCCTCGGGCTCTGCGGCCTCCTCGGGCTCTCCGGGCTTCTCCGGCTCTCCCGACTTCTCCGGCACTCCGCTCTCCTCCGCTCACGATCCCCGGGCGCCCCCTTGCGCACCCCGCGCACCCTGCGCACCTCTGCCCCCATCCTCTCCCGCCCCGCCGCGCCACCGGGACAGGACCGGGTTTAGATGCACTTGCGTATCTTACCGGGGTTCCCCTACCCTCGACCATCATAAGATGCACTCACGTACCTTAAGGTGGCCGTTCCCTATGTCCTCGCGCACCGCTCCCGCACCCGCCTCCGCGTCCCCGCCCTCCCAGCGCCTCGACCCCACCGCCCTGCGCATCGCGATCGCCGTACTCGTCGGCGGCATCGCGGTGATCCTCGACTCGACGATCGTCAGCGTCGCGCTCGACGACCTCGCGCGGGACCTCCACTCGGGCGTCGACGCGATCCAGTGGGTCAGCACCGGCTACCTCCTCGCGCTCGGCGTCGTCATCCCGACGGTCGGCTGGTCGCAGGGGCGGCTCGGCGCGAAACGGCTCTGGCTGTGGTCGCTCGCCGTCTTCCTGCTCGGCTCGGTGCTGTGCGCGGTGGCGTGGGACGTGCCGAGCCTCATCGGTTTCCGCGTGCTCCAGGGCCTCGGCGGCGGCGCGATGCTGCCGCTCATGACGACGATGGTCATGCAGTCGGCCCCGGCCGCGCAGGCGCGCAAGCTCGTGGCGACGATCGCCCTGCCCGCAGCCGTCGGCCCCATCCTCGGTCCGGTGATCGGCGGCCTGATCCTCGGCGCGGGCTCGTGGCGCTGGCTCTTCCTGGTCAACGTCCCGCTGTGCCTCGCCGGGCTCGTCCTCGCCCAGCGCGTGATCCCGGGGGACGCCCCCGCCCCCGACGCCCGGCGCCCGCGCCTGGACCTGCCCGGCTTCCTGCTCCTCGCGCCCGCGCTCGTCGCACTGCTGTGGGGCCTGTCGAACGTGACGGGCGACGGCGGCTTCGGGCAGACGAAGGTACTGGCGCCCCTCGTGGCGGGCGCGGTGCTGCTCGCGGTCTTCTCCGTACGGGCCGTGCGGCAGGGCGGCGCGCCGCTCGTCGATCTCGGAGTCCTGCGCTCGCGCCCCACCTGGGCCGCGACGGCGCTGTTCTTCCTCACCGGCGCCTCGCTCTACGGCGCGATGCTCCTGCTGCCGCTCTACTGGCAGCAGTTGCGCGGCGCGAGCGCCCTCGTCGCCGGGCTCTACCTCATCCCGCAGGGCGTCGGCTCGCTCCTGAGCCGCGCGCTCGCGCCGGGGCTCACCGAACGGATCGGCGAACGCTGGGTCACGGTGCTCGGCTTCGTCCTCGTCGGCGTGGCCACCGTCCCCTTCGCCTTCGCGGACGCGCACACGACGACCTGGCCGCTCATGATCGCGCTGCTGGTACGCGGCCTCGGCCTCGGGATCGTCGTCATCCCGCTCATGACGGTCGCCTTCAGGGGCCTCGCCCACGCCGAGGTCCCGCACGCCAGCATCGTGACCCGCATCGCCCAGCAGGTCGGCGGCTCGGTCGGCGTCGCCCTCTTCGCCGTCATCCTCGCCCGCGCGGCCCACGGCTCCGGCTCCCTCGCGGACGCCTTCGCGACGGCCTTCTGGTGGGCGACCGGCTTCACGGCCCTGGCGGTCGCGCTCTCCTTCGTGCTGCCGGGACGGGAGAAGGAGGCGAGCACGCCGGAGGAAACGGAAAGGGTCCCCTCCGCGAGGTGAGTGAGCACTCACCCACCTCGCGGAGAGGCCCCCTGGGCGCCCACCTCGGGGAGGGGACCCCTGGGCACCTCACGGAGGGGACCCCTGGGCGCCCGGCTCCGGCCGGGCCCCGGGTCCTACAGGAACGAGTTGATCTCGATCGTCTCGTTGCGGCCCGGACCGACCCCGATCGCCGAGATCGGGGCGCCGGACATCTCCTCCAGCGCCTTCACGTACGCCTGCGCGTTCTTCGGCAGCTCGGCGAAGGACTTGGCCTTCGTGATGTCCTCGCTCCAGCCCGGCAGGTACTCGTAGACCGGCTTCGCGTGGTGGAAATCGGTCTGGTTGTACGGGACCTCCTCGACGCGCTTCCCGTCGATGTCGTACGCGACGCAGACCGGGATGCGCTCCCAGCCGGTGAGCACGTCGAGCTTCGTGAGGAAGAAGTCCGTAAGGCCGTTGACGCGGGTCGCGTAGCGGGCGATCGGCGCGTCGAACCAGCCGCAGCGCCGGTCGCGCCCGGTCGTCACGCCGCGCTCGCCGCCGATGCGGCGCAGCGCCTCGCCGTCCTCGTCGAACAGCTCCGTCGGGAACGGGCCCGCGCCGACGCGCGTCGTGTACGCCTTCAGGATGCCGATGACGCGGCTGATCTTCGTCGGCCCGATCCCGGAACCGGTGCAGGCACCGCCCGCGGTCGGGTTCGACGAGGTCACGAAGGGATACGTGCCGTGGTCGACGTCCAGGAGCGTGCCCTGACCGCCCTCCATGAGCACGACCTTGTCCTCGTCGAGCGCCTTGTTGAGCACAAGCGAGGTGTCCGTGACGTACGGACGCAGCTTCTCCGCGTACTCCAGAAGCTCCGCGACGATCTGCTGGGCGTCGATCGCGCGGCGGTTGTAGAGCTTGACGAGCATCTGGTTCTTTATGTCGAGGGCCGCCTCGACCTTCTGGAGCAGGATCGACTCGTCGTACAGGTCCTGCACGCGGATACCGGTGCGGTTGATCTTGTCCGCGTACGTCGGACCGATGCCGCGGCCCGTCGTGCCGATCTTCCGCTTGCCGAGGAAGCGCTCGGAGACCTTGTCCATCGTCACGTTGTACGGCGTGATCAAATGGGCGTTTCCACTGATCAGGAGCTTCGACGTGTCGACGCCGCGCTCGTTCAGCCCGCTCAGCTCGGAGAGCAGGACCGCCGGGTCGACGACGACACCGTTGCCGATGACCGGCACGCAGGTGGGCGACAGAATGCCGGAGGGGAGCAGGTGGAGCGCGTATTTCTGGTCGCCGACGACGACCGTGTGGCCGGCGTTGTTGCCGCCCTGGTAGCGCACCACGTAATCGACCGAGCCGCCGAGCAGATCGGTCGCCTTCCCCTTGCCCTCGTCACCCCACTGAGCACCGAGCAGCACAAGTGCGGGCACAGGCGTACACCCCTTCCGGGTGGGGCATGTCCATGGTCGGGGCGTACGTGGTTACGACGTACACCGTCTTCCGGTACGTGCCGCGCCTGAGAGTGCGCGGGCGTGTACCGGCGACCGTCATCGGCCGCGAGCCGTCGGACCGGTGCCCCGGAATAGACGAAGCCCCTGGCGCAATAGCGCAAGGGGCTCTTGCACAAAGATGCTACCCGACTACCCGAGGAAGGACAGCGGTGTCGGCTCCAGAGCCCTCGGCGTACCCAGCCCCCTCCCTGCTGCTCGTGATCGACCCCACAGCACGCCGCACGGACGGCGAGTCCGTCCGCATCGCCCGCGACGTCCTGGCCGCGGGAGCGGAAGTGAAGGTCTGCCTCCCCGAAACCCCCGAGGAGTACGCGGACGCGATCCGCCGAGCGGGCCGGAGACGAGTGGTCGTGGTGGGCGACGAAGCGGCCCTGATCCGAGCGGTGGGAACGCTGTACCGAGGACGGCTGCTGGGTGTGGGGGGCGGGCCGGGCGGCGACGGTCTGAGGGACGAGGGCGCGGGGGGCGAGGGCTCGGGCGGCGACGGTCTGAGGGGCGAGGGTCTGGGGGGTCAGGGCTCGGGGAGTCAGGGCTCGTTGGGTGAGGGCGCGGGGGGTGGCGGCAGCCGGGGCGCGGGCTCGCGGGGTGGAGGCACCCGGGGCGAGGGCTCGCGGGGTGGGGGCTCGCGGGGTGGGGGCCTTCCGGCGGAGGGCTCGGGGGACGGGGAGTGGGGGGCTTCCGGCTCGCAGGCCCGGGGTTCTCAGGGCGACTGGCCTCGTCCACAGGGGCCCGGAGCCGGGGGCTTGCGGGCGGGCGGCTTCCGGGGCACGGACCTCCCGGCAGAGGGCGCCGAGGCCGGGAACACGGGTGACGGCGGCTCGCGAGCTGCGGGCTCGGCGCCCGAGGGCTCGCAGGCCCGGGGTTCTCAGGACGACCCACCTCGTGCGCAGGAGCCCGGAGCCGGGGGCTTGCGCGCGGACGGCTTCCGGGGCGCGGACCTCCCGGCGGAGAGCGCCGAGGCCGGGAACACGGGCGACGGCGGCTCGGGAACTGCCGGGTCGGCGGCCGAGGGCTCACAGGCCCGGGATTCTCAGGACGACCGATCTCGTGCGCAAGAGCCCGGAGCCGGGGGCTTGCTGGCGGGCGGCTTCCGAGGCGGGGACCTCTCGGCGGAGAGGTCGAAAGCCGGGGACCTCCCGGCGGAGGGGGCGGAGGCCGGGGGCCTCCCGGCGGGGGGCTTCGGCGGCAGGGGATCAGAGGCTGCGAGCTCGCAGGCCCAGCGGGCTCTGAGCGAACGGCCGCCTGCGCAGGTATCCGGGGCCGGGGGCTCCCGGCGGCGGGGCTCTGTGGGTGAGCCCTGGGTGTCGGGCGAACGGGGCGGGGTCTCCCGGACGGGCGACGGGCATGGTGGGGGGCTGCGGGGACGGGTGGGACGGCGGGGGCGGGAGCAGGTCGTGGGGTGGGTGCCGGTTTCGGCGGGGGCCGCGCTCGCGCGGGTGCTCGGGGTGCCCATTGATCCGGTGGCGGCGGCGCGGGCGGTGCTGGAGGGGCGGCCCGTGGCGCGGGACCTGCTGGTCGACGACAGCGACGGCGTCGTACTCGGGGCTCTCGTACTGCCCGTGCCCGGGGCGCGCGGCAGGGGCGGCGCGCTGCGACGGCTCGGCGTACGGGCCTCGGGCGGGGCGGAGGCCGGTGCCGGGCCGCTGGCCGGAGCGGGCGCGATACCGCCCCGCGAGGAGGCGCAGCCGGAACGGCCGGGCGGGGGGCACGGCTGGTGGCGGCGGATACGGGGGCTGCGCGCGGCCCCGGACCAGGTGCCGGGCGCTGCCGCGAGGGCCGGGCTGCGGATCGAGGCGGACGGGGAACTCCTCGCCGACCTCGCCACCCCCCTGCACTCCCTCACCGTCACCCCCTCACCCGCCCGCGCCCCGCTCGGCCCGGTCGGCGCCGCATCGACCGCGCCCCGCACCGACACCTCCGGCTACGCCGGGGTCCGCATCGTCCCGGCGGCGCGCACGGCCGACCCCGTCCTCGCCCACGCCCGTACCGTCACCGTCTCGGGCCCCGACTTCCACTACCTCGTCGACGGCGCCCCCGCCGGCCCCGTCCGCAGCCGCACCTGGACCGTACGGCGGGGGATATGGAGCATCGTGGTGACGTGAGGCCCTCCGGGGCCCCCCCGGGCGTCGTGGCGACGTGAAGCCCCCGGCGGCGCGCCCCCGCCGCGCCCCTCCCCCGGTCGGCACCCCGTGCCCCGCAGCCGCCCGGTCGCTTCCTGCTACCCCGGCTCCACCAGCCTGTTCTCGTACGCGAACACCGCCGCCTGGGTCCGGTCCCGCAGGCCCAGCTTCACCAGGACCCGGCTCACGTGCGTCTTCACCGTCGACTCCGCCACGTAGAGCTTCTCGGCGATCTCCTGGTTCGACAGGCCGCGCGCGACATGCACGAGGACCTCCGTCTCGCGCTCGGTCAGCTCCCCGTAGGCGCCCCCGGGGTGGGGGCTCGCGGGGCCGCGCAGGACCGTCTCGGGGACGCGTGCGAACTCGGTGATCAGGCGCCGGGTCACGCTCGGCGCGAGCAGCGCCTCACCGCGTGCGACGACCTCCACGGCCTCGGCGAGCTGACGCGCCGACGCGTCCTTGAGGAGGAAGCCCGAGGCCCCGGCCCGCAGCGCCTGGTACACGTACTCGTCGAGGTCGAACGTCGTCAGGACCAGCACCTTCGTCCCGACCGGGCTCGCGACGATCTCGCGGGTCGCCCCGATGCCGTCGAGCCGTGGCATCCGGATGTCCATGAGGACGACGTCCGGGGCGAGGCGCGCGGTCAGCTCGACCGCCTCGCGCCCGTCGACCGCCTCGCCGACGACCTCGATGCCCGGCATCGCCCCGAGCAGGACCGAGAAGCCCTCACGGACCATCACCTGGTCGTCGGCGATCAGCACCGTGATACTCATCCGCTGCCCTCCTTGGGCGCCGAGTCCTTGCGGAACGACATCGTGGTCGCCGCCGGCCGACGCGGTCCCGCGCCGCCCGTGGCCGGAGGGGGCGCGGTGCCGGCGGCCGGCGGAGGTGGTGGGCTCTGCGTCCCGGCGGGCCCGGCGGCCCCCGGCTCCGCCCCGCGCCCCGCACCCGGCCCCCGCTCGGAGGTCCGCCCCGCGCCGCGCTCCGCCTCCGGCACCCGCTCCGCCTCCGGTTCCGTCACCGGGACCGGAATCCAGACCGAGACCTCGAAGCCCCCCGACTCCGTGGGCCCGGCCGTCAGTTCGCCCTCCAGCATCGCCACACGCTCCCGCATCCCCGTGAGCCCGTGCCCGCTGCCCCTGTCGGCCGGGGCGGCGACCGCCGGGGAGGGGGTGGGGGCGGGAGCCGGGCCCTCCCACAGGGCTTCCCCGTCCCAGGGGCCGCCCTCCTCGACCCACGCGTCCTCCTCGTCCCACGGGACCGGCGGCGCCCAGTTGAAGACGCGCAGCCCGAAGCCGCCGAGCACGTAGGACAGCTCGACCACCGCTTCCGCGCCCGGCGCGTGCCGCAGGGTGTTGCTCAGTGCCTCCTGCACGATGCGGTACGCCGACAGCTCGACGCCCTGCGGCAGTTCCCTCACCCGGCCCGTGACCCGCTTCGTCACCTCCAGCCCGGCCCCGCGCACGTTGTCGAGCAGTGCGTCGAGGTCGGCGAGCGAGGGCTGCGGGGTGTGGGGCAGTTCGGCGTCCTCGGCCCGGACGACCCCGAGCACGCGGCGCAGTTCGGTGAGCGCCACCACCGCGTTCTCCCGAATCGTGGAGAAGGCCGCGACCAGCTCCGGCGGCGGGTCGATGACCCGGTAGGGCGCGGCCTCGGCCTGGATCGCGACGACCGACATGTGGTGCGCGACCACGTCGTGCAGTTCGCGGGCGATCGTGGTGCGCTCCTCCAGGAGCGTGCGGCGCGAACGCTCCACGAGGGTCACCTCCTCCTTGCGGGCGACCTCGGCCGCCTTCTCGGCGACCTCCGCCTCCTTCACCGCGACCTGCTGCCGCGCCTGCCGCCAGCCCCGCAACGAGGCCGAGACGAGGAGGGCGAGCGCGCTCAGGAAGAGATACGCGCCGATGTTGCCCTCGTTGCCCCCGTTGAGCGCGCCGTTGAGGCCGAAGGCGAGGAACGCGCTCACGAGCCACATGCTCGCCGCCGTGCGGGGCCGCGCCTGCCAGGCGCCCACCACGAGAACGACGAAGGCGGCGGCGAAAGCCTCGACGGAGTAGTCCAGGACAGCGGGCAGCAGGCACAGGGGCAGGGAGAGCCACCAAGCGCCGATCGGCCGGAACATCGCCAGCAGGACGAGGAACCCGGCGACGGGACCCAGCACGATTCCGTACGGGCCGGTCGCCGAGACGGCGAAGCACACGAGCGCCGCGAAGACCACCACCGCCTGCGGCAGCCAGCGCGTCCACGCCCACCGCGCCCCTCGCTCCGGCACCTCGCGCACGGGCAGCGGCCGGAACGCGAAGGCATCCGCGATCAGGTCCTCGCGCATGACGCGCGTCACGAACTCCGCGATCCGCCGCTCCGTCGCGAGCCCGGAAGCGAGCGGCTCACGTCCGGAAGCCGAAGCCGAAGCCGAAGTCTCATTCATGCACACCACGCTAGGGCGTCGATCGCCTCCGGGCGTCCCTCGCGCGTATGCACTTCGGCCGTCCATCTCAAGGAGGACGCGACCGACTTGAGAGGGACGCCCCCGGTCACGACACGCCGCCGGTCCTCCGCACGACGGACCCGGCGGGACCCGGAGCGGACCCGTACGGCGCGTGAGTCCGACCGGAGCGGACCCGTGCGGCGCGTGCCTCCGCCCGGAGGCGGACCCGTACGAGCGACCCGCCCCGTACCGTACGCGCCTCACCCCCGCCCCACCCTCGCCTCTTACCAAGCGAGTTGGGCGATCTCCTCCGCGACGACCGCCGAGGCGTCGGCCGCCGGGTCGACGAGCGCGTAGTGCCCGATGCCTTCGAGCAACGTCACGCCCGCGGGTTCGCCCGCCGCCGAGGCCGCGTCGGCGAAGGACTCGGCGACGGCGGAGGGGACTTCGGTGTCGTCGCGCCCCTGCACGAGTGTCGTCGCGATGCCGGTCGGCAGCAGACGGGCCGGATCGGCGTACGGCAGGCGTTCCCCGAACGTCGCCGGGCCGCCGAGGAAGGGCTCGACGGCGCCCTCGCACACACCCCGCTCGCGCGCGAGCGCCAAGTCGGCGAGCGGCGCGAGCGCCACGACGCCGCGCAGCGCGGGGGGTTCGGCGCGGCGCCACGGCGCGTCGGCCGGGAGGACGTGGCGTGCCGCGGCCCACAGCGCGAGGTGCCCGCCCGAGGAGTGCCCGCACAGCACCGTGCGCGCGGGGTCCGCCCGCGGGAGCGCCTTGCGGGCGAGTCCGGGCAGCGTGTCGAGCACCGTCGCGATGTCGTCGAAGGTCTCCGGCCAGCGCCCGGGACGGGCCTTCGCGCCCTGCCCGGGCAGCCCCGCGCCCCTGCGGTACTCGGCGAGCGCGACCGCGAAGCCGCGCCGCGCGAGCAGCCCGGCGAACGGCGTCAGGTGCGCCCTGTCGTACGTGGCCCGCCAGGCGCCGCCGTGCAGGACGAGGACGAGGGGGTGGCCGCCGGGGTGCTCGGGGCCGCGCGAGGCGTAGAAGTCGACGAGCTGGTCGGGGTGCTCGCCGTAGCGAAGCGTGGCCTCGGGCGGCACCGGGGGATGCGCGAAGAGCGAGTCGGCCTCGGCGGCCTCGCGGGCAACGGCGTCGTCCGGCATGTGCGACCTCTCAGCGTTCGCGGTCTACGGTCCTCGGCCCACGGGTCGCCTCACGCGCACCCCCGCAGGTCCTCCGGGGGCCCACGGGCGGCCTCCTCCGACCGGCCGGGACGCTATCAGGCGGGTGACGTGCGCGGATACGGGCCTGAGGTGATCGCCCCGGGCCGGGCGTTCGCCCTGGTGTCGTTCCCGCCGCGCACGGCGGCCTCGCGCACGCACCGTGCACGGGCGGGAACGGCACGAGACCGTTTGACCTGAGGAGAGCGGGGCAAACCTCAGGCTTGCGGCAATCCACCCGAAAGGGGGGAATCGGCGGAGGGGATACGGGGCGCGCCCCGGAGAGCCCCCGGCGGGGACTGGTCCAGGACGTGGAAATCCCTCCGGCGAGGAACAGACCCACACGACGGAATCACCTCGCCAAGGGTCAGCCCACGCCACGGATCACCCCGCCGGGGGTCGCCCGTGCCACGGAACCCCGGCGGGTCCGGCCCACGCCACGGAGCCCCCGCCAGAGTCCGGCCCCCGCCCCGGAACCCCGCCAAGGTCCGCCCCCGTCACGGGAACCCCGCCAAGCCCGCCCCGCCGCGCGACGTACCTCCGCCACGGGCTCAGTCCCCCCGGCTCACTCCCCCGCGCCCAGCTCCTCCGCCAGGACCCGCGCCGCGCGTTCCGCGTCCGCGTATCCCACGTACAGCGGCGTGAAGCCGAAGCGGAGGATGTCCGGCGGCCGGAAGTCGCCGACGACGCCGCGCGCGATGAGCCGGGGCATGAGCGCGGCGGCGCGCGGGGTGCGCAGCGCGAGCTGGCTGCCGCGTTCCTCGTGCGCGGCCGGGGTGACGGACTCCAGGCTCCCGGCCGGTACGTACCGGTCGACGCACTCCAGGAAGAAGTCCGTGAGCGCCAGCGACTTGGCCCGTACGGCTGCGAGATCCACGCCCTCCCAGACACCGAGCGCGGCCTCCAGGGCGAGCAGCGACAGGATGTCGGGGGTCCCGACCCGCCCGGCTGTCGCGCCCTGCGCGCGCGTGTAGGCGGGCCGCATCCCGAAGGGTTCCGCGTGCGAGTTCCAGCCGGGGAGCGGCGAGTCGAAGGCGGCCTGGTGGGCGGCGCGCACGTACAGGAAGGCCGGGGAGCCCGGCCCGCCGTTGAGGTATTTGTACGTGCAGCCGACCGCGAGGTCGACGCCGTGCGCGTCGAGCCGCACGGGCAGCGCGCCCGCGCTGTGGCACAGGTCCCAGACGGCGTACGCGCCCGCCTCGTGCACGGCGGCGGTGAGTCCGGGCAGGTCGTGCAGGCGCCCGGTGCGGTAGTCGACGTGGTTGAGGAGCACGGCGGCGGTACGGGGACCGAGCCGGCCGGGCACCTCGGCGGGCAGGACGGGGACGAGGCGGTGGCCCGTCAGCCGTACCGCCGCCTCGGCGATGTAGCCGTCCGTCGGGAAGGACGAGGAGTCGACGAGGACCTCGTCGCGACCCTCGCCCGCGAGCCGGACGGCCGCGACGAGCGCCTTGAAGAGGTTGACGCTCGTCGAGTCGCCGACGACGACCTGTCCGGGCCCCGCGCCGACGAGCGGCGCGATCAGCTCGCCGACCCGCTCCGGCGCCTCCCACCAGCCGCTCTCCGTCCACGAGCGGATGCCGAGCGCGCCCCACTCGTGCGCGATGACGCGGGCGAGGCGGTCGGGGACCGCCTTCGGCAGGGCGCCGAGCGAGTTCCCGTCGAGGTAGACGACGTCCTCGGGGAGCGTGAACCGCTCCCGCACCGGCCGCAGCGGGTCCTCGGCGTCGAGCCGGTGGGCGGTGGCACGGAGCGCGGCGGCGGTGTCGTTCCCGGAGGCGGGTCGTGCGGACGTGTCCGCGGCGTGGCGCTCAGACACGGCCGCGCGCCGTCCACAGCTCGGGGAAAACGCTCTTCGTGGCGCGTTTCTCCAGCCAGGCGACGCCCGCCGAGCCGCCAGTTCCCTGCTTGGAGCCCATCGCGCGGCGCGTCGCCGTGAGGTGGTCGTTGCGCCATCGCCACACCAGCTCGCCCACGTCCGTGAGCGCCTCGCCGAGCCGTACCTCCTCGCCGCGCTGATCGCCCCGGTAGATCTCCGCCCACACCGCCTCGACCTGCTCGGACGGCTCGTAGCGGCGGCTCAGGTCGCGGTCGAGCACGGAGGGCGGCACGGGGTGGCCGCGCCGGGCGAGGAAGCGCAGCGCCTCGTCGTAGAGACCGGGCTCGTGGAGCGCCTTCTCCAGCTCGGCGTGCGCCCGCGCCGTGCCCTTGTGCGGCACGAGCATCGCCGCGGACTTCTCGCCGAGCAGGAACTCCAGGCGCCGGTACATCGCCGACTGGAAGCCCGAGCCCTCGCCGAGGGCGCCCCGGTAGCTGTTGAACTGGGCGGGGGTGAGCCCCGCGAGCGGGAGCCAGGAGGCGTTGAGGGCATCCAGCTCGCGGCGCGAGCGGCGCAGCGCGTCGAGCGCGCGCGGCAGCTCGTCCTCGCGCAGCGCCCGCGCGGCGGTCTCCCACTCGTGCACGAGGACGGTGAACCACAACTCCATGACCTGCGTCGTCACGAGGAAGACCATCTCGCCGGGGTCCTCGGAGCGCAGCTCCTGGAGGTGCGTGAGCACGTCGGCGTGCACGTAGTCCTCGTACGGGGTGCTGCCCGCGAAGTCGAGGTGGGGGGCTTCGGGAGCGCTGTCCGGGGGATTCGGGGTGTCCGGGGTGCCCGGGTGAGGCGCGGTGCCGGCGCTCGCGGGGTGCGCGGCGTCCGGGTGGTTCGGGGTATTCAAGGGGTCGTACGACATCGATCTCTCCGGTGGAGACGGCTGCCGGGTAGCGGTCCGCCCCCGCCCGCGCTGCGCGCCCGCCGTCGTCGTACGGCGTCCCGGCGGAGGGCTCCGGTCCCCTCGGGCCCGTGATCCGGTTCTCCGGCACGCGTGTCCGGTACGCGGACGGGCCCACCCGCATCCTCCGTCCCCGGGGCGGGGGACGGCAAGGCGGGAGGGCCCGTACCGGAGGAAAAGCGGCCGGAAGGTCAGCCGAGGGTCTGCGCCGCGGTGGGCGAGGAGTCGCGCAGGAAGTCGGAGCAGCGCTCGTACTCCTCCGTCTCGCCGATCGCCTGGGCGGCGCGGGCGAGGGCGTGCAGGGCGCGCAGGAAGCCGCGGTTCGGCTCGTGCTCCCACGGCACCGGGCCGTGGCCCTTCCAGCCGTTGCGGCGCAGCGCGTCGAGGCCGCGGTGGTAGCCGGTACGGGCGTAGGCGTACGAGGCCACGGGGTCGCCCGCTTCGAAGGACTCGTCCGCGAGCAGGGCCCAGGGGAGCGAGGAGGCCGGGAACTTCGCGGCGACCTCGGTGGCGGGGGTCCCGGAGGCGAGCAGCTCGCGCGGCTCCGGCTCCTCGGGCAGGTGGGTCGGGGGCACGTCCCCGAGCAGGTTCTGGTGAATGGCCATGGTTTCCAGTCTGCCTGACGGCTGGAGCGGCCCGGCCCGTTCGGGCGGCCCCGCACGACGTCCGCGAGCGGGCCCGCCCCGGACGTAGGCGGGAAGGCCCACCCCGTACGTACGCGAGAAGGCCCACCCCGTACGTACCCGAGCGGGCCCGCCCCGTGCGTACCCGAGCAGGCCCACCCCGTGCGTACCCGAGCGGGCCCCGCCCCGGACGCACGGGGGCCCCGCCCGTACGTACGCCGCCCCGCCCCGTACCCACGCGAACGGGCCCCCGGCCCGCACGACCGAAGCCGTACGGGCCGGGGGCCCGATGCGTACGGGCCGGGGCCCGCGTCGTCCGCCGGGTCAGGCGCTGAGGCTGTGACCCGCCGAGCGCAGCGTGCGGGCCGCCTCGGTGACGCGCTCGGCCATACCGGCCTCGGCGAGCTTGCCCCAGGTGCGGGGGTCGTACGTCTTCTTGTCGCCGACCTCGCCGTCGACCTTCAGCACACCGTCGTAGTTGCGGAACATGTGGTCCGCGACGGGGCGCGTGAAGGCGTACTGCGTGTCCGTGTCGAGGTTCATCTTGACGACGCCGTTCTCCAGCGCGGTCTCGATCTCCTCCTTGGTGGAGCCGGAACCGCCGTGGAAGACGAAGTCGAAGGGCTGCTGCTTGCCGTACTTGGCGGCGACGCCCTCGCTCAGGTCCTTGAGCAGCTCGGGGCGGAGGACGACGTTGCCCGGCTTGTAGACGCCGTGCACGTTGCCGAAGGAGGCGGCGAGCAGGTAGCGGCCCTTCTCGCCGAGACCGAGCGCCTCGACGGTGCGGATCGCGTCGTCGACGGTGGTGTAGAGGTTGTCGTTGATCTCGTGCGAGACGCCGTCCTCCTCGCCACCGGTCGGGGTGATCTCGACCTCAAGGATGATCTTCGCGGCCTTCGCCAGCGCGAGCAGCTCCTGCCCGATGGCCAGGTTGTCGTCCAGGGTCTCGGCGGAGCCGTCCCACATGTGCGACTGGAAGAGCGGGTTCTGACCGGCCTTGACGCGCTCGGCGGAGACCGCGAGCAGCGGGCGGACGTAGCCGTCGAGCTTGTCCTTGGGACAGTGGTCGGTGTGCAGGGCCACGGTGACCGGGTACTTCTCGGCGACGACGTGCGCGAACTCCGCGAGACCGACCGCGCCGGTGACCATGTCCTTGCTGTACTGACCGCCCAGGAACTCCGCACCCCCGGTGGAGATCTGGATGATGCCGTCGCTCTCGGCCTCGGCGAAGCCGCGCAGCGCCGCGTGCAGGGTCTGCGTGGAGGTCACGTTGATGGCCGGGTAGGCGAACTTGCCTGCCTTCGCCCGGTCGAGCATCTCGTTGTAGACCTCGGGGGTTGCGATGGGCATGTGTCCGCTCCTTGTGATGTGCGGGTGTGTGCAGTGACCCTGACCTGGGGGCGACGCCGGTGTCGGCCGGGTCCATCTTTCCAGACGTACCGATTTGCTCCCAGCGAGGAGCGGTGGCGTGAGACGACGAAGGCGATGTTTCACGTGAAACAGGACGGGACCGGTGTTTCACGTGAAACATCGCCTTTTGGCGAGCGGAGGAGGTCAGGGGCCCGTGGGGCTCGCGAAGAGCTCGCTCGTCAGAGGGGCGGCCTGCTCAGCGGAGGCCGAAGCTCCGCCGGGCACGCCGGGGGAAGAACCGCTCGTCAGAGGCCCAGCTCGTTGAGCGCGTAGGCGTAGAGGTACGGGACGCCCGCCTCGCCCGCGATCTTCTCGCCCGCGCCGGTGTCGCGGTCCACGATCGTGGCGACGGCGACGACGTGCCCTCCGGCCTCGCGCACTGCCTCCACGGCGGTGAGCGGCGAACCGCCGGTCGTGGAGGTGTCCTCGACGACGAGCACGCGGCGCCCCGTGATGTCCGGGCCCTCGATACGGCGCTGCATCCCGTGCGTCTTCGCGGTCTTGCGCACCACGAAGGCGTCCACGCGCTTCCCGCGCGCGTGCGCGGCGTGCAGCATCGCGTCGGCGACCGGGTCGGCGCCGAGGGTGAGCCCGCCGACCGCCTCGAAGTCGAGGTTGTCGACGAGGTCGAGCATGACCTCGCCGACGAGCGGCGCGGCGGCGCCGTCGAGCGTGATCCGGCGCAGATCGACGTAGTAGTCGGCCTCGATGCCCGAGGAGAGCGTCACCTTGCCGTGCACCACGGCCTTGTCCTTGATCTGCTGGAGCAGCTCGGAACGTGCGTCAGTCATGGGCACGAGCTTAGAGGGGCGGCGCGGGGCCCCGCTCAGCTCCACCCGCCGCCCACGGACCGGGCCGAGAGGATCGAGGTGAGCAGTGCCGCGCGCAGTCCGGGGACGCGGGCGTCGAAGTGGGCACCGAAGCGCTTCAGCGTCTCCTTGTGGGCCTTCTGCTCCTTGCCGGTGAAGAGCGCCCCCGTGCCGCCCTCGGCGCACAGCACCGCGAGCGTCACGTCCTCGTCCGGGACCTGCTCCGGCAGCGCGTCCGCGAGCACCGGGCCGCGCGTCCGCTCGCGCAGCGCGAGCAGTCCCCCGGTGTCGCTGGGCGCGCCCTTGTGCTTGGCGAGCGGATTGAGGCGGTGCCCGTGCGGCTCCTCCACGTACCCGGCCTCGCGAAGCTGCTCGCGCACCGGGGTCTCGGCCGTGTGGGCCTTGTTGTGGACGAGCCGGAGCCAGCCCTGCGCCTTGTCAGCGGGAAGCTCGTCCCACACCCCGTGCAGGAACGTGTCCCGGGGCGCCTTCTCCGCGAGGCGCCACGCCTTCTTGCCGTCGGTGCGCACGAGACCGTCCGTCACGAGCACGGCGAAGGCGGCGGCGCGCAGGCGCTGGCCCCGGAACTGGAGCCCGGTGGCGGTGAAATCGGCCTTGTCGGGGTCGTAGGCGGAGAGGAGGTAGATCCGCTGGGGCAGCGTCAGTTCCATGGGTCTGTGCCTTCCTTCGGGTACCCGGCCCCCTCCGGGTACCCCGCGACAGCCGCCTCCCCGCCTCGGATCACAGCAGTCGCCAGCTCCACGTCGTCGACGCCTCCAGCGGCTCGATCGGGGTGATGAGACGCGGCTGCGAGTTGAGCCCGTTCGGAGGCCCGGTCTGGGGCTCCACGCAGACCCAGTCGGCCTGCTCGTCGTAGACCACGACCCACTTCTCCGCGCTGGTCACGGTCAGCTCCAGCTCGCCCGGCCACGTGAGCAGAACCGTCACTCCGTCCGGCATCCCGAAGCAGTCGTCCCACGGGCCCGGCAGCGGGTCGATGCGGCGGCCCGTCGGCAGGTGGTCCGCGCCGCGCTCCTCCTGCCAGCCCGGCTGGAACGTGATCCGCACGTCCTCGCCGCCCTTCCCGAGGTTCCGCCGGAACCACGGGTGCCAGCCGACCTGCCCGGGGAACGAGTCCCCGTAGGTCTCGATCCCCATGCGCAGCGTGAGGGCGTCCTCGCCCAGCTCCATCAGCTGCGTGACCCGCCCGGTGTACGGCCACGGCTCGGCCAGGTCGTACGTAAACGCGGCCGTGGCCCGTCCGTCCTCGCTCTCCGGGGCCGGCGCAGTCGCCCACTGGTGGTCGCGCGCGGTGCCGTGGATGGCGTTGGGGTCGTCGTTGAGCGGGAGCTGGTGGATCGTCCCGCCGTTGGTGAAGCGGCCGTCGCGGGTGCGCCCGCAGAACGGGGCCATCGGGAACGAGCCGTAGTGATCGCCGGGCCGCAGCAGTTCGTACTCCCCCACCCTCAGCGAACTGAGCCGGGCGCCGAGGTCCGGGCGCACGGTGAGGGAGGAAGTGCGGGTGGTCAGCGTCGTCTCAGGTGCGGTGGTCACGGGGGTGACCTTACGCGGGGCGCGGGGCGCCGAGGAGATCACCCGCGCTCACGGCTCCCGCGCCCGTGCCCCGCGCCTCGGCCGTCAGTGCCTGCGGCGCAGCGCGCGGCCCGCCACCACCGCCGAGGCCACGACGAGCGCCGCCACGGGGGCGGCCCAGCGCAACGTGTTCGCGGCGGAACCCGCGCCACCGACCGCTTCGGGCGCGTACCGGCCGCGGGGCGGAGCGTGGTCGACCTCCTCCGCGCTGCGGCCGATCATCGTCCGGCGGGCATGGGCGGCCTCGGCCGGTGGTTCCCCCTCCTCCGGGCCGAGCGGTCCCTCGTCGCGGCCCAGCGAGGACGGCGGGATCTCGGTGTCGAAGACGGAGGCGGGGGTGTCCGGCACGATGCCGAGGAGATCGTCCTCGCCGGGCTCGGGGGCGTCGCCGGGCTCGGGGGCGCCCTGGGGCTCGGGGGTGTCACTGGGCTCGGGGGTGTCCCCGGGCCCGGAAGCGTCTGTGGGCGCGGGGGTGTCCCCGGCGTCGTCGGCCTCGTCCTTCGCGGGGTGAGCGGCGTCGGCGTCGGCCTCGTCCCTCGCGACGTGAGCGGCGTCGGCGTCCCCTGCGGCGTCGGCCTCGTCCCTCGCGACGTGAGCGGCGTCGGCGTCCCCTGTGGCATCGGCGGGGTCCACCGGCTCGGCGGCATCCTTCGGCTCCGCGTTGCCCTTCGGCTCCGCGTTGCCCTTCGGCTCCGCGTTGTCCTTCGGCTCCGTGTCGTCCACGGCCTCCGCCGCCCCTGCGTTCTCCGCGTCCCCCGTCCCCTCGGTCCCGACCGCTTCCCCCGGGCCCTCCGGGCGCTTCGCCGCCGCCTCGCCCTCCGTCCCCTCTCCCTCCGGCTGTTCGCCCGCCCCGCTCGTCCTGTCCGTCCCGTCCGTCATCGCGTCCTCCCCGAACGCCGTACCCGAGTCTTCCTCCGTACCGGCTTCCCTACCCGCCTCCGCGCGCGCTTCCCCACCGGTCTCCGCACCGGTTTCCGCGGCGGCTCCCGTACCGGTCCCCGCCCCGGCCGCCTTCACACCCGGCTCCGCCACGCCGGGGCCCGTCGCGCCCGGCCCCCCGGCACCCGTCTCCCCGGCTTCCTCCCCCACCAGCGCATCGCCCGCGCGCCCCACGTTGGCGGCGAAGCGGTTGAGCAGGCGGTGCAGGGCGGATTCGGCGGCCTGCGGGCCGGCCTCGTCGAGCAGTCGGCCCGCGACCTCGCCGCTTCCGGCGAACCGCACCCGCGTGCCGCCCTCGGCCTCCGCGAGCGTCAGGCTCAGCCGTGCCCGTACCGAGCCCTCGCCGCGCGCCTCGGTCGCCGCGACGTGCAGCGCCCAGCTGTCGTCGGGGCGGGCGGTCAGACGCAGCCCGCCCCGGTACGTGATCGTGTGGCTTCCGGCGCGCAGCCGCAGGCGGCCGTGCACCGCGATGCCGTCACCGCCGGGTGCCGTGCGGGGCTCGGGTCCGGGCTCCGCGCGCAGCCCCGGCACGCAGTCCGGGACCCGGGTGGGGTCGCCGAGCGCGCGCCGCAGCGCGGTGGGGGGAACCGGGACGAAGACCTCATGCTCCATGGCGGGCGAGCCTACCCACGCCCGCCCCTTCCGTACCCTCCTCGTCCCGAACGCCTCGCCGGACCCACCCGCGGGCACCCCGTCACCGCGCACCCCGGACCCCTCACAGCCCGTACCGGGGCGACACGAGCGTCGACGGCTCCAGCCCCCGCACCCGCGTCCCCGCCACCCGCCGCGCACCGGCCAGCAACTCCCGCGCGCCGAACCCGCCCCCCGGCCGCGCGGGCACCGCGAGCGGTGGTCGCTCGCCGGAGGCCGCGAGCAGGAACCCCCACTCCGCGCGTCCCTTCTTCGCCGCGTACGGCGCCGTGCGCAGTCCGGCGGCGCGCAGGGTGCGCTCGGCGCGCCAGTAGTCGCGCGCGTCGCGTCCCGGCGAGCCGACGTGCACGACGGAGCGGGCACCGGGGGCGAGGGCCCGCTTCAGGAGCCCGTAGAACTCCTGCGAATAGAGCTTCGTGGCCGCCGTCTGGCGCGGGTCGGGCAGGTCGGCGACGACGGCGTCGAAGCGCCGCCGGTTGGCGCGCAGCCACGTGAAGGCGTCGTCGGAGACGGCGTGCACGCGCGGGTCGTCGAGCGCGTGCCGGTTGAGGCCGCCGAGGCGGGGGTCCCTGCGGGCGAGGCGCAGCAGCTCGCGGTCCACCTCCACGACGTCCACGACGCGCACCCCGGGAACGCGCAGCACCTCCCGCACCGCGAGCCCGTCGCCCCCGCCGAGGACGAGCACGCGCGCGTGCGGGCCGGCCAGGGCGGGGCGGACGAGCGCCTGGTGGTAGACGCCCTCGTCGGCCGAGCTGACGCGCGGTCCGTCACCGAGGTAGAGCGTCAGCGGCTCCCCGGACCGGCCCGCCAGGACGATGTCCTGCACATCGCTGTGGAACGCGACGCGTACGTCGTCGCCGAAGACGGCGCGGCGCGCGGCGCGTTCGAAGTCGCCGACGTGGGTCGCGGCCATCGCGAGGAGGCCGAGGACGAAGGCGTTGAGCACCAGGAGGGTCCAGCGGGCGCGGCGGCTCAGGTCGCGGTGGAAGAGGCCGAGGACGAGCGCCGCGCCCGCGCAGGCGTTGATCGCGCCGGTGAGCAGCGCGCCGGTGAGCTGGCCGAGGAAGGGAAGCAGGAGGAAGGGGAAGGCGAGCCCGCCGACGAGCGCCCCCACGTAGTCGGCGGCGAAGAGGTCGGCGACCGCGCCCCCCGCCTCCTGCCGCCTGATGCGCTGGATGAGCACCATGAGCAGCGGCACCTCACCGCCGATCAGCACCCCGATGGCGAAGGTGAAGCCGATGAGCAGCCCGCTCGAACCGCTCGCCCACGCGCCCGGGAAGCGCCCCGACCAGGCGAAGGCCCCGTAGAGCGCGAGGGCGCTGCACCCGCCGACGAGCGCGAGCCCCGCCTCGATCGCGCCGAAGGCCGCCGCGGCGCGTGTGCACAGCCGTTTCGCGAGGAGCGAGCCGATGCCCATCGCGAAGACCATGACGGAGAGGACGAGGGACGCCTGCGTGACCGAGTCGCCGAGCAGGTACGAGGCGAGGGCGACGAGTTCGAGTTCGTAGACGAGTCCGCAGGCCGCGCAGACGAAGACGGCGAGCAGCACGAGGAAGCGGCCGACGCCGGGCCGCACCGGCAGCGAGAGCGGGAGCAGTTCGGGCGCGGCGTCCTGCCCGGCCTCTTGCCCGGTGTCCCGCCCGGCAGCCTCTCCGCGGGGTCCGCGTTCGTCCACGAGCACGTCGCCCGAGCCCTCCGCCCCCGGCCGGGGCGGTGGCTGAGCGGGTGGGACGACGGAACGCGGCTCGGACACACCAGCCACGCTACGTGACAGATGGAGCACTCCTTGTCACCCACACGAGTGGTTTTCTCGCCGGGAACGGGGAAGCACTGGACAAGCCCCGCACCCCCCGCGACCGGCACCGCGCCCCGCTTCGCCCCGTCCCGCAGCCCGAACCCCGCCCGGCGCAAGCTCCTGGCTGGTTGAACATGTGAACTGACCGGCCCTCTGGGGGATGGAAACCACCCGGAGTTGGGCGAAAAGGCGGTCAGGGCACGAGAGTTCATGATTCCCTCTAAAACGTCGCCGCCCCTCCGCCGTCGTTCCCGTCCCACACAGCTCACGGGCACGGCCCCGGTGGGCACGAGCCGGCTACTCCCGCACCCCGGCCCGTACCACGGAACCCGGGTCCCGACCCGCCGGTCACCCCGCCGCCGTCCCGTGGGAGACAGCCCGCCCCTCCTCGTCCTTGCGCGCCTGTGGAGCCGAACCATGCTCACGACCCTGAAGACCACCTACACCGACACCCGCGCGAGCGATCTCGCGTGGGCGCTCGGCCGCGAACCCCTCCCCTGTCTCTCGGCTCTCGATCTGAGGCTGGAGGAGGCGACGGTGCAGTTGCGGCTGCTCGGTGCCTCCCACCAGGTCCTCCTGGAGGACGAGCACGGAGAGTGCTCGGAGACCGTCGCCTGCCTGCCGGGCGGCGGCGCGCCGCTCCCGGTGGGAGTCGTCGAGGAGTTCGACGGCTTCGACTACCACTTCGCCGCGCGCGTCGAGGAGCTGCCGCCCGGCGCGTTCGCGGGGCGCGCGCAGGAACTCCTCGCGCTCGTCGCCGAGCACCCGCACGGCCTCGCGGGCGTCTTCCCCGGCAGCCCCGACGCGTTCACCGCGATGCTCGTGCAGCGCCGCGACGGCGAGACGCAGTGGCGCACGTGGCACGCCTACCCCGAGGACGGCCAGCTCGTCGTCACCCGCACCCGCCTCGCCCCGCGCCCCGCCGCGCTCAGCGGCACGCGCCGGGGCCGCGCGCGGCGCGGGAAGCGCCTCGCGGGTGTGCCGCTCGCCCCGGGCACGACGGGCCTCGGCAGCCACGTCCCGGCCGGGGTCGGCGCGCCCGGCCGCCCCGACAAGACGCGCGCGACGCGCGGACGCGGTCTCTCGGTGGTGCCGAAGGGCATCGTCGGCGGAACGGACCAGGTGGCCTCCTCCGCCTCCTGACCTCCGGCGGCCCGGTGGGCTTCCGAGGCCACGCCGGTACGGTCCGCCGCTCGGACCACGGCGGAACGGCCCCCCTCCCGGTGTACGGCGGCGGTGGGTCCGCCTCCCGGACCACGGCGGTACGGTCCGTCTCCCGCTGCACGGCGGCCGTACGGTCCGCACCCCCGGTCTCCGGCAGTGCGGTCCGCCCGCGGGACCACGGGCGGTACGGTCCGGAGCCACGCCCACCGCGTCCCCACCCCGTCCCCCGCTGGGTCCGGACCGCGCCCCTGCGTGGCTGGCTCCCCCGGCGGACCCCCGTCCCTCCCGCGTGGCTCCCCCCACCGACCCCCATCCCTCCCGCGTCGTACGCCCCGTGAGGGAGCGCCCAGCCGCGACGCGCACAAGCCCGCGCGCACAACGCGCGCACAAGCCCGGGGCCCCACGAGTCTCCTCGTGGGGCCCCGGGCCGCGGGCGGATCAGACTGCCCCGTGTCAGTTGCCTCCGCCGCCCCCGCAGGAGGAGCCACCCCCGCAGGAAGAACCACCCCCGCCGCAGGAGGACGAGCTCCCGCCGCAGGACGAACCGCCGCCTCCGCACGAGGAATTGCCCCCACAGGAGGACGTGCTCCCTCCCGAGTCGTGGTGGCCGTGTCCTCCGTGGTGATGACCCGACCCACCCGAGGAGGAGCCGCCGTCGGCCCACCAGCTCTGGCCCGGGTCCTGCGCCAGCACGATGCCCGAGGCGGTGCCGTGGTCGTGGGACCCTCCCCCCGCACCACGCGGGCCCGCCGCACCCCGCTTCCTGACCGGCCCCCTGTGACGGGCCCTGCTGGCCGTGGCCACCAAGAGGAGCACCACCGCCACAACCGCCACCACGACGGCCACCCCCACGAACACCTTCATCCCGCATCCCCCTTCTCCGTCGTCTCCGCCGCCCCCGCGCGAGGCATGCCCCGCGGGACGACGTGTCCCCTGCCGAGCCGCGGCCGACCGTCCGGCCCCGTGCCCGCCCAGTCGTTCCTGTCCGCCCAGTCGCCCCCCGTCCGGTCAGTCGCCCCCGCCGCCTCCGCAGGAAGAGCCACCCCCGCAGGAGGACCCCCCGCCGCAGGAGTGTCCGCCGCAGGAGTGACCCCCGGAGTGGTGTCCCCCTCCCGAGTCGGACGAGCCGGAGTCCCCGCCCACCCACCAACTCCCCGAGTCGCCCCCGGAGGACGACCGCGAGCGGCGCGCGTACCCCCGGGAGGAGGACCGCGCCCGGCCCCCGGAGACCGTGCCCCGTACCGCCGTCACGATCCGCACGACGAGCGCCACCACCACGAGCCCGAAGATGCAGAGAACCGCGATCATCACCGCCATGTCCTGCCCCCCTTGTTGCCTCTTCCGCCGCCCCCCGGGCGGCCCCCGTTGCTTCGTTGCAGCGGGATTGCCCGGTGGGCTCGCCGCTCAAAGCACGCTTGAGCAAGACCAGAGCTTCGGCGCAGGATGACGCCATGACCCCCAAGCCCCCGCCCTCCGGCCGCCCCCTGCTCGCCCCGCGTCTCGCCGCCTTCGGCACGACGGTCTTCGCCGAGATGTCCGCCCTCGCCGCCCGCACGGGAGCGATCAACCTGGGCCAGGGCTTCCCCGACACGGACGGTCCCGAGGAGGTCCGCGAGGCGGCGGTCCGCGCGATCCGCGAAGGGCGCGGCAACCAGTACCCGCCGGGCCCCGGCATTCCCGAACTGCGTGAGGCGGTCGCCGCCCACCAGCACCGCTTCCACGGCATCACGCTGGACCCCGACACCGAGGTGCTCGTCACGGCGGGCGCGACCGAGGCGATCGCCGCGACGCTCCTCGCCCTCGTCGAGCCGGGCGACGAGGTCATCGCCTTCGAGCCGTACTACGACTCGTACGCGGCCGGGATCGCGCTCGCGGGCGGCCACCGTGTCCCCCTCACCCTGCGCGCCCCCGGCTTCCGCCCCGACCTCGATCGCCTCGCCGCCCTCATCACCCCCCGCACCCGTCTGCTCCTCCTCAACTCCCCGCACAACCCCACCGGCATGGTCCTCACCCGCGAGGAGGCCACCGAGATCGCCCGCCTCGCCGTCGCCCACGACCTCCTCGTCGTCACCGACGAGGTCTACGAACACCTCGTCTACGAGGGCGAACACCTCCCCCTCGCCACCTTCCCCGGCATGCGCGAGCGCACGGTCTCCATCTCGTCGAGCGGCAAGACCTTCTCCCTGACGGGCTGGAAGGTGGGCTGGGTGACCGGCTCCGCCGCGCTCGTCTCGGCCGTGCGCACCGTGAAGCAGTACCTGACCTTCGTCAGCGCGGGTCCCTTCCAGTACGCGGTCGCCGAGGCGCTGCGTCTTCCGGACGCGTACTTCGACGACTTCCGCGAGGACCTGCGCCGCAAGCGCGACCTGCTCTGCGACGGGCTCGCCGAGGCCGGGTTCGCGGTGCACCGCCCGCAGGGGACGTACTTCGTGACGACCGACATCACCCCGCTCGGGCTCGGCGACGACGGCACGAAGTTCTGCCTCGCGCTCCCCGAGCGCTGCGGTGTCGTCGCCGTACCCAACGCCGTCTTCTACGACGACCCGGACGCGGGCCGCCCCCTCGTCCGCTTCGCCTTCTGCAAGCGCGAGGACGTCCTCCGCGAGGCGGTGGACCGGCTCAAGCGACTCGCGCAGTGAACCGCACTGCGCCACCCGATCGGGCGGCGTGGGCGGTGAAAACGGCTTGTCAGGGCCGGTCGGTCGCCCGCCCCCTGCACAGTGCTCGATGTGAGCGAACTCCTGGAGCCCGGCGGCGGACGGACGGAACCGAAGGGCGGGGGCAGAGGCCCGGGTGACGGCGGGGACCCGACCGGGGGGCCGGGCCCGCGCCGGGGCCGGGGGGCGTCCGTCCGCCCGGCCCCGGCCCGACGGGGCGGCCCGGTCGTCCCGCCGCAGTCCGGCCGCTCCCCGCTCCTCGCGGCCGGCCCCGCGCTGCCCCCCTCGCTGCGCCGTGCCGCGCCCGCGCTCGTCGGGTTCCTCGCGATCCGGCTCGCGGGGACGCTTCTCGTCGTGCTCGGCTGCCTGCTGTTCGGCGACTCCCCGTACGAGCGGCTGCTGCGGCCCTGGGACGCGCAGTGGTACGAGCACATCGCCACCTACGGCTACGGCTTCGCCCGGCACGGCAGACAGCCGGGCCTGCACTACCGCGACATCGCCTTCTTCCCGCTCTACCCGGGACTCGTCCGCACGCTGCGCCTCGTCGTCCCCTTCTCCGTGCCCGTCCTCGCGCTCGTCGTCTCCTGGGGCTCCGCGCTGCTCGCCGCCTGGGGCATCCACGCGGTCGTCGAGCGGCTGCGCGACCACCGGACCGCGACACTGCTCGTGCTGCTCTGGGCGCTGCTGCCGCACGCGGTCGTGCTCTCCGTGCCGTACAGCGAGTCGCTGCTCGTCGCCTGCGCGGCCTGGGGGCTGTGGGCGCTGCTCGACGGGCGGTGGGTGTGGGCGGGCACGTGCGCCGCGCTGGCCGGGCTCGCGCGCCCGAACGGCGCCGCCCTCGCCGCCGCCGTCATCCTCGCCGGGCTGTGGCTCGCCTGGACGACCCGCGCCGTCCCCGCGCCCCGCGTCCTCGCGGGCATGGCGCTCTCACCGCTCGGCTGGTTCGGCTACGTGCTGTACGTGGGGTGGGAGCGGGGCGACGTGTTCGGCGGGTACTTCGCCGTACAGCGCGACTGGGGCTCCACCTTCGACTTCGGGCTCGCGATGCTGCGCTACACCGACCACATCGAGATCGGCGTGAACCGTCCCGAGCGAATCGTCGCCGTCCTGCTCGTCTCGGGGGCGCTGCTGCTCTACGCCGCGCTGCTCACCGAGGAGCGGCGCCCGCTGCCCGGGGCGCTGCTCGTGTACACGGGGGTGCTGGTCCTCATCGCGGTCGGCGGGTCCGCCTATCTGACCTGCAAGCCGCGCTTCCTGCTGCCGGCCTTCCCGCTGCTCATCCCGCTCGCGGACCGCCTCGCGGCGGCGCTGACGGCCCGGCCGGGGCGCGCGCTAATCCTCCTCGCCTCCCTGGCCGGGCCTGCCCTGCTGTACGGGGCCTATCTCGTCTCGGCGGCGCCGACGGCGCTGTGACGGCAGGCCCCTCGGGGGCTCGCGGCCCCGGGACCGCTCAGCTCTCGTCGTCGCCCGGCTTCTCCTCGCCGCCCTCGGCGATGTCCTGCTCCAGGCCGAGCTGTTCGACGAGCCAGCGGTCGAACTCGATCGCGGCGCGCACCCAGCTGACGGTCGAGGAGACGAAGTGCTCCAGGCTCACGCCCGTACCGATGAGCATCTGCGCCTCGCCGATGAGGCGGACCGAGCCGTCGTCGTGGGTGTGCGTGTAGACCTTCGGCCACAGGGTGCGGCGGTTCCAGTCGTCGATGGCTTCGAGGAGCTGGGGCTTGTCCTCGATGCGGTGCTCGCGGTCGTAGAACGTCCGCACCGAGAAGACCTGCTGCTCGTTCTCGCCGCGGAACATGAAGTACGTGCGGAATTCCTCCCACGGGGCGGCGAGGTCGCCCTCGTCGTCCACGACGTACTTCAGCTCCATCTGTTCGAGGAGCTGCTTCACCAAATCCTGGTCGGGGACGACGGGGCCCGCCGGTCCTTGGGGCTCTGGCTGGTTGCCCCCGAAGTTCGGAATGGAGGACGGGTCGATGCTCACCGTGTATTTCCCTTCGTACGGATGGGGGCCATCCTCCCCCATGTGCGGTGGGGGCTGGCAAGCCCTTGCCCCCCGGGCGGGGCGGGGCAGGGGCGGGGTGGCGGGTTCCTGACGGTCGGGGCGGGGGCCGTGGACGGGCGCGGCGCCGGTACGGGACCGGGCCGCCCGGCCGGGAAGGCGGCCCCCGCCCGGGTGCCCGCCCGGCCCCCGGCTAACCACCGGGGACCACGGCTGCGCTTTCCCGCGCAGGTCAGAGCGTTTTCGCCGGACCCTCCTGCTCCCGTGTCGCCACCTCGGCCACCGGCCCGACGAGGAGTTCGTCGCCGAAGCGCTCGACGCGGACCGTGTCGCCGTCCTCGATCTCGCCCGCGAGGATCGCACGGGCGAGCCGGTCGCCGATCGCGGTCTGGATGAGGCGCCGCAACGGGCGCGCCCCGTACGCCGGGTCGTTGCCCTCGGAGGCGAGCCAGGCGAGCGCGTCGGGGGTGACGTCGAGGCTGAGCCGGCGCTCGGCGAGCCGCTTCGCGAGCCGGTCCACCTGGAGCCGCGCGATGTGCGCCAGCTCGTCGGCGTCGAGCGCGGAGAAGACGACGACGTCGTCGAGCCGGTTGAGGAACTCCGGCTTGAAGGAGGCCCGGACGACTTCGAGCACCTGCTCCCGCTTCTGCTCCTCGGGGGTCAGCGGGTCCACGAGGAACTGGCTGCCGAGGTTCGAGGTGAGCACGAGGATCGTGTTGCGGAAGTCGACGGTGCGGCCCTGGCCGTCGGTGAGGCGGCCGTCGTCGAGCACCTGGAGGAGGACGTCGAAGACCTCCGGGTGCGCCTTCTCGACCTCGTCGAGCAGGACGACGCTGTACGGGCGGCGGCGCACCGCCTCGGTGAGCTGGCCGCCCTCCTCGTAGCCGACGTATCCGGGCGGGGCGCCGACGAGCCGCGCGACGGAGTGCTTCTCGCCGTACTCGCTCATGTCGATGCGGACCATGGCCCGCTCGTCGTCGAAGAGGAAGTCGGCGAGCGCCTTGGCCAGCTCCGTCTTGCCGACCCCGGTGGGGCCGAGGAAGAGGAACGAGCCCGTGGGCCGGTCGGGGTCGGCGATCCCGGCGCGCGTCCTGCGCACCGCGTCCGAGACGGCGGCGACGGCCTGCTTCTGCCCGATGAGCCGTCGTCCCAGCTCGTCCTCCATGCGCAGCAGCTTGCGCGTCTCGCCCTCCAGGAGTCTGCCCGCCGGGATGCCCGTCCAGGAGCCGACGACGTCCGCGATGTCGTCGGGGCCGACCTCCTCCTTGACCATCGTGTCCCTGGCGGCCTCCTCCTCGGCGCGGCTCGCCTCCTCCAGATCCCGCTCCAGGGCGGGGATCTCGCCGTAGAGCAGCTGCGAGGCGGTGTCGAAGTCGCCGTCGCGCTGGGCGCGCTCGGCCTGCCCGCGCAGTTCGTCGAGCTTCTCCTTCAGCTCGCCGACCCGGTTGAGGGAGCGCTTCTCCTTCTCCCAGCGCGCCGTGAGCCCGCGCAGCTCCTCCTCGCGGTCGGCGAGGTCCTTGTGGAGCTTCTCCAGGCGCTGCACGGAGGCGGGGTCGGTCTCGTTGCGCAGCGCCAGCTCCTCCATGCGGAGCCGGTCCACGGCGCGCTGCAGCTCGTCGATCTCGACGGGCGAGGAGTCGATCTCCATGCGGAGCCGGGACGCGGCCTCGTCGACGAGGTCGATCGCCTTGTCCGGCAGGAAGCGCGAGGTGATGTACCGGTCCGAGAGGGTCGCGGCGGCGACGAGGGCGCTGTCGTTGATCTGGACCTTGTGGTGGGCCTCGTACCGGCCCTTGAGGCCGCGCAGGATCGCCACCGTGTCCTCGACGGTGGGCTCGGCGACCAGGACCTGCTGGAAGCGGCGCTCCAGGGCCGGGTCCTTCTCGATCCGCTCGCGGTACTCGTCGAGCGTCGTCGCGCCGACCATGCGCAGCTCGCCGCGCGCGAGCATCGGCTTGAGCATGTTCCCCGCGTCCATCGCGGAGTCGCCGCCCGCGCCCGCCCCGACGACGGTGTGCAGCTCGTCGATGAAGGTGATGACCTGCCCGTCACTCTCCTTGATCTCGTTGAGCACCGTCTTGAGGCGCTCCTCGAACTCGCCCCGGTACTTGGCGCCCGCGAGCATCGCGCCGAGGTCGAGCGAGACGAGGCGCTTGTCCTTGAGGGACTCGGGCACGTCGCCCTTGACGATGCGCTGGGCGAGGCCCTCGACGACGGCGGTCTTGCCGACGCCGGGCTCGCCGATGAGCACCGGGTTGTTCTTCGTGCGGCGCGAGAGGACCTGGACGACCCGGCGGATCTCCTGGTCCCTGCCGATCACGGGGTCGAGCCGGCCCTCGCGGGCCGCCTCGGTGAAATCGGTGCCGAACTTCTCCAGGGCCTTGTACTGCCCCTCGGGATCGGGAGTGGTCACCCGGCGTCCTCCCCTGGACTTCTGAAACGCTTCCTGAAGCTTCCGCGCACTGGCGCCCTGCCCCGCCAGCACCTCGCCCGCCTGTCCGCCCCTGGCGGCGATGCCGAGGAGCAGGTGCTCCGTCGACAGGTACTCGTCACCGAGTTCCCTCGCGCGACTCCCCGCGTCCTGCACCACGGCGAGCGTCTCACGGTCGGGCTGCGGCGGCGCGACCGTGGAGCCCGAGACGCTGGGCAGCGCGCCGAGCAGGCGCTCCGCCCCGGCCCGTACCGCCGACTGGTCCGCGCCGACGGCGGCCAGCAGGTCCGTCACGTTCTCGTTGTCCTGGCCCGCGAGGAGGGCGAGCAGCAGGTGGGCGGGCGTCAGATCAGGGTGCCCCCCGGCCACGGCCCGCTCCCCGGCCGCCTGGATCGCCTCCCGGCTCCTGTTCGTCAGTTCCACGTCCACTGCGCATGTCCTCCTTGCCACGACGACCGATCCGGCCGCTCCCCGCGACCGCGACGACTTCTCGATGACTCCTACAGCCTCGATGAAGTTGAGTCTATTCCACTCAAGGAAGTGGAGCGAGCAATCTTCGAGCACTCTTTCGAGGGAATCCCCAGGATCTCGCGCTGACGTTCGACCGGCGTGCGGGGTGGAGGAGGTGCCGGGCGGTACGTGCACGGATCGCGGGGACGCGGGGCGGCGGAGGAGCGGGGACGCGTGACGCGGGGACACCGCCCGGCCCGCGTACGGCGCGTACAGGACCGCACCGGCACCAGCCCGCCCCGCGGCTCCCCCCTCCCGGCGCCCCGCGCCCCCACGCCGCTACTCTCCCCCCATGCCCGTCCCGCTCACCGCTCCGCCCGCCTCCTACCTGGACTTCTGGCGCGAGCGCCACGTCTGCACGCTCACCACGCTCCGCCCCGACGACACCCCGCACGTCGCCCCGGTCGGCGTCACGCTCGACCACCCCGCGGGGCTCGCCCGCGTCATCACCAGCCGCACGAGCCGCAAGGCGCGCAACGTCCTCGCCGCCGGGCCCGCGGGCACGCCCGTCGCCGTCTGCCAGTTCGAGGGCCGCCGCTGGGCCACGCTGGAGGGCCGCGCACGGCTGCTCACCGGCGAGGAGGAGATCGAGGAGGCGGTACGGCGCTACACCGAGCGCTACGGACGCGTCCCGAGGCCCAACCCCGCGCGGTCCGTCATCGAGATCACCCTCACGCGCCTGCTGGGCAACGCCTGAGCACCTCTCACCCGACCCGGCGCTCCGAGGGGGACCGGGTGCCCGTACGCACACATGGCAGCGGCGCCGCCGGGGTTTCAGGACCTCGGCGGCGCCGCTGCTGGGGGAAGCGCCTGGCGATCTGTTTCAACGGGGGAATCGCTCAGGCACTGCGGGGGGTGACGTAGGAGTCCGACCAGTCGGCGACCTGCTGGTGGTCGCGCTGGTCGAGGTTGACGAAAAGCATTCCGTAACGCACGGCGCACCGTACGGGCTGCGGGGCACCACGGGGCCGGCGGAGACAGCGGTACGCCCGTACGTCCTCGGCCCCGTCCCGCACGACGACGATGGGTTCGCCGAAGAGCGTGACCATCAGCGAGTCGCCGTCGTGGGGGATCGCCGTGACGAGATCGATGAAATGCCAGCCGGAGCGATAGGCGGTGGCCATCTCACGCCGGAAGGTGTGGTCGTCGGGCGGGGTCGTCATGCCTGGACCGTGCCCCAGGAGGGCTCGCCCTCGGCGGCATCCGACTGGTTCGGCTCATTGGCGGGAGCGACGCCCCAGGACGGCTCACCCACCGGGACGACACCCCAGGAGGGCTCACCCTTCGTGGCGGTCGCGGGAACCACACCCCAGGAAGGCTCACCGGCGGGGGCGACCCCCCACGACGGCTCACCGACCGGGACAACACCCCAAGAAGGCTCACCAGCGGGAGCGACACCCCAGGAGGGCTCACCCTGCACAGAGGCCGGGACCACGCCCCAAGAGGGCTCCCCCGGGTGGGCGGAGGCACTCACGGACCCCGACGGCTGGCTTCCCCACGACGGCTCACCGAGAGCCACCGCGCCAATGGCGAGAGCCGCCATCGCGGAAACGCAGAGCGTACGAAGCTTCATGGACATGCTGGGCTCCCACCTCTGTGATTGGTATGTGAACGACCCCCGCCCTGCAACGATGGCCCAGGCAGGGCGCTTTCACTAGGAAACCCATGCATCATGTTCCTGTATTACATGAGCCTGAGGGGGGGACATATGCGGAGGAGGCCCCTCGAAAAGTCTCATTCCCATCCCCAGGAGCCGCTCTGCGTCACCGGTCGTGAGCTGTACGCCGCCGCGCTGCGCTCCGGACGCCTGAAACGCGAGGAACTCGCCGACGCCCCTTGCGTTCTCGACCTGGGACTGCTGGCCCCCGACCCGGCGGAGCCCGCGACCCTGCTCCCCGTCCAGCCGTCGACGGCCCTCGGCAGGCTGCTCCAGCCGCTGGAGAACCGCATCCTGCACAACCGCAAGGCGGCCGTCGCGCTCACCGAGACCCTGGAGCCCTTCATGGCTCTGAGCGGGCACGATCCGGCCAGTCAGGCCGTCACCGTGCTCGACGGGCTCGACCGCATCAACTCCACGCTCGACCAGACCGTCATGGAGTGCCAGGAGGAGCTGCTCACGCTCCAGCCGGGCAGCGGACGCGCCCCCTACCTCCTGGAGGACGCGCTGCGGCGCGTGGAACCGTTCTTCGGCACCAGCGTCCGGATGCGGACCCTGTACCACCACACGGCTCGTCACCATCCCTCCACACTTGCCTACGTGGAGAGGACGATGCCGGAGGGCATCGAGTTCCGCACGATGGAGCAGCTCCCCGAGCGGCTCATCATCGTGGACCGGCGCGCGGCGTTCATCCCCATCAGCGACGACCGCAAGATCGCCCTCAAGATCGAGCACCCGGGCCTCGTCGGCTACCTCGCGGGCGTCTTCGACCAGTTCTGGAGCCTCGCGCGCCCCTGGTCCGAGGCGACCCCGGCACCCGTGCCGAGCGGCATCACGAGCACCCAGCTCTCCATCGCCCGCCTGCTCGTCGAGGGCCACGTCGACGAGGCCATAGCGCGCCGCCTCGGCATGAACGTCCGCACCTGCCGCGCCCACATCGCCAAACTCGCCACCACCCTGGGCAGCGGCAGCCGCGCCCAACTCGGCTACCTGATCGCCCAGTCCGGCCTGCTGGACACACCGGGGAGCTGAGGGCGGGGGGCGAGGAAGCGGTACGGGCCGCGCCCGGATCATGCGGGGCGCACGGCGGTACGGGCCGAGCCGGCCCACGCGGGGCGCTCAGCGGTATGGGCCAAGCCCGGCCCACGCGAGGCGCCACAGCGGTACGGGCCGTGCCCGGCGCACGCGACGCGCACAGCGGTACGGGCCAGCACCACGCCCCGCCGCTCACGCGGCACCCGCGACGGTACGGGCCAGGGGCGCGCCACACTCCCGGGAGCCCACGCACACAAGGCGGCACCCCCGCGCGCGGATCACCCCGCCCGTACGGCACCGCCCCGGCCCGGCCCCGCGGGGCCGCCCGTCACTCCCCCGCGCCCTGCCCGCGCTTGTTCTTCGGGCGCCACACCACGAGCGCGCTCGCCTGCTGCACCTCCTGGTACGGGACCAGGTCGCGCCGGTACGAGGCGTGCACCTGCGCCTCGCGCTGCCGCATCGTCGCCGCGGCCCCGTCGAGCGCGGCGCTCAGTTCGGCGATGCGCTGCTCCATCGCGCTGACCTGCGACTGGAGCTCAATGATCCGCTTGATACCGGCCAGGTTCACCCCCTCGTCCTGCGACAACTGCTGCACCTGGCGCAGGAGCTGGATGTCGCGGGCCGAGTAACGGCGGCCCCGGCCCGCCGCGCGGTCCGGGGAGACCAGGCCGAGCCGGTCGTACTGACGCAGTGTCTGGGGGTGGAGCCCGGAGAGCTGAGCGGCGACCGAGATGACGTACACGGGTGTCTCGTCGGTCAGCTCGTACGGGTTCCTGCCTCGCCCTTCCATGGTCATGCTCCCTTCGCCGCCTCGAACAACGCCGCCCGCGGGTCCTCCCCGGCACTCGCGTCGCGGTAGGACTCCAGGGCCTCCCTGGCCCGGTCGTCGAGGTGCGCGGGCACCGCGACCTCCACGGTCACCAGGAGGTCCCCGCGCGTACCGTCCTTGCGGACCGCGCCCTTGCCGCGGGCGCGCATCGTCCGGCCGTTGGGGGTACCCGCCGGGAGTTTGAGGGTGACGGGCGGGCCGCCGAGCGTCGGCACCCGCACCGTGCCGCCGAGCGCCGCCTCGCTGAAGGTCACGGGGACGGTGACCGTGAGGTTGTCGCCCTTGCGGGCGAAGACCGGGTGCTCCTTGACGTGCACCGCCACGTAGAGGTCGCCGGCCGGGCCGCCCCGCTCGCCCGGGGCGCCCTTGCCGCGCAGCCGGATGCGCTGCCCGTCCTGGACGCCCGCCGGGATGCGCACCTGGATCGAGCGGGCCGACTTCGCGCGCCCGCTGCCCTTGCACACCTCGCAGGGGTCCTGCGCGATGAGCCCGCGCCCCTTGCAGTCCACGCACGGGTCGGTGAGCGAGAAACCGCCGCTGCCGCCGCGCGAGACCTGGCCCGTGCCCACGCAGGTCGGGCAGACGCGCGGGGTGCCGTTCTTGTCGCCCGTGCCCGAGCACGCCTTGCACGGCTCCTGGCTGGACATCCGCAGCGGGACCGTCGCCCCGTCCACCGCCTCGGTGAAGGTGAGCGTCACCTCGGACTCGATGTCCTGGCCGCGCCGGGCGCGGTTGCGCGTCGCGCCGCCCTGCGTGCCCGCGCCCGGCGCACCGCCGCCGCGGTTGAAGAGCCCGCCGAAGACGTCGCCGAGGCCGCCGCCGAAACCGCCGCCCCCGCTGCCGCCCGGACCGCCCCCGAAGAGATCGCCCAGGTCGAAGTTGAAATTGCCGCCCGCACCACCGGCGCCCGCACCGCCTGGGCGGAAGCCGCCGCCCGCGAAGAGGGCGCGCGCCTCGTCGTACTCCTTGCGCTTCTTCGGGTCGCCGAGGACGTCGTGCGCCTCGGAGATCTCCTTGAAGCGGTCCTCCGCGCGGGTGTTGCCCTTGTTGGCGTCCGGGTGGTTCTCGCGGGCGAGCTTGCGGTACGCCTTCTTGATCTCCGCCTCGGTGGCGTCCTTCGGCACGCCGAGGACCTTGTAGTAGTCCTTCTCGATGAAGTCCTTCGTGCTCATCCCCGACGTCCCTCCTTCCGTGGCGGCGCGGCCCCGGGCCACGGCCCCGCACGGCCCGCCCGGCCATCTCCTGTTGTACCGGGCCCACCCGGTGGTACCCGGTCGCCCGGCCGGATCATACGGTCCGGCCGGGCGACTCCCGCTGTGCTCAGCCCTTGTCGGGGCCGTCCTTCTCCTCGTCCGCCGAAGCGGCCTTGTCCTCCTCGGCGCCCGCCTGCTCCTTGGCGGGGGTGGCCGCGCCCGGCTGGGGCTCGGCGACCGCGACCCGCGCGGGGCGGATCGTGCGCTCGCCGAAGCGATACCCCGGCTGGAGGATCGCGACGCACGTCGTCTCGGTGACGTCCGGGGCGTAGGAGTGCATGAGCGCCTCGTGGATCGTCGGGTCGAAGGGCTCGCCCTCCTCGCCGAACTGCTCCAGGCCCATCTTGGCGGTGATGGACTCGAGGGAGTCGGCGACCGACTTGAAGCCGCCCGTCAGCTCCTCGTGCTCCCGCGCCCGGCCGATGTCGTCGAGCACGGGCAGGACCTCGCTCAGGAGGTTCGCGACCGCGAGCTCCTTCACGGCGATCCGGTCGCGCTCGACCCGGCGGCGGTAGTTCTGGTACTCGGCCTGGAGCCGCTGGAGGTCCGCCGTGCGCTCGCCGAGCGCCGTACGCACCTGGTCCAGCTGGGCCGTCAGACCGGCCTGCTGAGCGTCCCCGCCCGGGGCGGGCCGCTCCTGCTCGGAGCAGCCCTCCTCGGCGGCGTCGGGGGCGGCGCCGTCGGAGACGTCAGCGGGCTCGTTCTTCTCGTCGAAGCCCCCTGCGGTCTCCTCGCTCACGCCGCACCGTCCTTCTTGTCCTCGTCGACGATCTCGGCGTCCACGACGTCGTCGTCGGCGGCCTTGGCACCGGCGTCGGCACCCGGAGCGGCACCCTCGGCACCGGCCGTGGCCTGCGCGTCGGCGTACATCGCCTGGCCGAGCTTCTGCGAGACGGCGGCGACCTTCTCGGTGGCCGTCTTGATCTCGGCGGTGTCCTCGCCCTTGAGCTTCTCCTTCAGCTCGGTGAGCGCGGCCTCGACCTCGGTCTTGATCTCGCCCGGGACCTTGTCCTCGTTGTCCTTGAGGAACTTCTCGGTCTGGTACGTGAGCTGCTCGCCCTGGTTGCGCACCTCGGCGGACTCGCGGCGACGGTGGTCCTCGTCCGCGTACTGCTCCGCCTCCTGGCGCATCCGGTCTACCTCGTCCTTCGGCAGCGAGGAGCCGCCGGTGACGGTCATCTTCTGCTCCTTGCCCGTACCGAGGTCCTTCGCGGTGACGTGCATGATGCCGTTGGCGTCGATGTCGAAGGAGACCTCGATCTGCGGCACCGAGCGCGGGGCCGGCGGCAGACCGGTCAGCTCGAACATCCCGAGCTTCTTGTTGTACGCGGCGATCTCGCGCTCGCCCTGGTACACCTGGATCTGCACCGACGGCTGGTTGTCCTCGGCCGTCGTGAAGATCTCGGAGCGCTTCGTCGGGATCGTCGTGTTGCGCTCGATGAGCTTCGTCATGATGCCGCCCTTGGTCTCGATGCCGAGGGACAGCGGGGTGACGTCGAGGAGCAGGACGTCCTTGACCTCGCCCTTGAGGACACCGGCCTGGAGCGAGGCGCCGATGGCGACGACCTCGTCCGGGTTGACGCCCTTGTTCGCCTCCTTGCCGCCGGTCAGCTCCTTGACCAGCTCGGCGACGGCGGGCATACGGGTCGAGCCACCGACGAGCACGACGTGGTCGATGTCGGCGAGCGCGATGCCCGCGTCCTTGATCACGTTGTGGAACGGGGTCTTCGTCCGGTCCAGGAGGTCCGCGGTGAGCTGCTGGAACTGGGCGCGCGTGAGCTTCTCGTCCAGGTGCAGCGGGCCCTCGGCGGAGGCCGTGATGTAGGGCAGGTTGATCGTGGTCTCGGTCGACGAGGACAGCTCGATCTTCGCCTTCTCGGCGGCCTCGCGCAGGCGCTGGAGCGCCATCTTGTCCTTGCCCAGGTCCACGCCGTGACCGTTGTTGAACTGCTTGACCAGGTAGTCGACGACGCGCTGGTCCCAGTCGTCGCCACCGAGCTGGTTGTCGCCGTTGGTGGCCTTCACCTCGACGA
Source organism: Streptomyces sp. Tu6071 (assembly GCF_000213055.1). Classification (NCBI taxonomy): domain Bacteria; kingdom Bacillati; phylum Actinomycetota; class Actinomycetes; order Kitasatosporales; family Streptomycetaceae; genus Streptomyces; species Streptomyces sp. Tu6071. The sequence goes on along the minus strand of NZ_CM001165.1, from coordinate 4,102,998 downwards.
CGCCGTCGCCGATCTCCAGGAGCGAGACGTCGAAGGTGCCGCCACCGAGGTCGAAGACGAGGATCGTCTGGTCGTCCTTGTCGAGGCCGTACGCGAGCGCGGCGGCGGTCGGCTCGTTGACGATGCGCAGGACGTTGAGGCCCGCGATCTCACCGGCCTCCTTCGTCGCCTGGCGCTCGGAGTCGTTGAAGTACGCCGGGACGGTGATGACCGCGTCGGTCACCTTCTCACCGAGGTACGACTCCGCGTCGCGCTTGAGCTTCTGGAGGACGAACGCCGAGATCTGCTGCGGGTTGAAGTCCTTGCCGTCCAGATTGATCTTCCAGCCGGTGCCCATGTGGCGCTTGACCGACCGGATGGTCCTGTCGACGTTGGTGACCGCCTGACGCTTGGCGACCTCGCCGACCAGCACCTCACCGTTCTTCGCGAAGGCGACGACGGACGGCGTGGTCCTGGCGCCCTCGGCGTTGGTGATGACGGTGGGCTCGCCGCCCTCCAGAACGCTGACGACGGAGTTAGTCGTGCCCAGGTCGATGCCGACCGCACGTGCCATTTCGGGTCCTCCAGATGACTTGAGTGGAACTGGCTCAACCATGCAACAGCCCCCCACCCCCTGTCAACAGACCTGAGCCGGGCGCACTCAACTCTTATTCAGCCCTTACGCGCAACGACCCCCCGACCGGGCACGGAACACGGCCCGCGGCGCGCGGCGCTCCCGGGCGAGACGCACCCCGAAGAGCACGGCACACCCCGCAGGACGCACGCCGCACCGCCCGGGACGCACCCCGCGCCGCGCCGTGCGCCAGATCACGCGGGGCGAGAGGCCCATGCCGACGGAGAGTGGATACCCTCCCTACAGAACCGATTAAGTTACTGCTTAGTAAGGCGACCCTTCCCGGGCCGCACCGGGCCTCCCGGCCCACCGACCCCAGTACCCCGCACTTCCGCGCAGGTTCGAGGAGCCCTCCATGCAGCTCGCCGCGATCATCGTGTCGCTGCTCCTGACCGTGGTCGGCGTGGCGCTCATCTCCCGAGCGATCGCGCAGATCGTCCAGCACGTACGGCTCGGCCAGCCGGTCCCGGCCGGCAGCCGTACCGACCGCTGGAAACAGCGTTCCCTCACTCTCGCGAGGGAATTCGTCGGTCACACCCGGATGAACCGCTGGGGCATCGTCGGTGTCGCCCACTGGTTCGTCGCGGTCGGCTTCCTCACGCTGGGCCTGACGATCGTCAACGCGTACGGGCAGCTCTTCCAGGCGGACTGGATCATCCCCTGGATCGGCACCTGGCCCCCGTACGAGGTCTACATCGAGTTCATCGCGCTCTTCACGACGCTCGGCATTCTCACCCTCATGGGCATCCGCCTGCTGAGCCTGCCCTCGCGCGCAGGGCGCAAGTCCCGCTTCACGGGCTCGAAGCTCGGCCAGGCGTACTTCGTCGAGTACGTCATCCTGATCATCGGCCTCGCGGTCCTCCTGCTCCGCGGCCTCGAAGGCGCGATCCACCACGTCGACGGCTACGAGGCGGGCTACTGGGTCTCGTACCCGCTCGTCGCCGCCTTCCGCGACCTCGACGTCTCCACGCTCCAGAACCTCATCTACCTCACGGCGATGATCAAGCTGGGCGCCACGATGATCTGGGCGATCACCGTCGGCCTCAACACCAACATGGGCGTCGCCTGGCACCGCTTCCTCGCCTTCCCCAACATCTGGTTCAAGCGCAACGCGAGCGGCGCGGTCTCCCTCGGCGCGCTCCAGCCCATGACGAGCGGCGGCAAGCCGATCGACTGGGAGGACCCGGGCGAGGACGACGTCTTCGGCGTCTCGCAGGTCGAGCAGTTCTCCTGGAAGGGCCTGCTCGACTTCTCCACCTGCACCGAGTGCGGTCGCTGCCAGTCGCAGTGCCCCGCCTGGAACACCGGCAAGCCCCTCTCGCCGAAGCTCCTCATCATGTCCCTGCGCGACCACGCGCACGCGAAGGCCCCGTACCTCCTGGCCGGTGGCGGCAAGACGATGGAGGGCGAGGAGAGGGCGAGCGAGGAGCAGCTCAAGGACGTCCCGGCCGCCGCGCTCGCGGAGGCCGAGCGCCCCCTCATCGGCACCGCCGAGGAGAACGGCGTCATCGACCCCGACGTCCTGTGGTCCTGCACCACCTGCGGCGCCTGCGTCGAGCAGTGCCCCGTGGACATCGAGCACATCGACCACATCGTCGACATGCGCCGCTACCAGGTCATGATCGAGTCGTCCTTCCCCTCCGAGGCCGGGACGATGCTCAAGAACCTGGAGAAGAAGGGCAACCCCTGGGGCCTCGCGAAGAAGAAGCGCCTGGAGTGGACGAAGGAGGTCGACTTCGAGGTGCCGGTCGTCGGCGAGGACGTCGAGGACCTGACCGAGGTCGACTACCTCTACTGGGTCGGCTGCGCCGGCGCCCTGGAGGACCGCGCGAAGAAGACGACGAAGGCGTTCGCGGAGCTGCTGAACATCGCGGGCGTCAAGTTCGCGATCATGGGCGGCGACGAGAAGTGCACGGGCGACTCGCCGCGCCGCCTCGGCAACGAACCGCTGTTCCAGCAGCTCGGCGCCGAGAACGTGGCGATGCTCAACATGGCCTTCGGCGAGGACGACGAGGACGAGTCCACGAAGAAGCCGAAGTCCGCGAAGAAGATCATCGCGACCTGCCCGCACTGCTTCAACACGATCGCGAACGAGTACCCGCAGCTCGGCGGCGAGTACGAGGTCATCCACCACACCCAGTTGCTCCAGCACCTCGTCGACGAGGGCAGGCTCGTCCCCGTCACGCCGGTCGAGGGCCTCATCACGTACCACGACCCCTGCTACCTGGGCCGCCACAACAAGATCTACACGCCGCCGCGCGAGATCATCGCGAAGGTCCCGGGCATCCGCAGCGAGGAGATGCACCGCCACAAGGAGCGCGGATTCTGCTGCGGCGCGGGCGGCGCGCGCATGTGGATGGAGGAGCGCATCGGCAAGCGCGTCAACAACGAGCGCGTCGACGAGGCCCTCTCCCTGGACCCCGACATCATCTCGACGGCCTGCCCGTTCTGCCTCGTCATGCTGACCGACTCGGTCAACGGCAAGAAGAACGACGGCCAGGCGAAGGAGTCGGTGCAGGTCGTGGACGTCGCCCAGCTCCTGCTGGACTCGGTGAAAACCCCCACCGACCCCGAGCCCCCCGCCGCGACCGCGGACGCCCCGGAGCCGGAGCCGGCCCCCGCGGCAGGCTGAGCGGTACGACCCCCGGAGGGGGCGCCGGGACCCGTCCCCGGCGCCCCCTTCGCCGTACGCGCGGCCCCGTACAACCAAGCGGGCGCCCCACGGGTCTCCTTCTCGCCACACGGCCGCGGGCGGCATACGGTGCCCCCCGCGTTTCGCGCAGGAGAACTCCATGCCTTCTCACTTCCGTACCGCCCTCGCCGCGACGGCCGCCGTCGCCCTCACCGGCGGACTGCTGACCCTCTCGACGGGCTCCGCCGCCGCCGCGACGCCGCTGGCCCCGGGCCGCGCCGACGCCGACTTCAACCACGACGGCTACGCGGACGTCGCGATCAGCTCCTCGCACGCCTACGTCAGCGGGCACAAGAACGCCGGCGCCGTCTCCGTCCTCTACGGCGGCAGGAGCGGCCAGCGCACCGCGACGTACACGCAGAACTCCGCCGGGGTCCCCGGCGCCGCCGAGGCCGACGACTACTTCGGCGCCGACACCGCCTTCGGCGACTTCAACAACGACGGCTACGACGACCTCGTCGTGGGCGCGCCCGGCGAGGACGTCGGCAGCGACAAGGACGGCGGCACCGCCGCGATCCTGTGGGGCTCCGCCTCGGGCCTCAAGGGCGGCACGACCCTCAAGGACCCGCGCCCCACCAAGCACGACAACTACGGCGCCCCGCTGGAGGCCGGTGACTTCAACGGCGACAAGCGCGACGACATCGCGGTGGGCACCACCTCCGGCGCCGCCACGGTCGACATCCTGCGCGGCGGCTTCAGCTCCACGAAGGGCGGCGGCGCCGGCTCGTACACCGTCTCCCCCGCCGTCTGGAGCGGCAAGGGCTCGGGCATCAAGAACCTGCACTCGGGCGACGTCAACGCCGACGGCAAAGAGGACCTGATCGTCAACGGCTACGCCAAGAACGACGACCTCGACGCCAACTACTGGCTCCCCGGCTCCGCCTCGGGCGCCACCACCAAGGGCGCCCAGCGGCTCCCCGCCGGGTTCATCACCGACATCGGCAACACCGACAAGGACGGCTACGCCGACATCGTCACCGGGCTCGAATGGGACAGCGGCATCGGCCACACCCACAAGGGCGGCACCGCGCTGATCATCCACGGCACCAGGAGCGGCCCCGCCTCCGGCACGATCCAGACCTTCACGCAGGACACCGCGGGCGTCCCCGGAGCGGGCGAGAAGAACGACTGGTTCGGCAGCGAGCTGGACCTCGGCGACGTCAACGGCGACGGGCACCTCGACCTGATCGTGGGCGCGCCCGGCGAGACCGTCGGCAGCGCGAAGGCCACGGGGGCCGTGACCGTCCTCTTCAACAAGGCCGACGGCTCCGGCATCACCGGGACGGGCTCGGTCTTCCTGAGCCAGAACAGCGCGGGCGTCCCCAACGAGGACGAGGCGAACGACGGCTTCGGCTCCGAGGTCCACATCGACGACCTCAACGGCGACAAGAAGGGCGACCTGATCATCGCCGCGCCGTGGGAGAACGGCAACGGCGCGGTCTACCCGCTGCTGACCCAGCCGAACGGCAAGAGCTTCAAGGGCAGCGCGGGCGTGTACGTCTCCACGGTGGGCATCTCCACCGCGGGCACGCCGATCTTCGGCCACAACATGGCCGACTGAGGCCCGTGGTCCCCGCATCCCTCGACACGCCGGGCGTCAGGGAATCCCCCCGGATTCCCTGACGCCCGGCATCCCCCCCGGTCCCCCGGCGGCCTTCGCGGCCCCGGGGGACGTCCGTGCGGCGCGCGGGTCAGCGCAGCGCCGGGTCGGTGAACTCGAAGTGCTTCCACAGCCGTTCGTCCTGGACCTGGAAGCGGTACGGCGCCGTGACCGCCACGTACGCGGCCCGGCCGAGGAGCGCCAGCCCGGCCACGCCGAAGAGCACCGTCGCCCACGCCGGGAAGAGCCCCGTCATCGCGGGCACGGTCGCGAGGACCACGCCGAGACCGAGCGCGAGCAACCGGTCATGGGCCCGCGCGAGGTAGAACGAGGGCCGCCGCACCGGCGCGGCGCGCAGTCCGATGTCCGTCTCGCGCGGCGTCAGGAACCCCTCCGCGAGCGCCGTCTCGACGAGTACGGGTTCGATCGCCGCCCACACCACGTGCCCCGTGTCGCTCGCGAAGAAGGCCGGGACCAGGGGCCGCTCCCCGCGCACGCCCGTGTACGCCCGCCACTCGCGCGGCACGCAGAACCACCCCTGATGCCCCGCGAGTTGCGCGACCGAGTGCGAGAGATGCCGCTCCCCGATCGTGAGCCGGTACATCTTGCGCTCGTCCACGGCCTCCACCCCGAAGAAGCCCTCGTCCTGCGGGGACACCACCTCGCGCGCCCCCTCGGGCGTGACGGCGAGTCCGTAGGCGACGCTCGTGACGATCTCCCCGCTCCCGGTCGCCGAGGCGGTACGGACGTCGACCCGGAGCGGCCTGCCGAGCCGCGCCCGCGTCGCGAGCACGGGCTGCCCGGAGGCGACGCGCCTGCGGAAGCCGCGCAGCGGCGGCGGCAACTGACCGCTCATCAGGAGCGGCAGCCGGGCCAGCGCGGCGATCGTGCCGATGAGCAGCAGGAAGCCCGGCAGCTCCCCGAGAGCGCTCCCCGGCGAGGGGGCGGCGACGCGGACGAGGACGTACGGGGCGAGCAAAAACAGCAGGACCTGCCCGATGTGGGGCCAGTTGCGGCGGATCGGGGCGAGGTGCCGCGGAATCCCCGCGCGTACCGGCCCGTCCGGCAGCCGCTCGACCCCCGGCGCGGCCCGCACGGCGAGCAGCCACAGCGCGCAGCCGACGACGGCGAGGCCGAACAGGACGAGCGCGGTCCACATAGGCCCGCCGTCGTCCGAGCCGACCCGCGTGACGGCTTCGACCAGTACCGCGACCGTCCCACCGAGCGCCGCCACGAGGGAAATCCCCCCGAGCGTCGCCGACAAGGCCGTGGAGCGATGACGCATCCGTTCCCCCCAGGAACGCGAACCGGGCCGCGAGGTGGGGCGCGCGGGTCTGCCCTCGGCAGAACGTTCGAACCTATAAGGCGGTACGTGTGGGGCGCAAGGGTCCCGTCGCGTCCGGCGACACACCACCCGGAGATGTCACAGCTCGGCCGCAAAGCCCCCGCTCGGGCGGGACCGCTCCGTACCGGCCCGGATATGCGGGTACGTTCGGTTCGTGGCTGGATTCAGGATCGGACGCGGCCGGGACAACCGCACGAGTGGGCAGCAGCAGAACCCTGGGGGCAGGCCCCCGCAGGGTCAGTACCCCGCGCCGGGGCAGCGGCGGCAGCAGCCGTACGGCGGTGCCCCGCGCCCGCCGCAGAGCGGCGGCAACGGCTGGCCGGCGGCACCCCAGGGCAACGGCTGGCCCGCGCCCCAGGGCAGGCCCTCGGGTCCGGGCGAGCCGGAGTACTTCGGCGGCCCCCCGCAAGGCCACCCGGGCCCGCGGAACGGCGGCCACGGCTACCCGGACAACCGCCCCCCGCAGCAGCAGGGCGGCGGCTACGGCTACCCGGGCCCCTCCGCGCAGCCCCCGTACCCCTCCTCCGCCCAGCACAACAACCCGGGCCACACGCAGGCATTCGCGATCGGCGAGGACCCGTACGGCCACGACGCGCCCCCCGCCCCCGCGGCGCCCTCGGGCCCCCGGCTGCGCTGGCAGGACCTGCTCAGCGGCATCGTGCTGCGCCCGCATCAGACCTTCCAGCGGATGCGCGACTACCCGGTCTGGGGCCCGGCGCTCGTCGTCACGTTCGTCTACGGGCTGCTCGCGATCTTCGGCTTCGACGAGGCCCGCGACGACGTCATCCACGCGACGCTGGGCACGGCGGTCCCGTACGTGCTCACCGCGGCCGTCATGATCACGGTGAGCGCCTTCGTGCTCGGCGTCGTCACGCACACGCTGGCCCGCCAGCTCGGCGGCGACGGCTCCTGGCAGCCCACGGTGGGCCTGTCGATGCTGATCATGACGCTGACGGACGCGCCACGCCTGATCATCGCGATGTTCGCGGGCGGCGACGCCTCGTTCGTGCAGGTCGTCGGCTGGATCACGTGGATCGCCGCGGGCCTCCTCTTCACCTCGATGGTGAGCCGCTCCCACGACCTCGCCTGGCCCCGTGCGCTGGGCGCGAGCGCGATCCAGCTCGCGGCGCTGCTCTCACTGATCAAGCTCGGGACGTTCTGAGGCGCGGCGTACGTACGCGAAGGGGCCCGCCGGAGGTGTCGGCGGGCCCCTTCACGTACTGACCGTGCTCAGGCGTCGAGCACCTGGTCGTCGCGGCGCACGACGGGCGGCTGGACGCTCCACGGGAAATTGATCCAGTCGTCCGTGCGCTTCCACACGTACTCGCACTTGACGAGAGACTGCGACTTCTCGTAAATGACGGCGCTGCGCACCTCGGCGACGTGCTCGACACAGAAGTCGTGCACGAGCTTGAGGGTCTTCCCGGTATCGGCGACGTCGTCAGCGATAAGGACCTTCTTGTTGCTGAAGTCGATGGCGTTGGGAACGGGCGCGAGCATGACGGGCATTTCGAGCGTCGTACCCACACCGGTATAGAACTCGACGTTGACAAGATTGATGTTCTTGACGTCGAGGGCGTAGGCGAGACCACCGGCGACAAAGACGCCGCCGCGGGCGATGGAGAGCACGATGTCGGGCTCGTAGCCGTCGTCGGCGATGGTCTGCGCGAGCGCGCGGACGGCGCCGCCGAAGTCCTCGTACGAAAGCTCTTCGCGCTTGCCGCTGTTCACGGGGCTCACGGGGCTCACACCTCGGTCCGGTGGAAGTTCAGGTAGGAACGGGAGGCGGTGGGCCCCCGCTGGTCCTGGTAGCGCGAGCCGTACCGCTCCGAGCCGTACGGGAACTCGGCGGGCGAACTCAGCTGGAACAGGCAGAGCTGGCCGATCTTCATGCCGGGCCACAGCTTGATCGGCAGGGTTGCCAGATTCGACAGCTCAAGGGTGACGTGCCCGGAGAAACCGGGGTCGATGAAACCGGCCGTGGAATGCGTGACGAGCCCGAGCCGGCCGAGCGAACTCTTTCCCTCAAGACGCGAGGCGAGATTATCGGGCAGCGTGACGACCTCGTACGTCGAGGCGAGCACGAATTCCCCCGGGTGCAGGATGAACGGCTCGTCGCCCTCGGGCGAGACCTGCCGCGTGAGATCCACCTGCTCGACGGCGGGGTCGATATGGGGATACCGATGGTTCTCGAACACCCGGAAATACCGGTCGAGACGCACATCGACACTGGAGGGCTGGATCATCGATTCGTCGAACGGATCGATCCGCACCCGACCGGCATCGATCTCGGCCCGGATGTCCTTGTCTGAGAGAAGCACGCGGTCAAGGGTACGGCCCGCCCCACGCCGGGACGGGCCCCACCCCGCTCAGCGCGCCCCGGCCTCCACCGGAACCGCGTACCTCAACCGCGCACACCTCGGGCACCGCACCAACCGCCCGGGCCCGATCCGCGCGGCCCCGAGCCGCCGCATCGGAAACGAGGACGTGGCAAACACATGCCCCTCAGCACATCGCACGACGGTGTCCCCCATCAACCAACAGGCCCCTTCCACAAACCGACGAGCCAGGACGAACGCCACATTACGCCCCCGCCCCACCCCGCACCCAACCCCCCGCCCCCATACGGTAGAGTTCCCCACAACGAAAAACCCCGACGCCACCGGACCCCCGAGGTCTGGTAAGCTGCCGAGGTATTTCTACGCGGGTGTAGTTTAATGGTAGAACATGAGCTTCCCAAGCTCAGAGCGCGAGTTCGATTCTCGTCACCCGCTCCACGACAAACCCCCAGGTCATCGACCCGGGGGTTGTTTGTTGTCTAGACCGCGCTAAGCGTCTTGCACCAGATCCGCACCAGAAGGCCCGGCGTCGCCTTCCTTCGCACGTTCCCGCTCGGTCCGCACCAGAGCGTCCAAGCCCGTGGCGATCTCCTGTTGGCGGGACAGGTCCGAGTGCTGATAGATCAACGCGGCCCGCTCCGAGGACTGGCCGGCGCGCACCATCGTGTCCTTGAGCGTGGCGCCGGAGCGTGTCGCCATGGTGTGCCCCGTGTGGCGCAGATCGTAGAACCGGAAGCCGTCCGGGACGCCGACCACCTCCCGAGCACGGCGCCACTTCCGCCCGAAGGTGGAGCGCCGGAACGGCTTGCCTTTCTCGCCCACGAAAAGGAGCCCGTCCGGCCCCTTCTCCGCGTACCAGTCGAGGTGACGGCGAAGGTCGGTCCGCAGGAAGGAGGGAAGGACGATCAGCCGCCTTCCGGCCTCAGACTTGGTGTCGCCGGGGACCCGCCGACCGGTCGTCAGCTCGGGGGCTGCCATGCGCACCCGGATCGTCATGGTGTCCAGGTCCACGTCCCTTCTGCGCAACTCGGCCTGCTCCTCGGGGCGCAGCGGACCGTACGCGCCGAGGTAGACCATGAGACGCCAGCGGGGCCCGAGCGCGTCAGCGAGGGCATCGACCTGAGCGACAGTGGCCACCTGGCGCTCGGGGGCCGACTCCTTCCCCGCACCTCGGATGCGGCAGGGGTTCCGGCGGATCAGCTCATCATCCGTTGCCGTTTCGAGGATGGCTTTGAGGAGGCGATACGCCTTTGCCACGGTGGTGGCTGTGCCGGTCTCCACGAGCCGTTCGGCTCGCCAGGTGCGGACCCTTGGCGGCGTGATCTCGTCAAGGTCCCACGTCCCGAACGTCGGCAGGATGTGGAGCCGCAGCAGGCGCCGGTACAACTCCGCCGTCGTGGCGGACAGACCGCGTTCTGCGACCCATTGGACGGCGTAGGTCTCGAAGTTCACCGCCCCGGCATCCGGGTCCTGCCAGTCACCCCTTGTCAGGTCGGCTTCTACCTGGGAGAGCCAGACTTCCGCTTCAGACTTCGTCGCGAACGTGATGGGCGCCCGCCGCACGAGACCGGACGGGTCCGGGTAACTTGCGGTCCACCGACCCGAGCGGTACTGCCGTACGGCCCCGAATCGGCGTCGAGATCCTTTGGTGTTTCCCATCAGGCCACCGCCCGAAAACGCCGCCCACGCAGGACCGGCTCGACGGTGTGTGCGTCGATGTATGCCGTGACGACGCTTTCGGGGATACGGACATGCCTCCCCACCTTTACGAAGGTGATGCGCCGCTCAGCGATCAGCCGCCGGGGGAAGCGCACAGTGGTCCCGAGCAGTTCGGCAACCTGCTCCACAGTGAGCAGACGATCAGCCGTAGTCACAACTCCCCCTGGTTCTCGTCATCGAAGGCCGCGAGTTCTTCGCGGGCGGTTTCGCGGTTGGTGCGGATCTCGTGGGCGATGCGGGCGGTGAGCCAGGATTCACCGGGGGTGTGGCCGTGTCCGGCGTAGATCCAGTGGGCGAGGGTGAGCGTCGAGGCGTCGGGGTGGTCGTCGGGGTCCGGCAGGCCCCTCTCGTGGCGTTCCTGGCGGGCGCGGTATTGCGCGCGGGTGTGGCGCAGGGCGCCGAGGGTGGTGGAGTAGCGGCGGGACTTGGTGGAGAAGTGCCCGCGGAAGCCGAGCATGTGGGCCCACTGCCAGAGCTTGCGGTCCGGGTAGGCGTCGTCGAGGCGGTAACAGGCTTCGATCAGGTGGCGGGTGTGCTGCGGGAGCTCCCGGAACCTGTCCAGCTCCGCCAGCTCCCCGATGCGGCGATCGACCGTTCCCGTGGTCTCGGCGGCTTTGGTGGCGTACTTGGCGACGTAGGCGGCCACGGCCTCTTCGCTCAGCTCCGTGTTCGCGCTCGCCGCACCGATCGGGCGCACATCCACCTGCGCACCCCAGCGCAGGACGCGGGCCGGGAAAGCGCCGGCGGGGGCGAGCGGCACAGCGACCCGGCGGGCAGCGGCCGGGATCGCGTCCTCCAGGAGCCCCGTGGTCGCCCAGGCGGGGGGCGGCTCGTCGGGACCTTCGGGGCCGTCGAGGCGGACGATCGCATGGAAGTGGATCGCGCCGCGTTTCTGGAACTCGGCGACCTTCCCGAACGAGATCCGGCACACCGCGCCCAGGGCGGACTGGGTGAGCCCGGCGCGGCGGGCGATCTCGCGGCGCAGGTAGATCGTGAAGCGGCGCCACAGGTCCCCGGCGTGGTTGTTCCACAGCACCGCGCCCGCGTAGTCGTACGTGGTCGGGTCCAGGGCCGTGCCCAGGGCGGGTGAGTCCTCGGGGTGCTGGGTGCCGCAGCGGCAGGTGCCGGAGGCGGGCCGGTTGTGGACCGGGCCGAAGCTGGGGGCGGTCAGGGTGGCGAAGACCTTCGGATGCGCGGCCACCGTGCGCGGGGTGCCCTTGTTCGGGTCCCCGGACAGGCCCGCGCGGATCAGGTGGAAGGTGTCGCCCGCGTACGTCCAGGCGCACGAGGGGCAGCGCGAGGCACGCCGGTTGCCGCACGCCACCCGCAGCACCCCGCCCGGCTCGTGCTCGGTCGAGTACGAGTACAAGACCTGTCCCGTGGCCTTGTCGCGGGTCACCGTCTGACCCGACAGGCGGATCGGGTCCGAGCAGCCACCGGTACGGCGCACCTGTTCCTGCCAACGCTCGAAGCCCGGCAGGTTCGCCACCCGCAGCAGATCAGCCAGGGTCGTCGGAGCAAGACCAACAGCCGCAGCGGAAGAGGCCACGGCCGAAGGCTCGACGGGGAAGACCGTCATGCGGCCACCCCGAGCAGTTTTGTCACACGGGCGACGTGACGGGCGACCCGGGCCGCCGCGTTCTCCGAGACCGGGGCCCCCGCGCTGTGCTCCAGCAGGCCCGCACCCCCGCAGGTGGCACAGAAGATCTCGGGCGACTCCTCACCGGCCCAGCCCGTCCCCGCGCACCCCGAGCAGTCCGCCCAGGTGCCCACGGTCAGAGCGAACAGGCACTCATCCGGGTGCCAGCAGCGCCCGGACCCACAGACCGGGCAGCACCGCCTCGACACCATACGAACAGCAGCCGGACGAGCGACCACAGAGGCGGCAGGCTGCGAAGCGATCACAGATGCAGGCATGATGGAACTTCCCCTTCGAGGGAGAAGAGGGCGGCGCTACTGCTTGGAGGTAGGGGCGCCGCCCTCTGCCGGAAACCTGGCTTCTAGCGGCCGGACTGGCCGGACTGGCGACGGAAGCGACGCGACTCGAACTTCGGCAGCGGCAGCATCTCGTCGCGCCAGTTGTCCCGCTCCGGGTCGTAGTCCGGGTTGTACGGGAAGGTCGGGTGGTCCAGATGCGCCTTCAGCTTCGCCCGGTCCCGCGTCCGTGCGTCCCGCTCACCCTGGTTCCTCTTGAACATGGCGTACCCCTTCCAGACTTTGCGGGTTTGTGGGCAAACCCGCGAACTGATTCGAGACTAGAGCAGGGATCGACCGCACGCAAGGGTTTGCCCACAAACTCGCGAGGCCGCATCATGGCCTGCATGGACCCGCAGCCGACAGCCGTAGCCCGCCCCATCCAGTTGCAGATCGCCGACGACATCCGCATGCAGATCGAGGCGGGGCGACTCGCGCCCGGAGACCCGCTTCCGACGCTCTCAGAGATCTGTAAGCAGTGGTCTTGCTCCATGAACTCAGCACGTGGGGCCGTCTCGCTGCTCAAGGCGCAGGGGCTCATCACTGCCGGACGAGGGAAGGCTCCTCGGGTGCGCATCGCGCCCGCGCGGGTTATCCGCTCCTCGGAGCGCCACCAGGCAGAGAAGGATCTAGCGCGCAAGCCCGAGCGTGAACGATCAGCCGTTGGCGAGGCGGAAACCAACCTCGGCATGTCCATTCAGGAACAGGTTTTCAGCACCGAGTACAACACCATCACGGCCGACACATCGTTGGCCAAAGCCCTAAATGTGGCCACCGAGGAACCAATCCTCCGCAGGGTGTACAAAGCGATCGACGGAAGCAGCGGCCACCTGCTTTCCTTCAGCACCTCGTATATCCCGCTCGACCTCATCGGGGAGAATCCGGATCTTCTAGACGAGACGAAAGAGCCATGGCCGGGGGGAACGATGCATCAACTGTCTACCGTCGGCATTGAGGTGATGACGATCGTTGACGAAGTGACGGGTCGTATGCCTACAACGGTCGAGGCTCAGGCGTGGGGACTTACGGACGGGATTCCCCTGCTCCTGTGCCGCCGCATCTCGATCGACAGCAAAGACCGCGTAGTGGAAATCTCCGACGCAGAATACCCAGCCGACAGAACAGAACTACGCTTCGTGACCCCTTTGAAGGCGTGGCGCAAAAGGCCCCAGTCCCGTTCTAAGTGAGGACGAAATGAGCAAGCAGACCACGAGTCAAAACGGGCACTTCTTGAGCCGTGCGATTCAAATCTCTCGCAGCTCCCTGGAGCGTGGAGGCACACCTTTCGGCGCCATCGTCGTGATGAATGGGGAGATCGTTGGCGAAGGCGAAAGTAGCGTAGTGGAGAGGTGGGACCCTTCTGCTCATGCGGAAGTGATGGCCCTCAGAGACGCCGGTCAAAGGCTCAAACGGCACCTGTTCGAAAACAGCACCATGTATGCGAGTAGCGAGCCATGCCCCATGTGCTTGGCCGCCTGCCTCTGGGCGCGAATCCCTCGATTGATCTATGGCGCCGATAGCCACGATGTTGCACGCAACGGATTTGAGGACGTCCAGTTTTATCGGGAATTGGCGCTCCCTACCAACGACCGAACCCGCATCACCGAGACCCAGTCCAGCGATCACCGACCTCAGGCCCTCCAAGTCCTCACCTCGTGGGCCGAAGGACTTCCCGAGCCCGTAGAGCCCAAGCTTTGAGCCCAAAGGGCGCCGTTACAGGTTTCTCTACCTCATCAAGGCACCCGGCTGCGCTCCGCTCCGCCGGGCGCGCTCCCGGCTCCACCGGGGCGCCGCTCCTGCCTCCGGCCCGCTCCGCCCCGCTCCGCCGACGCGCGCCCCTGCAATCGGGGGCGCGACGAAGGCCCGATGGGTTGCGACCCGTACGGGAGCTCCGGTCAAAGACGTGCCTCCGGCGGGGGCGCTCATGCGTCCGGGGAGCAGGGGGCCCGGCAGGCGTCCACCGGCATCGTCGGGGTTGCCGCGGGGAGCTTCCATCCCGCCCACCTTCGGCCCAGCCAGAGGCGAGCAGCCACGGCCCAGGGCGTCAAGGTCGTTCGTACAGTGGCGCGCTCCACCTTGACGCCCTGGACCGCGCCCGCTCCACGGTGTGTGGGCCGAAGGCGGACGGGATGGAAGCAAGGGTGGGTGGTGGGTAGGGGTAGTGGGCCAGCGCACGCACCAGAAGCGCACCAGACGGGACGGGAAACCCCGGATAAGCACGGTCACTCGGACGCACCTGACAGGCAGCCTCCATAGGGCAAAGGGCCTGCTCAGCCGGTTCTTTCAGTCATTGACGACGGTGATTCCCAAGCTCAGAGCGCGAGTTCGATTCTCGTCACCCGCTCCATGAGAAAGCCCCAGGTCGATGGCCTGGGGCTTTGTTGTTGTCTAGACCTCTCCGAGGCGGCGTGCCATTCGCGTGCCATAGAGGGGGGCCTCAGGGATGTCGAAGCAGAGGACAATCCGGCCGGCATCACCGGAGGCGGGTGCCTCGGGCGGAGATGGTCTGACTGAGCTTCGCGGGCCAGAGGGACACATCCGCGGGCAGCCCATGCGGCCACGGGCTCGACACAAGCCGCTGAGCCCGAAACGCGCTCCCCAGGCACACTTGTTGCGGGGGGGACGCGAGCCGCTACCAGTCAGGGACGCGCCCCTTCGCCGCAACGATCGACGAGCACCCGGCATTAGCAGTCTCGCTCTCATCGCAAAGCGTTGCCTTGTCGGCCCCTGTCGGTAACGTCAGCTCATGGATCAACTTACAACCGACCAGTGGACGGTCATCGTTGCCGTCGTCGCCGCCCTTATCGCCACCTGGCAAGCCGCTATCGCACGCGTAGCCGCAAACAAGCAACTGGTTCTCTCGGAACGTATCCACCGGGAGCAGAACGAGCCATACGTCATCGTCGACATTCAGCCCGACGGCAACCACGGGTCGCTTCTGCTGATCATCGAGAACACCGGTCCGACCGTTGCCCGCGACGTTCGCATCTCCTGCGACCCACCGCTTGAGTCCGGGTGGGAGCCGCGACCTGGAGAGCCTGATCTCACTCAGGTCATGCAGGAGATCTTGGCCCGGCCGATCCCCATCCTGCCGCCGCGCCGCCGTCTGACGTTCCTCCTGGACAACCAAGATCGGTTCGAGAACGTTCAACTGCCCCGCGTCTACACCTTCACGGTGGACGCTAACGGACCCGAAGGAGAGGTGGAGACGGCTCAGTACACCGTTGATCTCGATGCTCTGAAGTGGGTCCTCCTCGAAGAGCGGCCCACCAAGCGTGTGGAAGACAAGCTGAGCAAGATCGAGAAAGCCGTGCACGCGCTAGTTCCGAACAACCGCCGATCGGCGCCTTCGAGGACACATGCTGCGCCCGTACACCAGCGGCGATCCAGCTCTGGCGACACAGCATGAGATGGGCTCAGGCGAAACAGTCCGGAGGGCAACACTCTGCGCCCAGCACCTTGGTCTTAGGACATGCAGATCAAGTGATTCTCTCCGCAGAGCCACGTAGCATCCTCACGTGCTGTTTGTGATCACCGTCGTCGTGGTGTGCGTTGGCGCCGTGCTCTCCGTTGCCGGCGTCTACTGGGGTGCGGCTGGGACGCTGAGGAACTATCGGTCGCTCAAGTCCGACCTTCAGCGTCTAGATGACATCGCTCGTGACGAGTCGATTCCAGATGAGCAGAAGTCTGCTCTTCGACACGCCATCCGAACGCCGCATGGGAACTACGGGATGGTGGAGTACTTCGACGAGCACGCCCAGTTGAATGCTCTGACGCTCGTTGCCCAAGGACTCAAATGGCCAGCGCTGCTGGCTGTGGCGGGGGTTCTACTGAGTGCTGCGGGAAGTGTCCTCTCCCTGTGGCTGTAAGGGCCGTGGCCATACGGCCGTATCGAACAGGGGAAATCATGGGCGGAGCTATCACTTGGGTGACACCGATTGCTGGTCTGGTAGGTGCATTCACCGGCGCTTCGCTGTCCCCATGGCTGACGTCGCACCTGTCGTGGAGACGCACGAGGAAGGAGGCGTTCAATCAAGCCATCTCCGCGCTTCGCGTCGCTCAGGTAGCCAGGCATCTCCCAACCGGCGTGCACGCCACCTATCTGGGGGGCGATGTCGCTGCGGCGGAGGCTTACAGCTTGCGGCTTCGGGAACGGAGCGTTGACCGATACATCGACGCCATGTCTGAGGCCAAAGTGGCGCTCGCGGCACTTGAACCCTTCTACAGGGTCCGTGGAGATCTTGATAGTTGGGAGATCACCGAACCTGACGCAGAACGGATCATGCGTGAACTGATTCGCGCACGGTGAGACTCGGGCCGGACATCTGGCGCTTCCGAAGCGTCGCCTGCGTGATCGGCGCGGGGGCTAGGTCGTCGACGTCAAGGATTCCTTCCTTGGCTTGCTAACGCCGGCGCCGGATCCTAGCGACCATTCCGAGTGGCAGCGGGTGGAGGTCTGCTTGGACCCCCACCCGCGCCTCTCACCTCGCTCGCGCAGCTCCACCGGAGCCCATCGGCGGCGCCGGAGTGCCTCGGGGGACAGCAACGGCGCCGAGGGGCCGGCCCGCCGCGCGCTGGCGGCGTACGTCGGCGTCGATGTCGTCGGCGAGCCTGCGCTGATGCGCCTTCGTGGAGTGCTGGTAGATCAGTTGAGCCCGTTCCGAGGACTGGCCGGCGCGGACCATCAGGTCCTTCAGCTTGGCGCCGGTGTCGGCGGCGAGGGTGTTGCCCGTGTGCCGGAGGTCGTAGAAGCGGAACTCCTTCGGCAGGCCGACCGTGTCGCGGGCACTGCGCCACTTCCGGCCGAAGGTGGTGCCCCGAAGGGCAGCCCCCCGCTCCCCGACGAAGACAAGGCCGTCCGGCCCGTCCTGAGCGAACCACTCCAGATGCCGCCGGACATCGAGGAGGGTGAAGCTCGGCAGCATGATCTCCCTCTTCCCGGCACGGGACTTGGGATCGCCGACCACCCGGTGACCTGTGTTCAGCTCCGGTGCGGCCCGCCGGACCCGTACCGATCCAGCGTCGAGGTCGATGTCCGACCGGCGCAGTTCTGCCAGTTCCTCAGGGCGCATGGAGGCGAAGGCACCGAGCAGGACCATCAGCCGCCAGCGGATGCCGATTGCGTCCGCCAGCGCGAAGACCTGTTCCACAGTCGCCACCGGTCGCTCGGCAGCGTCCTCGCGGCCGGCCCCACGGATGAAGCAGGGGTTCCTGCGGATCAGGTCGTCCTCGACAGCCGTCTGCATGATGGCCTTCAGCAGGCGGTACGACTTGGCCGTCGTCGTGGCACCGGTCACCTTCCGCCGTTCCGCGCGCCACGTCCTGACCTTGGCGGGGCCGATGGCGTTGACGTACGTGTCGCCGAAGGTCGGCTCCAGGTGGAGGCGGAGCAGCCGCCGGTACAGCTCCTCGGTGGTGGGCGCGACGCCGCGCTCGTCGATCCACCGGGTGGCGTACTCGGCGAACAGCACCTCGCCCGCGGTCGGGTCGATCCAGTCGCCCCGGGCCTGGTCGGCCTGCACCTGGGCAAGGAACAGTTCGGCTTCGCGTTTGGTCTCGTACCGCTCCGGGGCCGCGCGCAGTGAACCGTCCGTCCCGGGGTAGCGAGCCTGCCACCGCCCCGAGGGAAGACGGCGTATCGCCCCAAAGCTGCGGCGCGGGGCCCTCGTGCGGGATCGTGCCATCAGGCCACCAGCCCGAAACCGGAGCGTCGCCCCCGGACGGGTTCGACCGTCCGCTCCGCGACGTAGGCCGTGAGTACGCTCTCCGGGATCCGGACGTGCTTGCCGAGCTTCACGTAGCGGATGCGGCGTTCCTGGATGAGCCGGCGGATGAAGCGGACGCCGGTGCCGAGGCGTTCGGCGGCCTGGTCCACCGTGAGGAGCGGGTCGTGGGTGTTCACCTCCTCTCGCCGAGGGGGCTGGGCGGAGGCGTGCGGTATCGCCTGGTGGGGCAAGGGGTGCTCCGGTTCTGGCCGAGGAGCGGAGCGGCAACTCCGCTGCGGCCGGGTCGTTCTGGGATGGGTCGTGTGGTGCGTCCGTCGTGAGGGTTTGCGGCTCACGACGGACGAGGTACGGGCGGTTATGAATCCGAGTCGGGCCCGTACTCTTCGTTGATCTTCGTCATCTCGGTGGCGATGGCGTTGGACACCATCACGTCCGCCTCTTCGCGGATGTCCGGGTGGTCGGCCAGGTAAGCGTCGAGGCGGTCTCGGGCCTCGCGGGCCTCGTGGTTGGCGCGGTGCGAGGCTCTGTAGGCGGCGACGACGCCGTCGATCAGTTCCATGGCGCGGCCCATGGTCGCGAGGCGCGGCGGTCCCACGAAGTTGGTGAGCGGGACGCCGAAGACCTCGGCGAAGCCGATGGCCTCGTCGAGGTTGATGCGGCGCTTGCGGTTCTCGATGCGCCACACGGCGGACGGGTTCATGTCGAAGCCGGCCTCGTTCAGCAGGTCGGAGACCGTGGTCGTGCTCCAGCCCCGCTTCTCTCGTTCGAGCTTGACGCGCACGGCGGCGTTCTCCTCGCCACTGAGGATCACCCCCGCTGACGTGTCCTCGTCGTCCGGCATCGCGCCTCCTTTCAGCGGTACGTCTCACCGCACCTTTGCGACGTGGCACAACCCTAGCATCGGTTCTGCCGTACGCAAAGTGCTATGCGTACGGCAGAGGTGGTGGTACAGTCGTACTCCCACGGGACCCTTGCGCTCTGGTGGGGCACCCGTCGGGTGCGTATGAAACGCGGAAAGCCCCCCGGTGACGCAACACCGAGGGGCTCACAGCGCAAACCTCAAGCCGCCCATCCCTGAACGACGACTCGCGAGGCCGGGATTGCCGTCCCAGTGGCCCGCAAGCAGAGGAGCTTCATGTCGAGTATGAACGATCCCGCCCCGAACGCGCCATCCCAGCCGCCCGCAGACCCCGCTTGGCCGCCGGTGGCGATACCTGGTCGGCCCGTCTCTCCGCAGGTCACCGAGGGGCAGCGCGCCCTGGAAGAAATCCGTGAGCATCTGCGCCGGTACGTCGTGCTGCCGGGCGAGGAGACCTTCACGGCGGTGACCCTGTGGGTGGCCGCCACGCACCTCCAGAAGGCGTGGCAGCACGCGCCCCGCCTGGCCGTCGTCGGACCCGCCAAGCGCTGCGGGAAGTCACGGCTGCTGGACGTGATCACCGAGAGCGTCCACGACCCCTTGATCACGGTCAACGCCTCGGCAGCCGCGATCTACCGGTCCATCACCGAGGACCCGCCCACGCTCCTCGTGGACGAGGCCGACACCCTCTTCGGCTCCTCGAAGGTCGCGGAGAAGAACGAGGAACTGCGCGGCCTGCTCAACGCGGGACACCAGCGCAACCGCCCCACTCTGCGCGTCTCGGGCCCCAATCACGAGGTCACGAAGCACCCCACCTTCGCCATGGCCGCCCTGGCCGGGATCGGCGATCTGCCCGACACGATCATGGACAGGTCGGTCGTCATCCGTATGCGCCGGCGCAGGCCGGGCGAGAAGGTCACGGAGTTCCGCACCTTCCGCGACACCCCGGCCCTGCACGCCGTACGCGACCAGCTCGCCACCTGGCTGGACCCGCTCCACGCCAAGGCGATGGAGATGACCCCCGCCATGCCCGTACAGGATCGCGCGGCCGACACCTGGCAGCCCCTCGTCGCCGTCGCCGACCTGGCGGGCGGACCGTGGCCCGACCTGGCGCGCACCGCCTGCCAGGTGATGACCGAGCGCGAGGCCGCGAACGAGCAGGACAACGGCAGCCTCGGCATCCGCCTCCTCGCCGACATCCGACACGCCTTCACCACCGAGGGCAACCCGCCCGCGCTCCGCACCAGCCGTCTCCTCGACATCCTCAACCAGGACGCCGAGACGCCCTGGCCCGAGTACACCGTCAACGGTCTGACTCCCCGGGGTCTCCAGATCCTCCTCAAGGAGTACGGGATCAGCTCCGCGGTACGCCGCTTCCACGGCAACGTCCAGGCACGGGGCTACGCCCGCCTGGACTTCGCCGACTCCTGGGCGCGGTACTGCCCCGAGCCCGTACCCGGAGCACCGGCCGGGACCGAAGCATCGGTCGGTGCCGACGCATCGGCCGCTACCGGAGCACCGGCCGGGACCTGACCCGACACGACCCGTCACGACTCGTCGCCCCGCAGGTCAGCGCGGTGACGGGTCGCGGCGCGGTGACGAGTCGTCCCGATGCCGCGCCCGCACCCGTACCTGCTCTGAACAGGCACGCGACGGGTCGCGACGGGTCCCCCACCTTCTTCGCCGGCACCGACCGGCCGACAGCCGTACCCCTCCTGGAGCACCCCTTGCCCACCCCTCCCACGCCGCCCGCCGAGCCGGTCCCGCTGGCCCCGGCCGCCGAGCCTGTCGCACTGACCGCAGCCGTCCGGACCGGCGTCGCGCTACTGGCCCTCGCCGCCTTCGCGCTCTCCTACGACGCCCTGCGCCAGATGGCCGCCGCCAGCCAGATCCACCCCGCGCTCACCTACGCCTTCCCCCTCGTCATCGACGGCTTCATCGCCATCGGTATCGGCGCACTCCTCGTGCTGCGCGCCACCCCGCTCCCCAGCCGCCTCTACATCTGGTCCCTCGTCGGCCTCGCCACCGCCACCAGCATCTGGGCCAACGTCCTCCACGCCATCCGCCTCAACCAGCAGACCCGCCACACCGGACTCGCCCTCGGCGACATCACCGTGGGAACGATCTCCGCCATCCCACCGCTCGCCCTCGCCGGAGCCGTACACCTCTACCTCCTCATGGGCCGCCGCCACGTCGCGGACAACCGCCACAAAGAGGAGGGCCACACGTCGCCGGCCCGCACCATCAGCGCGCCGACCCCCGCCACAACCGACGCGACCGAGCCGGAAGCCCACGCCAAGCCGCAGGCACTCCCCGCCCGCACCGGCACGGGACACCCGCCGATCCTCCCCCTCGACGAGGCCGTCGCCATCGGGCGCACCGCTCCCCTCGGACGCGGTGACCGCGTCTCCCGCCGCAACGTCGAACAGGCCATACGTGCCCAGGGATTCGGCATCTCCCGCAGCCGCCTGGACGAGGTCAAGGACCTGCTGCAAGGCGAGCGCGACGCCGCCGTCGGCGCCGGTACGCACTGATCCGCAGGCCCGCACCATCCCCGGCCTCCTTCGCTCCGAGCGCGGGAGGCCGGGCTCCTCGTTCCGCTTCTTGCAGGAGTCCTCGTGCCCGAGAACAGCTCTCAGCAGCCCTCCGTACCCGCCGCCGGGAAAAACGTGCACACCACAGACACAGACGCAGCAAGTTGTCGGGTAAGGAGTCCTTACCCGGCCTCGGCCCCCGTGGGGGCCGAGGCGTCCGACGCCCGGGGTGCGTCGGAGACGGCCGGCCCAGGGGTGCCGACCGGGGAAGGGCCCGCCCACCGGACACCCGACGCACCGCAGCAGTGCGCACCGCATCGCCGTCTGCGAAACCCGAAGCTCCGCGACCGCCGCGTCTCGCCGCGCTTCAACGACGCCGAGTTCGTACTCGTGCGCGACGCCGCCGCTCTGAGCCGCATGACCCCCGGCGGCTACGTCGCCGAAAGCGCGCTCGCGGCTGCCCGCGCCGACGACCCGACCGCCGCCGTCGCCGACTACCGCGCCATGGTGCAGGCGCTGATGACCGCCAACGGGCAACTGGGCAAGGTCGGCAGCAACCTCAACCAGCTCGCTCGCCACATGAACATGGAGGGCGAGTGGCCCCTGGCTGACACCGTCATGCGGCTGCTGGCCCGCGTGGAGGCGTCGATCGCCGACGTGGACACCGCCGTCGCCCGCACGCTGGAGGCACGGTGATCCCGAAGATCATCCTCGGCAAAGGGCCGAGGGCCACACACCGCACCATCGGCTACCTCTTCGGCCCCGGCCGGGCCAACGAGCACGTCGACCCGCACGTGGTGGCGTCCTGGAACGGCTTCGCCCCCGATCCGGGCCGGACACCCCATCGCGACCCCCGGAACGTGGCAGACCAGCTCGCCGCCCAACTCGACCAGCCCGTACGGATGCTCGGTGACGCGGCTCCCGTGCACACCGTCTGGCACTGCCCCGTTCGTGCCGCGCCCGAGGACCCGGTCCTCACCGACGAGCAGTGGGGCGAGATCGCCCGGCGCATCGTGGCCGCCGCCGGCATCGCGCCACAAGGCGACGAGGAGGCTTGCCGCTGGGTGGCCGTCCGCCACGCCGAGGATCACATCCACATCGCCGCCACCCTCGTCCGCCAGGACGGCCGCCGCCCCGCACGCGACCACGACAAGCGCGCCGTCCAGAGGGAAGCCAGGAAGATCGAAGCCGACTACGACCTCCGGCGCCTGAACCCGGGCGACGGCACCGCCGCCAAGCACCACACGAGCAAGGAGCACTTCAAGGCCAAGCGCCAAGGCGCCGCGACCACCACCCGCCAAGTCCTGCGCCTGCGTGTGCGCAGGGCCGTGGCCGCCGCGTCGGACGAGGCCGAGTTCTTCTCGCTCCTTGAGGCGACCGAAGTGATCGTCCGCCTCAAGCACGGCCCGTCGGGCGATGCCCTGGGCTGCAACTTCGCCCTGCGCGGCGACACCAACGGGGCGGGCGATCCGGTCTTCTACTCGGGGTCCACCCTCGCCCCCGACCTGTCCCTGCCCAAGATCCGCCAGAGCCTGGAAACCCCGACTGCCGGTGCGCCCGTCGCCACCCGGGCCGGCGATCCCTGGCACCAGGCCATCGCCGCCGTCGAACGCGTCCCGCACCACCTCGCGCACGGCGACGAACACCTCGCCCAAGGGCAACTGGCCGCACTAGGCACATCGCTGGACCTGCTGGCCGCCATCGCCCCGGCCGACACGAGGGCAGACCTCGCGCACGCGGCCACAGCCTTCGAACGCGCCACCCGCTCCCGTATCGCCGCTGATCTCCACAGCGCGCGCGTGCTCCGCCGCAGTGTCCTGACGATCTGGCGACAGCGGCCCCCGGACCGTGACGGAGCAGCGTTCGCGATGCTCCTGGACGCCACGCTCACCGCCGTGGCCTTCGCCCTGCACTGGCACCGCACACACCAACACGCCCAGCAGGAGGCCGCGACCAAGCAAGCCCTCCCGCACATGCAGTCCGCGTCCACACGCGCCGCCGACACCGCGCTGAACCACCTCGCTCGGCGCACACCTCCGCCCCAGACGAGGCGGCGACTCGCCCAGCACGTGGCACACGCAGTGCCCGAGCACGCCGACCGCATCCTCCACGATCCCGCCTGGGACGCACTCGCCACCGCCCTCGCCGAAGCAGAGGCCACGGGCCACTCCGCGACCGCCCTGCTCGACCAAGCACTCGGCCAGCGCTCCCTGGCGAACACCCGCAACCCCGCGCGCGTACTGACCTGGCGCGTCCACCGACTCGGCGCACGCACGGCACCCAGCCCCCGCGCGCAGGCGGCTATGGCGCGCAGCACGGTGCGGGGTCCGGTACGTGGCGCCGGGCCGAATCTGACGGCGACGAATCCCCTGCCGGGACCGACAACCCCGGTACGCCGCCGGTGAGGTTCACGCCGTGCCGACACTACGAACGAACAGCGGACGGGTGAGGCGGCAAGCGCAGGCGGCTATCCCCTCGCGTGGATCAGCTCCAGCAGCCGCACCGGGTCAGTGAGGTCGCTCAACACTTCATCCGCCCCCGCGTCGGCGAGCGCCTCGGCCGCTGTCGTGCCCGAGGCGACACCGATCACCCGGGCGCCTCCCTCCCGGCCCGTGCGGACGTCTTGCAGGGAGTCGCCGATGATGACCGTGTTCGCGCGGGTGAAGGGCCAGCCGTGGGCGCGTTCCACGCGGGCCTGGGCGATGCGGACCAAAGCGGGGCGGTGGGGGTCGTCGGAGGCGTAGCCGCCCAGCGAGACGTCCACGTACTCCGTGAGACCGAAGGCGGCGAGCTTGATCTCGGCGCTCTCCCGCAGGTTGCCCGTCACGATCGACGGGACGAGGTCCGCGTCCGCGCGTACCGCTGCGAGGGCTTCGACCGCGCCTGGCATGAGGTGGCCGTCCCGAAGCAACTCGCTCCGGTGGCGCAGCAGTTCGGCGGGGAGGCGCGCGACAATGAGGGGGGCCAGACGGTCCGCCTCCGGGACGTCGTTGGCCGCGAGGAGTTCCCGTACCGCCACGGGCATCGTGACCCCCGTTCCCTTCGCGGGCAGCTTCGTCGCCGGGCGGCCGACGACGGTGCGGAAGACCTCGCGGTAGACGAGGCGGTCGGTGTCCCCCGCGTAGAGGAGGGTCCGGTCGATGTCCCACAGGACGAGGATCATGCCGGCACCCGCTCCCGGAGGACCTCTTCGCCGTGCTCGACGAAGGACCGTATGGCCCTCGCCCCGCCGAAGCGGCGAGCCTCGGCAAGCATCGCGTGCAGGTGCTCGTCCAGCCTCGCCGACCGCACGTCCCGCACCATCCCGAGGACCTCCTCCCCGGTCGCACACCCGGCGTCGGCATCACCCGCACGCATCTGGGCCGTTGCCGCGCGGGAGAGGAACTGCGCCTTCGTCCGCGCCGCGTCCGCAGCGAGTGAGCCTCGGGCCGACGCGAAAGCCGCCGCAGCTTCGGCGGGCTTACCCAACTCCAAGTACACGCTGCCCCGTTGTCCATGGATCTCACCCGGGTTCACCCAGTACAGCCAGTGCGGGTCGTTCTCGCCCGGCCCCCGCGCGCACAGCGCCTCCGCCTCCTGGAGTGCCGCGAGGGCGTGCCGCTCTTCGCGCAGGCGGGCGTGCCCGCGCGCTTGCCGCGTCAGCAGCATCGCGCGCAGGGCGGGGACGTCCTGGTCCGCGAGCAACTGCCGTGCGGTCCTGGTGGCGGTGACCGCATCACGCGGATCGCCCACGGAGTAGCCCTGGATGGCGAGGAACGACAGCGCTCCGGCACGCAACCGCGAGTCCTGCGAGGCATGGGCCGCGCGGAGCGCGCCCAGGAGAAGACGCTGCGCGGCCTCATGACGGCCGCCGTCGAGCGCGTACCAACCCGCCTGCATGGCCGTGTCGGCGGTCACGGCCGCGAGGCGCCGGCCGGTTCTCTCGTCGTACGTACCTGACTTCGTGAGGCCGAGCAGGACGCGCAGGTGCCGCGTGGCGGTCCCGGACAGGTTCCCGCTGCCGCTCGTCGCGTCCAACTCCCGTAGCGCGTCCGTCGTGCGCTGGAGCGAGTCGAGCAGGGAGGCGGTCACCCGCGTTCCCTCCCGCCCCTCTGCGGCGAGCGCTTCAGCAGGCGCGACGGCCGAGTGGAGGATGTACGGGGTGAGGGCGGAACCGCTCAGGGCGGTCAGCACGTTTCGACGCTTCACGGGGCCTCCGACAGCAACTTCGAGTGACGTCACCATACGAGTGGCCGTCCACGGCAAAGCCGGGTCCAGAGCCTCCGCGACGGCGGTTCGCGGGGGTGTGGAGAGGGGCGTGAGGAGGATCGGCCGGAGGTCGGCGGGGATGCCGAGGCCCGTGAGCAGGCCGATGATGGCGTCCCGTCCGCCGAGCTGTTTGCGGCCGTTCTCCAGGTCGGAGATGTGCGACTGGGTGAAGCCGGTCAGGGCCCGTACGTCCATCTGCGAGAGGCCCGATCGGCGGCGGAGCAGGCGTAATAGCTCCCCGAAGTCCCATACAGCGAGGGCCTGTTGCACTGAGGCATCACGCCAAGCCCGATCCGGTACATGCGGCGCGGCTACGGAGCGAGCGCACCGCGCGCACTGGGAGTCGGGGTTGTACTGACTCAACGTGCTCCCGCACTTGCCGCACGCGCGACCCGGCTTCTTCATGGCAGCACCCGCCGTACTCGGGGAGTTGACGACCTCACTGAGTCACAGGCTAGGCGCGGATCGATATCGCTGCGGCGATATCGCGGCGGCGGTCGGTACGGCGAAAACAGGCGCCCACACTCTTCCCACCACGGCGGAACGGACCGACGACGGTCCGCCCGTCGAGACCTTCACCGATCGGAACGGGGACGTGGGCATCGTGGCAGAGCGCTTCTCCCCCTTCGTCCGTGTACCGAGCAGTCGTGCGGCTGCCCTCCCCACGGCGACAGGGGCCCAGGCTGAGCACGGTCCGTCGCGTGGAACGGCCGAACCCCCCGACGCTGCCAGGCGGCCGGCCGGGTTCAGGCGCGAGCCTCCGCCCCCGGCCGCCGCTGCCGGTCCGGCATCGGACTTCGTCTCCGGGCCCGCCCTGGGCCACGGCATCGAGGTCGCCTTCGCGTCCGACAAGGCCCGCGTCGCGGAGATGCGCCGGATCACCCGTGACCAGCTCCGTTGCTGGCGGACCTCGGAGGCGCTGGCGGGGGACATCGTGCTCGCCGTGTCGGAACTCGTCACCAACGCGGTCTGCTACGGCTCCGGGTACGTGAGCCTGCGAGTGTGGCCGACCACGGGCGAGTTGGTGGTCGAGGTGCGCGACGGGGCCCCGCAGGCGCGGGCGGAGATCAGGTGCCCCGGCGACGACGAGGTGTCGGGGCGCGGCATCTTCCTGGTCGCCACGCTCGCCGACCGCTGGGGAGTGAGTGACGGCGGTGCCACCACGTGGTGCCTCTTCTCCCGCAGCAGCGGCTGACGGGTTCCGGCCCCGTCGGCCAACTCCGACGACGGCAGGACGGCAGCGTCGCGAAACGTCCCAGCAGCAGCAACGCAAGGTCAAGCGTCAGGGGCGGGACATCGCCCTTCCACCCGCGAACCGGAGGTTCTGATGGATCTTGCCCGCACCTCTACGAGAGCCGCCGACACCGTCACCGTCCGCCCCGGCCGCCCACTCGCCGGGACGGTACGAGTGGACGGCTCGAAGAACGCGGCACTGCCGCTGCTGGCCGCCGCCGCGTCCGTAGGCCGTGCCGTCCGTCTGTCCGGCATCCCGGCCAGCGCCGACGTCCAGAGGATGCTCGGTCTGTTGGAGCGGAGCGGCTACCGCGTCGCTCGCCCTGTCGCCGAGCCGGGAACCGTGATCGTGGCGCCCGACAAGCGTCCCACCACCGCGCCAGACCTGACGGACGCCACCCGAATCAGAGCCTCTTACTACCTGGTGGCGCCGCTGTTGGCCGCTCACGGGCAGGCGGCTCTGCCCTGGCCGGGTGGCTGCCGGATCGGTGACCGGGGGATGGAGCTGCACTTCGCCGTCTACGAGGCGTTCGGCGACGCCGTTCTCCTCGACGAGTCCGGGTACCGCGTCCTGGCTGCCGAGCGGAGCCGCGACGAGGTCACCCTGACGCTGCCGTTTCGCTCGCGGGGAGCGAGCGTCGCCGCGATCTGCCGGGCAGTCGTGGCCGGCAACCGCCTGGAACTGGGCAACCCCAACCTGTCCCCGGAGACCACGGGCGTACTCGCGGCCTTACGGGCCGCCGGGTGGACGGCCCACGCGGACAGCCGGAAGATCACTCTGGTCCCACCACCGGGTGCCGCGTCCGAGACCGCCGTCTGGAGGGTCCCCGGCGACAAGATCGAGGCGGGCACCCTGGCCTGCGCGATCGCCGCCACCGGCGGGGAGGGCCGCGTGGAGGGCGTCCACGGGCCGGACCTCACGGTGTTGGCCGACCTGCTGAACTGGGCTGGCGTTCCCGTCACCCTCGACGCCGACGCCTTCACCGTCCACCGGGCCCGCGCCGTGAGTGGAGGGCCGCTGCGGGCGATCGCCTCGCTGACCCCGGACGGCCTGGACGCCGACTTCGAGCCCGCGCTGATGGCCCTGGCGCTCACCTTGCCCGGCACCCACACGCTCGCCGACGACATCAACCCCGGCCGCCACGGCAACCTCCTCCCCCAGCTCGCCCGGCTCGGCGCGGTGATCGAGGAGCTGTCGCCCACCCGTTGCCGCCTGACCGGGCCCCAGCGCCTCACGGGCACGACGGTGCAGGCCACCGACATCCGCACCGGCTCCGCCCTTCTGATCGCCGGCCTCACCGCCCGGGGCACCACCACCGTCAGCGGCCTCGACCAGCTGCGCCGAGGACACGCCGACCTGCCCGCCAAACTCCGCGCCCTCGGCGCCGACCTCACCGACGTACCGCGATGAGCAGGACGTACGGCCAGATCGTGGCCACCACCGACGTCCACTCCGCCCTCGACCAGGCCGGCAGGCTCCTTCCCCACCTGCACGACCTCAAGGCAACCTCGCTCATCACCGACTGCGGCGACTTCTTCGAGGGCACCGGCTTCTACCGGCTGGGCAAGGGTGCCATCGAGCGCGAGATCCTCATCACGCTGTACGACGTGCTGGCACCGGGCAACCATGGCTGGCCCCACTACTTCGAACCGGGCCTGCGCGAGATGACGATCTGCGCCAACGCCGTCGAAGCCACCACCGGGCAGCCGCTGTTCGACCGCCTCCGTATCGTCGACATGCACGGCCGCCGGGTCGCCGTCTCCGCGGTCATCGGCGTCAGCGCGTTCCACACCATCCCCGCCGTTCAACGGGCGAGGCACCGCGTCACCGACCCCGTGACCGCGCTGCGTGAGCTGATGCTGGAGCACCACCACCACGTCGACTCCTGGATCGTGCTGTCCCACTCCGGTTTCGAAGAGGACCTCGAACTCGCCCTCGCCTGCCCGTTCCTGGACGTCGTCTTCGCCGGGCACTGCCACAGCGACACCTACGGACCGGTGCGCGTCGGCGACACCCTCGTGGTCAAGGGCCGCGAGCTGGGCGCCGGATACGCCGCCGCCGAACCCGTCGGCTCCGGCTGGGCCGCCCGTATCGCCGTCTTCCCCGCCCCGGCGACGGTCCCGCACCACCTCGCCGCCCTGGAGGAGAAGATCGCCTCTACGTGGCAAAGGCTCGCCACCCGCCTCGGCACCGTCAACGAGCCCTACCGCGATACCGTCCTCGATCGCCACCAGCTCCTCGAAGAGATCGCCTCCCGGCTGTACACCGGCCTCGGCGCCGACGCCGTCGTCCTCAACGACACCGCGCTGCGGCCCACCCGCCTCGGCGATGCCCTCACACTCGGAGACCTGCTGGCCATCGAGCCGTTCGACAACCAGCTCGTCCACGCCTTCCTCCCCGACCGGCAGGCGCAGAACCCAGACGGACTGCTCGCGGACCTGGCCAAGCAGGCCGGCCCGCTGGTCGCCTCCCCCTCGCCCCTGCCGCAGGGCGTCCGGTCCGTACTGACCACCGGCTACCTCGCCGACACCTACCTCGGCGGACGCACCCACCAGGCGGGCCTTCGGCTCGCTGAGGCCGTCCGCAGCGTCATCGCCACCCCGCTGCCCGAGGCGGAAGAGGGCATCCGATGATCCTCACCGGCCCCGAGATCACCGCCGCCGCCCAGGACGGCCGTCTGACGATCAGCCCGTTCGAGCCGGAGCAGGTCAACCCCAACAGCTACAACGTCCGGCTCGGTCCCAGGCTCCTGACGTACACGACCCCGGTCATCGACGCCCACCGGGCGAATCCGACCACCACGGTCGAGATCGACGAGGCCGGATACGTCCTCCAGCCCGGCGAGCTCTACCTGGGCCACACCCTGGAGCAGGTCGGCTCCGACACCTTCGTCCCGCTGCTGTTCGGCCGCTCCTCGGTCGGCCGACTCGGCCTGTTCGTCGAAATCACCGCCCCCATCGGCGACATCGGCTTCCACGGCCAGTGGACCCTGATGCTCTCGCCGGTCCGCCCACTGCGTGTCTACGCGGGGATGAAGATCGGGCAGATCATGTTCTTCGTCTCCAGCGGCGACATAGACCTGTACGCGGGCAAGTACCAGGCCGCCGAGGGCCCTCAGCCCTCCCGCTACTGGCGCGACGCCGAACCCGTCGAGGCGGTCGCCCCGTGATCCTCACCGGTCCCGCGATCACCGCCGCCGTCCGAACCGGCGAGATCACCATCGACCCGTACGACCCCGCCCACGTTTCCCCCAACGCCTACGACTGGCGCCTCGGCGACACCCTCCGCGTCTGCGCCGGGGAGCTCGACGCCGCCGCCCCCACCGCCTACACCGAGCAGACGATCCCCAGCTCCGGCCTGGTCCTCCAGCCGGGACTGCTCTACCTCGGCGTCACCCACGAGCGCACCGGCTCGGAGACGTACGCGCAGCTGCTCAACGGCGACCACACCATCGGTTCCCTCGGCATCTGGGTCCACGTCTCCGCGCCGCTCGGCCACCAAGGCCACGCCATCCGCTGGACCCTGGAGATCCGCGCCGCCCGGCCCGTCCGCGTCTACCCGGGCATGACATTCGGCAAGCTGGTCTTCCTCACCACGCAGGGGACAGCGGCCAGCTATCAGCGGCAGTCGGCGAAGTACGCGAGCACCGAGGGCATCGACATCTCCCGTCTGTACGAGGAGATCGGCGGAGGCCGCCGATGAGCGACCTGGGGAGCCCCGCTCCGAAGCAGATGACGGCCACATTCCTGGACCTGCCCGCAGGCAGCCCCGGCGGCAGCGTAGAACTGTTCCTCGACCTCTACACCGGCGACGAACCCCTCATCCCCGCGCAGGCTTTCATGCTCGCTCCGAGCGGCCCCCGCCTGCGGACGCCGACCGGGCTCAACCTGCTCAGGGTGCCGGGCAAGTGCCTGGAGGGCCCGGCCTTCCACCGGTACGTCGGCAACTTGCAACAAGCCCTGCTCTCTGCGGTCGATCCCGCCCACATCGAGGTGCTGCACCTGCACCACCTCGCCTTCGGCGCCACCCCCGCCCTGATCCGGGCCCTGCCCGGGCACCCCCGTATCGCCTTGGTCCACGGCACCGACCTGCTCTTCGCCGAGACCCACCGCGACCAGCTCCAGGTCCTGCGGGCGACCGCTCGCGCCGTCGACGCCATCGTCGTCCCCACCAACGCGATGGCCGACCATCTCCTCAAGCTCGCCCCGCAGACCGACCGCCGCAAGATCACCCACATCCCGTGGGGCATCCCGGACCGGCTCCTCGCCCATCCGCCCCTCCGCACTCCTCGCCTGGCGAAAGGTCACGTCCGCCTGCTGTACGCGGGCCGACTGACCGCCGAGAAGGGCGTCGAGGCCCTGATCCGGAGCGTGGCCCCGCTCCGAGGCGTCGAGCTGTCGATCGCCGCACCGCGCGCCCAGTTCCGCGTGCTGGCTCCCCGACTGCAACGGGCCGGGGTGAGCGCCCGCTACCTTGGCTGGCTGCGCCGTCCACAGCTGTGGAAAGCCTTCTCCGAACACGACGCCCTCGTCATGCCGTCCACCACCCTGGAGGCGATGGGCTTGGTCGCCCTCGAAGCCCAAGCCTGCGGCCTCCCCATCCTCTACCAGCCGGTGCCCGGCCTCAGCGAAGCCTTGGCCCGCTCCGGTCTGGCCACCGACTTCACCCGCCCCTCCGCGTTCGCCCGGGACATGGACCGCCTGCGAACCGAACCCGACTTCCTGCCCGCGATGCGGCAGGCCGGATACGCCAACGCCGCGCGCTACCCCCTGTCGAAGACCGCCCGAGAACTTGTCGGCCTCGGCCGACAGCTCACCTGAGATCCGGCCATGCCGAAGCGACCTTCGGCACGCCGCTGCCCCGCCTCTCCGAGCGGGCTCACTACGCTGCCCACGGGACGCCCATACGAAGAGGGAGACCATGCCGTACCGCACCGACCGCATCGAGCACCTGCTGAGCGAAGGCGTCCGCGACAAGGTCTACCCAGGCGCGGTATGGGCCGTCGGCGACTCGGGCGGGGTACGGGCGCGGGGCGCCACCGGTGTCCTGGACCCGGACGAGCCGGATGTGCGGATGCGGCCGGACACCGTCTTCGACGTCGCCAGCCTGACCAAGATCCTGGCCGTCTGGGCCTCCACCGGGGCCCTGTGGGAGGACGGCGTCCTCGATCTCGACGCCCCGCTCGGGACCTTCTGGGACGAGGTCGCGGGCCACCCCCTCGGTGCCGTGACCGCCCGGCAGCTCCTCACGCACACCGCTGGCCTGCCCCTACGGGCGCAGCTGAAGAACCTGTACGGAACCGACCCCGTCGCTGTTCGCAGGGGGGTTCTGCACGAAGCCCTCAACCGGCCGCCCGGCGAAGCCGTCGAGTACACCGACCGGGCCGCCCTCATCCTCGGCTACCTCGCCGAACACCTCTCCGGCCAGCCCCTCGATCGGCTCTGCGAGGAGAGGACCTGGCGCCCACTCGGCATGGACTCCACGCGCTTCGGCCCCCTGCCCGCCGACATGTCACCCCGCTGCGCCCCCACCGAACTCGACGAGGACACTGGCAACCACCTCAAGGGCACCGCCCACGACTTCTCCGCCCGCCTCCTCGGCGGCGTATGCGGCATCGCGGGCGTCTTCACCATCCTCGACGACGTCGCCGCCTTCCTGCGGTACATGCTCGCTCCCGCGACAGCCCGCACCAAGGCGGGCTTCGGGACCGAGTGGATCGCCCAGTCCCTCACCGTGCAGACCGACAACCTCCAACCGGAACGCGGGCTGTTCTGGCATCCGGCACCGGGGACCACCAGGGAGCAGGACGTCTGGGTCCACTACGGCTTCACGGGCACCGGCATGTGGATCTCCCCAGCTCAGGACCGGTGGGCAGTACTGCTGACCAACAAGCTCTACTGCACCCGCGACCGCCAGCTGCTGGCCGACGTGCGCAATGCCTTTCGCGGTCTGGCTTTCAGCCAATGAGCTGAACCGCCATTGAGCATTTTCCAACCTCACGCTGATGCATGGCTTGCAGGTGCAGGTGCAGGTGCAGGTGCAGAGACGGTACTGGCGACGACGTTCCTCGCCTGCCCGACGGTGATGCGCCAGGTCGCAAAGCGCCAGGCCAGCCTGCATCGCTACCAGGCCCGCAGCTGGATCGCCGGGCACAAGCACGTCGCTCTGGCTATGTTCGGCCTGCCGGTCCTGGCCGTGGCCGCTGACGATACGAGGATGACCAAACCCTCCCGCGATGCACCGAGTATCGAGGCGATTCGGTGATTGCTCCGGGCGAGAAGAAGTATCGGGCGGACGTGATGCGACCGGTCCGGGTAGCGTGCGCGGGTGCTCTTCACGCAGATACAGCCGCGCCGTGTGCCCCCGATGAAGGCACCGGGTGCGTTCCTTGTTCAGGACATGTGGGACGACTTCGGGTTCAAGACCAGTTTCACACTGTGGTGTTTCAACGGCTCACGGCAGATCGAGATCGGTACCTGCAAGGTTGCCTACTACGGGATGGAATCAGGCAGGGTCGACCTCCCGCCGACGTTCGAGCGTCTCTCCGACCGGTACTTCTCGCTGGGGGTCGACGAAAGCTACTACACCCAGTTACGTGACGAGTTCGACTCCAGCACGCGCGAGTCCATCCTCAAGACGTTGAAGGATGCCGCGTTCGATCCCCACCTCTTCGAGGTCGCTTCCGAAGAGGCGGTGATGACAATTTCGCTCTTGCGAGGCACGGAACCCGAGACGGTGACCGGCCAGTTCCACCGCATCGCGACCGGAGGGCCGACACGCTCCAAATTCGACATTGAGTACCACCAGCGCGTCTCGGAGCCCGATCGGTCGTGGATCCGCCTGGGCCTTGAAGTCGACCCCGATGCCATGCCGCCGACCAACGTGCACGCACTGATCGGCAGCAACGGTGTCGGCAAGACCCGCCTCCTGGACACGCTCGCCCGCACAGTGCTTGGCGCGCGTCTTCATCCAATTGATGGAAGTCGGCTCATCGACCGTGCGGGGAATTATGCGTATCCGTTCGCGAACCTGGTTTCTGTCGGGTTCAGCGCCTTCGACGCCCACGAGCCGCTCGCCCCGACCCGGCATGTCGGCTACCAGTACGTCGGCCTAAAGAAGCGCGGGGAAAGCAGCCTGAAAGAGCTATCCGAGCTCGGGGAGGAGTTCGCCAAGAGCGCGAGCGCCTGCGTGTCCCAAGGCCCCGTACGCAAACAGCGCTGGCGTGAGGCTCTGGAGCGTGTGGAGGAGACCGACCCGATCTTCCAGGACCAGCAAATCGCTCTCCTCGCAGCCCCCGACGGTGAACGGCCCGACGCGGAGAGCCTCTTCGCCCCGTTGAGTTCGGGGCACAAGATCGTCCTTCTCACCCTGGCCAGACTGGTCGAGCACTGCACCGAGCGGACCCTGGTCCTGGTCGACGAACCCGAGGCACACCTGCACCCGCCGCTACTGTCGACTTTCATCCGAGTGCTGTCCGCACTGCTCCTGGACGCCAACGGGGTCGCGCTCATTGCTACGCACTCGCCGGTGGTCCTCCAGGAGACACCGCGCCGCGCGGTGTGGGCGCTGCGCCGGGCGGGAAGCGACGTGGCGGTGGAACACCCCGAAATCGAGACGTTCGGGGAGAACGTAGGGGTCATCACCCGGGAGATCTTTGGTCTGGAAGTCACCCGCACCGGATTCCACGCCATCATCGAACAGTTCGCGAGGGAGGGGTACACCTACGAGGACATTCTGGGCACCTTCAACAACGCGCTGGGGGCAGAGGGCCGTGGGCTGGCCCGTGTGGCCGCTCGCCGCCACCGGGACGGGACGCACTGATGCTGCACATCAATCGCCCGGTGCAGGAGTCCGCCCGTGAAGCCTTCCAGCTCTGCACCAGCACCAAGGTCGGCAAGGAGCAGGGAAGGATTCTGTCGGGATACGAGGAGTCCATAGTCAAGGCGGCAGAGACCTTCGCCGCGGCGTGCACCGCATCTGCGCTGCACTCACTGGACCGCAGGGCGTTCCGCCCGAACCCGCCCGATAAGAATCACACCACGGCGCTGATAGGGCTTTACGATCGGCGGCTGCGGGACAAGGAGTACCCCGGGCGCCCGCTCTACGACCGGATCAGGAACGCTCCTGGCAAGTGCCCGTTGTGCGGGATCGGCCGCATCAAGCAGGTGGACCATCACCTTCCGAAAGCCCACTACCCCTTCTTAGCGGTGGTGCCCGACAATCTCATCCCTGTCTGCGCCGACTGCAATACCATCAAGCTCGATCGCTTCCCGGCCACAGGGGGAGAGCAGAGCCTCCACCCCTATTACGACGACATCGAAGACCAGCTCTGGCTGCGCGCCGAACTCCTCGTCCAACCTGGCCCGGGGCCGCTCGATTGGCGGGTCCGCTACTTCGTGGACCCTCACCACACCTGGGGTGAGGACCTCGCCGACCGCGTACGGTTCCACTTCGATGCCTTCGAGCTGGACTCGCTCTTCGCGAAGCAGTGCGCCGACGAACTCGTCACTGTCGGCGCGGCTCTGGAGGAGGTGTTCCTTGCCGGTGGGGCGGGGGACGTCCGGGCCGAGCTCGCAAGCTTGATGCGCTTTCGCAGCAAGCCCCGGCGGAACAACTGGATGGCGGCCCTGTACCGCGCGCTCGCCAACAGCCACTGGTACTGCGAGGGCGGGTTCCGGGACATAGCTGCGGGTTGAAGGCCGGTGCGGCACGGGCGCTCTGCAGTGAACGAGCCTGCTCCAACCTGCCGGACTTACTCCGGCGTTAGGCTGACAGCGCCAAGGAGCCTCTGGTAGACGGGTTTTCGACCAAGAGAACCGGATCCCTCAAAGGCTTCGCGTGCTTATTTACCGCTCCGGCATCGGACCTGTCCAGCTTCACCTTGTGCTTCCTGGCCGGCCAACTGCGCTCGCGGCATCGATGGCAGGGCATGCGATGGGGGCGCCTGCCGCCAGACCACCAGAAACTGCTGGTCCTGGCCCATCTGCGCAAGGGCGATACCTACGCTCAGCTCGCCGCCGGGTTCGGCATTGGCACCGCCACGGCCTACCGCTACATACGCGAGGCGATCGAAGTCCTGTCCGTCCTCGCCCCGACGCAAGGCGTTCCTGATCCTGGACGGCAACGCTCCTGCCGATCGACCGGATCGCTCCCGACCGCCCGTACTACTCCGGGAAGCACAAACGCCATGGAATGAACGTGCAGCTCATCGCCGACCCGCACGGCACACTGCTGTGGGCCTCGCCTGCGTTGCCCGGTACCACCCACGACCTGACCGCCGCCCGCACCCACGGGATCGTGGAGGCCCTGAGCACCACTGGGCTGACGACCTGGACCGACCGCGCGGGCCAGGCGGCGGGGCGACACATCCGGGGGTCGATCCGCGGCCAGAACTCAAGCGGCGGCAGCGCCGCCACAGCACAACCCACGCCAAGATCCGCTGCGTCGGCGAACATGCCGTCGCCACGCTGAAGGGCTGGCGAGTCCTCCGCAAGATCCGATGCAGCACCAACCGGATCACCAACCTTGTCCGGGCCGTCCTCACCCTTCATCCGGCCAGGTCAACGCAGAGCTGAAATCCGCTTATTGTCCGTCAGCCAGTGGCCGCGCCGAGACAGCCACCCGACCCCCGCCCTATCTGGACGGTGGGCTGAAGGCTGCCCAAAGGCCGCCTTCACCACCCTGCTACCCAGCCCGCACGGGCCCGCCACTGGCACGGTTAGGCGCCCGCATCAGCGAGCTAGCCGAGTAGGGCCAGTGGTCGGGCCCTCGCTGCGGCGCACGAACTGAACCACTCGCGACTCACCGGTCGCGTCGTCCTGCTGCGGTGACCGCGCGGGCCTGCGAATGCCTGGCGCCTTCGGCGTGGGTGCGATCGACCGGAGTACAGCTGGCGGAATCGCCAAGTGATCTGCCCCGGGCACGTATGGTTTAGGGCCGAAACGCCGTTCCAGGAGGGTCCACAAAAGAAGAGGACTCTCTTGACCGACTTCAACCGGTTCCTGCTTTCGCCAATTGCGTTGAGAAAGCTGAACATACAAGGACCGCTTGCGCGTCTCATCGATCCTGCCAACAGCGGACGCACGCATAATCAGAGCCTGGATGGAGATACCCCATGTGGCCTTCATCCGCGCGTACTCCGTCAGCGTCATACGCGGTGACAAATCCTCCTGTGCCCGCTCCCGAGGCATGAGTAGAGCCGATGCGAAGCGGTTTGCCTCTGCCTCGGCGTCCTTGGCCCGGGGCCGGAATGTGTGAAGAACGAGGTGCCCTAGCTCGTGAGCGAGGGTAAACCGGTCGCGGTCACCACTGGCCGGAAAATAGCCGATCAAGGCTGTGCCACCGAGGCCACTCCAGTAGGAGACACCGAAGTGATCGTTGCTGCTGGGTTCGTCGCCGGACTGGTCGGTCAGAACCATAGGGGCAACAGCGATACCCCCTCGCTCGAGAGCTCGTGTTAGGTGGGGAATCGGCTTGTCCGGGGCAAGCCGGAGGGTGATACGAGTCTGATCCGCTAGCTCTTCGATCTCCCCACTGGTGACCTTGTCGGCGCCCGTAAAGGGCAGAGGAGGTGTTGGATACCGCTCCGCTGTGATCAAGTCGTCGGAGACTCTGTAGCTCTCGCTGTAGAGGGCGTGCACTCGCTTTGTCACCGTCCGCTTCGCGGAGGCGAGCTTCCTGAACCGTAGGGAGTCCAATGGGACTGCCATGGGCTGGACGTAGAAGAACCTGATGGGCGTCTCGGTGGCCTTCGCGATGAGTTGCAGTTTGGCATCGTCGTGATCCCGATAACCGTTCTCAACGTCCGAGATCCAGGACGATGCCACTCCGGACATCGACGAGACCTGGGCCTGCGTGAGACCCATCAGCTCTCTGAGCGTGCGCAGGCGTTCACCGGGAGATGCCGCCAGCACCGAATTCATTGCCCTCCTCCTCGTTCGGGATGTTCAAATTGATGTCCTCGTCCGAGGGAAAGAACTCCATCGAGCCCAGTTCCTCGGCAGTGGTGGGCAACACGAAGTCCACGTCTACGGGGACACTCCGACCGTAGAGGCTAGGGCCAATGGGGCGGACAACCCGCAGCGTCGGCTCCCTGTTGGCGGCGTCCAGGTCCCACAGGATCAGCAGCCGGTCGTTCATCGGGCCAAAGATCGGCTCTTGCAGCCCAAACCGCATCTGCCTCGGATCGAGGGGCACGTTCCGGTAGAACGCCCGCCGCGCAAGGTTTCGTCCCGCAGCAGGAATATCCCCGGACGGACCGTGAAGGACACGCGCGCGTAGCTCGCCGTCCGTGAGCCAGAGCTCGCCGTTGCGCCGGTGATTGCCCGAGAGTCTCCACGGGTCTACGTTGCGCTTGCTCAGCTCGTGGTGCACGTGGGCACGCACGTAATGGGTGCGAAGCCACCTGTAGTCGCGGCCCGAGAAGTCAGGAACGTGATCCCGCTCGGACTCATCGGGGCAAAAATGGATCTTGGCGACGCCTGCACGGGCGAAGCAGTCGTACAGCGGCTCGCACAGGTCAGTCATGGCCTGCTTGATCCGTTCCACACCACTGTTATCCATGGGGGTGAAATTATCACGCGAAAAGTTAAGGGTCCAGCAGGCAACCCCACGGATACCGCGAGGTCATAGCCGAACTTTCGTTCGGTACACCTACCCGATCACGCTCAGCCTTTCGGCCACAAAAGCGACAGGCCAGCCCTGACCGTGAGCCCAGCCCTACAGCTCCGAAGGCCACGGGCGGGCGGACGGTCCGGGCGACGAACGAAGCGCAGAGGGGGATGTGGCCGACGACGGGCGGCCAGGTGAGCGACACCGTGTCCGCTCATCACGGGTGCGAGTCAGTGCCGACCGGGGCGCACCCCCTGCCCAAACCCGGCCATGAGGGCCAGAGACTCCCACTATGCCGCCGGCCACAAAGCACCGAATCAGTGCGCGGCGAAGCGCGAACTTGGGCATGCTGAAGGAACGGCGCCTGCTCGGTGAAGCGTGTCAGCCAAGGACAGGCCTCCCCTCGCACGGTTGTACCCGCCTGCATGACCGACGAGAGGCACTGCGCCCGCCAAGGTGCTCCCGCTTGCGGGTTTCGCAGCAGCCTCGCCTTCGCGCGCATCGCCCGAGGAGCGTGCCACATCGTGCCAGTAGGGGCGGTAAACAGCGGACAACAACGGCGTCATCCCACATCTGTGGGGCAGACGCGGTAGCCCGTCGCCGCAGCTCAGGAGCGTGAAACAGCCCGAAGTACGGGTGATTCCCAAGCTCAGAGCGCGAGTTCGATTCTCGTCACCCGCTCTTATATGGAGCCCCAGGTCAACGACCTGGGGCTCCAGCGTTGTCTAGACCTTCAGGGGGCGGCGTGCCATTCGCGCGCCCTTGGACGTCGTTTCCTTTGGCAGGATCACTATCCGATCTGAGCATGACGAGCCTTGCGGAGCGGTGGGCGCCGGGCGAGTTATGGAGGTCGTTTCGGCGGGTAGTGGCTCCAACAGTGGTGATACGTCCGCAGGGTGGGGGCCGGTGGCGGGCGCGTGACCGCGAGGCGTTGGTCGCGATCGTTTCGTCGCCCGTTCGGGATGCACCAGGCGGCAGCTCCCTCCGGTCTTCGGCCCTGCCTGGCCCACGGTCTACCGGTGGATCGAAGCTGCTTCCTTGGCCAGCGGAACCCCCGGCCAAATGATCGCCAGCAGCACCTGGCCGAGCAGCCCGAACGCCGCCCTGGCCGGCGGCAGCGGCCAGGCCGACGGTGTCCCTCACGCCCGGATAGGCGAACCGGCCGGTGATACCCAGCCTGGAGAAGCCCGTTTCCTCCGCTCGCAGGCGGGGAATCACCGAGGCGCGGACGTCGCCCCACCTGGTTGGGTCTTCCGATGCCAATGCGCATCGAGAAGCTCCTGAGCTGATACGGGTGTCGACGTATTACGGGTCGTGGACCGCTTCCGGCCTGATCCTGGCCGAGCACCTATATACCCGGGTGACACCGGTCAGACAGCGCGCACCGAGGCGCTCAGGACGGCGAGGGCGTCGTTGAGCGCTGCCGGCTGGGAGGGCGGCGGGCCCTCGTACCAGCCCTGCGGCACGGTCGACTGCAGAAAGGTGCCAGCCGGTCGGATGTCGCTGTGTGCCTGGTGAAAATGGACGATGCCGCGAAGCAGCGCGGCGCCGGCCGCGTCGTCGGCGGCGTCCAGGACCAGGGCCCCGTTGTGCAGCACGGCCAGCTGATTACTCAGGTCTCCTTCGACGAGGAAGCGTTGCAGTGAGGACCGCAGCAGGGGCAACGCTTCGCTGCCCTTCGCGTCGACCAGGGTCTGGGCCAGCATCAGCTCGCTGAGCGCGGCCGTCCAGACGAGCCCGGAGCCGTCGGCGAGTTGCACCGCGGCCCGCAACCGGTCTCGGCCTTCGACGGTCCGGCCGGCCATGACGAGGGCGGCGCCCCACGCCATCGCGGTCGCCGCGACAAGCCAGGTGGTCTGCGTTTCGGTGGCGATGACGTGCGCCTCGGCCGACGCGGCCAGCGCGACCACCGGGTCGCCTCCCGGCAACTGGACCAGCGCCTGGTAGTAGCGGACCTCGGCGAGCAAGCTTCGATACCTCGGTTCCGAGGCCACCGCCAAGTTCGCCTCGGACAGCGTGTGGCGCGCGGTGGTGACGTCGCCGGTGAAGTAGGACAGGGCAGCCGAGGAGGTCTTGGCACGCACGATGTCGCCGAGTGGCGCGTCCGGCGCCGCGGCAAGGGCCGCGCTCAGCGTCCGGTTGCCCTCGGCAAGCAGGCCGCTGCGGATCCAGAACCACATGAGCCGCGCGGCCGTACGCAATGCCTCAACCGGGGCATACGTCAGGTCGTGAGCGAGCCCGGCGCGCAGGTTCGGCAATTCCAGACGCAGCGCCGCCATCGTGGTGGCGGACCGTACGCCCTGCAGGTCGCCCTCGGCTTGGGCGACCAGCTTGCGGACCCAGAGGGCATGAGCAGCCCGGGTCGCCGCCGGATCTCCGTCCACCAACCGGCCGTACGCCCGGATCGTCTCCAGCATCCAGTAGCGCGCCGTGCTGCCGCCGGTCTCGGCGGTGACCACGGACTGGTCGACCAGCGAGACGAGTGCGCCAAGATCACCGGCGGAGCCCGCGGCCTCCAAGGGGAAGCCGCCCTCGTAAGGCCAGAGCCGCACCGCGAGGTCGTGCTCCTCGCCGGACAGGAGGTCGAAACTCCACGCGACAGCTTCCTGCAACGTCGCGTGGGGGGTCATCTTGCTGTGCGGGATCCTGCCCAGCACGGTGAAACGGTCGTCCAGGTTCGCGATCAGCCCCCGTACGCCGAAGGTCCGCACCCGCGCCGCCGCCAGCTCCAGGGCCAGCGGCAGACGGTCCAGCGCGTTGGCGAGGCGGCCCAGATCCTTGCGGTCGGCGTCCTGCTCGGTCCAGCCGGGACGGCCCGCGCGAATGCGATCGGCCAGTAACGTCACGGCGTCGCTGGCAGCCAGCGGCCCGAGCGGCAGACTGTGCTCGCCGTCGACGCCGAGCGGGCTGCGGCTGGTGGCCACCACACGCAACGTGGGGATCCGGTCGAGCAGG
The DNA here is from genome assembly GCF_000213055.1 of Streptomyces sp. Tu6071. Lineage (NCBI taxonomy): Bacteria > Bacillati > Actinomycetota > Actinomycetes > Kitasatosporales > Streptomycetaceae > Streptomyces > Streptomyces sp. Tu6071. The sequence continues at coordinate 4,061,550 of NZ_CM001165.1, read as the reverse complement.
TCGACGACGACCTGGGCCACCTCGCCGCCGAGGTGCTCGCAGTTATCGAGTACCAGAAGTTTCCCGTACAGGCGCAGCCGCTTGATGAGTGCCTCGTACAGGTCCCCGGTGCACCCGGTGACGCCGGTCGCCGCGGCGACCGCTGAAACCAGGTGGGCGGGGTCGGCTACATCGGCGAGCCGGACGACTGCGTCCCGCCCCGCCCATTCCACGGCCAGACGGGTCTTGCCCGATCCGGCGGGCCCCACGACGGTGACGAGCCGGTGCAGGCCGACGAGACGGCTCAGCAGGGCCAGATCGGCGTCGCGTCCGACGAACGACGACAGCTGCCGGTCATTGGGCTTCACTGCCGGGGAACCGGTGGCCGCCAGGGCCGGGTCCTGGGACAGGATGCGACTTTCGAGCTGCCGCAACACCGGTCCCGGGTCGATACCCAGTTCCTCGGCCAGCAGGGTTCGCACGCGGCGCACCGCGTTGAGCGCGTCAGCTTGGCGTCCGCAACGGTAGAGCGCCAGCGCAAGCAGTTGCCAACGACGTTCGCGGTACGGCGCCGCGTGCACCAGCGGTTCGAGCCTGGCCACGGAACCGGCGTGGTTACCGGAGGCCAGTAGTGACGCGGCGGCCTCCTCCTGGGCGCTGTCACGCTGTTCCAGCAAAGCGGCACGGATCGCCACCGTCGACTCGTCGTCGCCCAGGTCCTCGTAGGGTGTCCCGCGCCACAACCCCAGCGCCGCCTCGAAAGCCTCGTGCGCCTCGGCCTGGCGGTCGTCGGCCACCAGCGCATGAGCGCGGACGAGGTGGCCACGGAACTGTTCGACGTCGGTGCCGACGGGAACGAGCCGGTAGCCGCCGGCGGAGCGCTGCAACGCCGTGCCCGGCAGCACCCGGCGGAGCCGCGAGACGTACACCTGCAAGGCGCCCGCCGGGTTGCGTGGCTGGTGGTCCCCCCACAGCCTTTCCGCCAGGCTGTCCTCCGAGACCGGTCGGCCTTCCCCAGCGACCAGAATCGCCAGTAGCCTGCGGGACATTCGGCCCCCGACGTGGACCGAATGATCACCCGCACGGACTTCGAACGGACCCAGCACCGCGAACGTCAGCACCGCACCATGTAAGCCCATGGCACCGACGGCGGCAACGTGGTGAGGACTCCGCGGTATGCGTGCTGTATGCGGTTTGAAAGGTGCGGTCTCAAAACTTCTTTCATGCACACCGATAAGAACGAGAAGATGGCTGACAGCCGCGACATGATCGGCGCGCACGACGCCATGCGGAGAGAGTTCGGCGCTCTGCCCGCGCTGATCGTGGGTGTGCCGGCCGGTGACGCGCGGGGCGCTGACGTCGTCGCCGGCCACGTACTGATGATGGTCGACTTCCTGCATGCCCATCACACCAGCGAGGACGACCATGTGTGGCCCCGGCTGCGGGAGCGCTGCTCCGATGACGTCGGGCCCGTCATCGAGGCGATGAATCAGCAGCACACTGCCATAGACGAGGACTTGAAGGCGCTCGCCGCGAACGGCCGGCGCTGGCAGGCCACCGCCGACGTGTCCGACCGGGATGCCGTCGCCGCCGTCGCGGAGCGTCTGCTGCCGGGGCTGTATGAGCATCTGGCGCTGGAGGAGCAGCGTATTCTGCCGCTCATCGATCGCCACCTCACCGAACGCGAGTGGAAGACGACGGTCGAGGCGTCCCTGGGCAAAGTGCGTTTCTCGCAGCGCCTGCTGATGCTGGGCATGGCCCTGCACGGGGCGAGCGAGGTGCAGGCCCAGCTGCTGCGCGCCGCCGTTCCCGCTGTCGTCTGGCATGCCGGCCGCCCGCTCGGGACCCGTCTTTATCGGAACCACCATGAGCGCCTGGTTTCCGCGAGCCGGGACGCAGACCTCGGCACCAGCTGATCGATGACGACAGCGGATCCGGCGCGGGCCCGCATTCCCGCAGAGCACCGCGCCTCCCTGTTCTCGATCCGCTTGTCCGCAGGAGGAGCCTGCCGAGCCTGGCCGGCTCGCCCCGGCCAGGGGCCGGCGGGGTACGGGAAGCCCCGCCCGAGCCTGCCCTGTCCGGCCCGTGCACCGAAACTCGGTTGAACACGGCTTCAGAGAGGACGACCAGCCCGGCTTCTCGCAATTCACGTAGTGCCCTGCCCATGCACTCGGCAGCCAAGGCCCATCGCCCCTCATCCCCCCAAGGGAAGGTTGGACACGAGTTGGTTAACGTCCTCATCATCGGCGCCACACAGGGCACCGGCCGGGAACTGGCCGCCGCCTACCTGCGCGACGGCGCGAACGTCGTCGTCACCGGGCGCGAGGCCAAGCGGGCCGAGACCGTAGCCGCAGAACTGACCGCCGAGGTCGTGGAGACCGCCGCGACGGTAGCCGGGCATCAACCGGCCGTCGCCAATGACGGTGGCCCGCCTCGTCTGGGCGTGGTCACCGGTCTGGCGCTCGACCTCAGCCGCCCGGAGACCGTAGCCGCGGCGCTCACTCCGGTCGACCAGGTCGATCGGCTCGTCCTGGTCGGTATGGTCCGCGACCGCAATAGTCTGGCCGGCTTCGACATAACGACGGCGCGCCAGTTGGCCGTGACAAAGGTCGTCGGGTACACGGCCGTCATAGCCGCTCTGGCCGAACGCCTGGCGCCGAACGCGGCAGTGCTGCTGTTCGGCGGCGGCGCCAAGGACTACCCGTACCCCGGCTCGACGACCCTGACGGCCGTCAACGCCGCCGTGACCGGGATGGTGCGGACGCTGAGCATCGAACTGGCGCCGGTCCGGGTGAACGCGATCCACCCCGGACCGATCGGCGACAGCCCCTTCTGGCAGGGCCGGGCGGAACTGGCCGACACTCTGGCCCAGTTCCGGTCGGAGACGCTGACCGGCGAGCTCGGCCGCATGGCCGACATCGTCGACGCCTGCCGCTTCCTGCTGGAGAACCGGCTGGCCAACGGGATCGACCTGTCCGTCGACGGCGGGCATCCATAGGACCGGACACGGCGTGCCCCCGTTCTCTCCTCAAGTCGGCCGCCAGGCTTCTCACACCGCTCAACACCCCCGAATCACCGAATGAACAGCACGCTCCGCAAGCGCGATCCCGGCAGTGAGCACAAGACCATCCGACACCCTGACCATTCACAGAAAGAACACAACCCATGAAAATTGGTATCGGAATCCCCAATCAGATACGCGATATGAGAGCGGACGTCATTCCAGAGTGGGCGCGGCGCGCCGAAGAATCGGGGTTCGCCTCCCTGGGCAGTGTGGGTCGTGTCGCCTACCCAGGAGTGATGGACACCGTCGCGCTTGCAGCGGCGGCAGGTGCCACCAGCAGGATCGGGCTCATCAGCAACGTCCTCCTCGGCCCGGTGTGGCCTGCTCACCTGCTGGCAAAGGAGGCGCAGAGTATCGACGGTGTTTCGGGCGGCCGATTCACCCTCGGTATCGGCCTTGGAGGGCGGCCCGACGATTTCGTAGTGGAGGGTCTGGGCCCTCGCGGAACGGGCAAGCGGCTCGACCGTGATATCGAGACATATAAGAGCGTGTGGCGGGGCGAGGCTCCCGCCGGCTGCGACAATCCGCTGGTGCCCCAGGGCAGCCGTGAGGTGCCTTTGCTCTTCGGCGGCATGGTCCAGGCTTCGTATCACCGCGTGGCACGCTCCGGCCGTGGCTATATCGGTGCGTCGGTCCCGGCACACATGATCGCCGGTGCCTTCGACGGCGTGCGTACAGCGTGGACGGAAGCCGGACGTGAGGGCTCTCCGCATTTGGTGGCTATCGCCTATTACGCGGTCGCGGATATCGAGGCTGGCCGGGCGAACGTCTACGACTACTACTCCACCGCAGGAGCAGATACCGCTGATTTCATCGCATCCGCGGTGAGCGGAGGAGCGGACGTGATCAGGAAAACCGTCAGCGAGTTCGAGGCGATCGGAGCAGACGAACTGATCCTCAATCCGACCAGCGACGACATCGACGAGATCCTGCGCGTCGCCGATATCGTCCTCTGACACGTTCACTGGGGTTCATGTGATCCACGACGTGGCTAAAGGCGCAATCACCACACTCGTCGCACCCGGGATCGGACGACTCAAAGGGCGCCTGAACCGCTCTGCATTTCCTGGAGTCCGGTGGGCTTGACTCCTGCGGACCGGAGGACTGATTCTCCTTCGCCAGGATCGTAACCCTGGCATCAGGGGCTTCACCGAAATCGGAGCAGCCCAGAGGCCGGTGCAGAGGCTGGTGGCGATCGCTGTGTAGGCCAGGAAGTGTTCGGGTTTCTCACGGACAACGTTTCCGGCTGCGTGGGCTACGTGGCGGAAGCACTGGCCCGCCAGCTCCGGCACCACCTCCTGGGCGACGGTCTCCGCCGTCATGAGGCGAAGCACGGCCCCTTCAGCGACGAGGAGTTCGCCGAGGGACGCGCTTCGGCTCCGCCGGCACCTCCGAGGACGCGGACGCCTCGTGAGCGAGCGCGTCGAGACAGCCGTCCTAGACTCCGAAGGGCTCTCCGCCTGGATCGCCCAAGGCCGCGAGAGTCATCGGACTGCGTGTGCACGAGCTCGCCACAGTCGCCGAGGTCACCCTGCGACAGCCAAGTCCGCGCCTTACCTCTCTGAGCCACCAGCCCACCCGGAGCACACACATCACTGGGCCCGTCGCACCGCCAGCCCTCGTGCCCCATCCGTGCCCAGCAGAGCGGACAACAGCGGTCAGATGCGACTCCCATGGACCATAGCCAACCACCCCGTCCAAGGAAAAGTGCAGTTCAGAGCACCTGCAGTAGTCCAAGCACCACTGATTCCCAAGTTCAGAGCACGAGTTCGGTTTTCGTTGCCTCGCTCCGTCGTGTAAGGCCCGAGTCGGTGACTTGGGCCTTCATCGTTGGCGGGGCTCTCGGTCGGAGATGTCTGTGTCGTGGGGTGGCGCGCAAGCCGGTCGGCTTGTGCGGTTGCGGGATCGGTTCGAGGGGACGCCTCCGCGTTGTTCAGGTTGTCGATCCGTGGTCGGCGCCTGCCGGGGTTTCGGCGGGGGCCGGGTCTCTCGGGAGGGACGCTGCGCGTGCTCCAGCGGCGGGTCAGTCCTGGGGATGCGGGGGTGTGGCAGTGGGCGGGAGGTGGAGCGTCTCGGGGGTGCGGAGGGTCTTGGTGACCTGGTGGCGTTCGGTGGCGGTGAGGGGGAGGGCGGTGAGGCGGCGGCGCCAGTCGTCGACACCCTCGGGGTCGTCCAGGGCGGTGGCGAGTTCGATCAGGGTGGCCAGGGTCCGGGCTACGTCGAGGGGCGGGGCGGTGCTCCCGTACTTGCGCAGGCCCGTAATGAGGATCCGCAGGGCCGTGCGGTCGTCGTTCTTGAACTCGCTGAAGACGCGGGCGTTGTCGAGGACCTTGGCCAGGCCCGTAAGGCTCTTCGAGCCGCCGTACTCCAGCTCCGCGGGCTCGTCGCGCTGGATGAAGATGAGGGAGTTCCCCGAGGGGTCCACGACGGTGAACCGGCTCGCCCCCGGCCGGAACCGGGTGATGCGCGGCCTGCCCTTGGCCAGGACCTTGCCATAGGCGGCGCGCAGGGCCCGGGTGAATTCCGCGTGGTAGGGCGCGACTTCGTCCACCATGACCAGGCAGGCGCCCGCGTCCTCCCTGCTCGGGTCGATGTTCTTCGGCGGCGTCCCGAAGTGCAGCGCGACACCGCTCCACTCCAGCGCCAGGTAGAGGTAGGGCCGCGTCTGCTTGTAGGCGACGCCGAATCCGAGCGCCTGGTAGAACTCCAGCGTCTCCTCCACCGACGCGCACGGCAGCACCGGCACCGTGGTCTCGTTCGCCCGCACCATCGCCTCCGTCACCTTCGCCGTCCTTCCCGATTCCCGTCCCGCCCGGCCTCCAAGGCTGCCGCAAAACCGATTCGGGCGCCTATGGAACTCTTCGCTGCCCTTCCTCCTGCGGGCCGTCGGGGGCCCTGGAAGGTCGGTCGCGCATACGGCGGCCGTCCGTTGCGCACATCCAGATGCGGCCGAAGACCGACGCCTCCACGTGCCACGGGGGGGGGACGCTCCCTCTCCTCCGGACCGCACCGCCCGGGACCTGCCGCACCGGTGTACGGGCGCGGCCGGTGATCTGCCCCGCGGGGCCCGCCGCCGCCCGGCCCCCACCCGGCTCGGCCTCCCGTCTGTAAGGATCGGGAGGCGTGCCGTGTGTGCGGGACGAGACGCAGTGGTTTGTGCGGGACGAGACGTAGTGGTGCGGAAGGACTTTTCATGACTGGCGACGACCGGGGCCTGACCCTCATGGCTGTGCACGCCCATCCCGATGACGAGGCCACCGGGACCGGTGGGGTGCTCGCGCGGTATGCGGCGGAGGGGGTGCGGACCGTGCTCGTGACGTGTACCGACGGGCGGTGCGGGGACGGGCCGGGGGGTGTGAAGCCGGGGGACGACGGGCACGACGGGGCGGCCGTGGCCGCGATGCGGCGCGAGGAGCTCGAAGCGAGTTGCGAGGTGCTGAAGATCAGCGACCTGGAGATGCTCGGCTACGGCGACTCCGGGATGATGGGGTGGCCGAGCAACGACGTGGCCGACGCCTTCTGGCAGACGCCCGTCGCGGAGGGTGCCGCGCGGCTCGCGGAGCTCATGCGGCGGTACGAGCCCGATGTCGTCGTCACCTACGACGAGAACGGCTTCTACGGGCACCCCGACCACATCCAGGCCCACCGCATCACCATGGCGGCGGTGGAGCTGAGCGGCCTGGCGCCGAAGGTGTACTGGACGACGACGCCCCGGTCCGCGATGCGGCAGTTCGGCGAGACCATGCGCGAGTTCCAGCCCGACATGCCGGAGCCGGACCCCGAGGAGCTGGCCGCGATGGCCGAGATCGGCCTCCCGGACGAGGAGATCACCACGTGGGTGGACACCGCCGCCTTCAGTGACCAGAAGTTCGACGCCCTCGCCGCGCACGCGAGCCAGGGCGAGAACATCTTCTTCCTCCGGATGGGCAAGGACCGGTTCCGGGAGCTGATGGGCACGGAGACGTTCGTACGGGTCCAGGACGCCACGGGCGCGGACCTCCCTGAGGACGACCTCTTCGCGGGGCTGCGCTGACCGGCCCGTACGCGCGGAGGTGACCGTCCCTCGCCGCTCTCACCGCTCCCCGGGGTCCCGCCGGTCGCGTTCGGGGTCCGCGGGCGGCGAGAGGATCGCGCGGGCCGTCGCCATGAAGGCCGTCTTGGCGGCCTCCAGGTGCTCGTTGACCTCGGTGTCGCCGATCTCGCGCCACACGGCCTGGTTGAGGGCGCGGGCGTAGGTGCGGGCGGAGGCGTCCAGGGCCGGGGGGCACAGGAGGGTCATGTGGCGTTCGGCGATCCACAGGGCCGTCATGGTGTCCCCGGCCCGCTGCCGCCAGTCCGCGTCCTCGCCCCAGGAGTCCGGGCGGCTGTAGGCGGCGCGTTCGGCTTCCTGGGCGCGGGCGAGGAAGTCCTTGACGGACTGGAGGCGTTCGGCCCGGCGGGACTCGCTCGTGGCCGCGCGCAGGCGGCGTTCCTCGGTCCGCTCCGCGGAGCGCTGCGTGGCGCGCTGGGAGAGCGCCGTCAGGCCGGCGCCGAGCGCGACGCCCGTCAGGGACAGCGCCGAGGCCCAGATCTCCGTGGTCACGCGTGTCTCACCGGACCGGGAAGCCGAAGGCGTACCCCTGCTGCTTCAGCCAGGGGAGGACCTGGCGGAGCGCTGCCAGGGTCTCGGCGCGGTCGCCGCCCGCGTCGTGGAAGAGGATCGTCGGGCCGTTGGGGAGTTCGTTCCTGACCGTCGAGACGATGGCCGCGACGCCGGGGTGCTCGAAGTCCTTCGTGTCGACGTTCCAGCCCAGGGGGCGCATGCCGTGGGACGCGGCGAGGTTGCGGCTGTACGGGGTGAAGGCGCCGCCCGGGGCCCGGTAGTACTGGGGGCGGACGCCGCCGGACGCCTCGGTGATCATCCGTTCGGCGTCGAGGATCTCCTTGGCCTGGTATGCCTCGGACTTGTGGTCCATGGCGGTGTCGTGCGAGATCGTGTGGTCGCAGAGGCGGTGGCCGTCCGCCACGACCTGCTTGACGAGGTCCGGGTACATCCGGGCCTGGGTGCCGACCATGCAGAACGTCGCCTTGACCCCGTACTGCTTGAGCACCGCGAGGACCTGCGGGGTCCAGGTGGGGTCGGGGCCGTCGTCGATCGTGATGTTGACGCCGCGGGCGCCCTTGTCCGAGGCGTGCGCGATGCCGATCGCGACCTTCTCGGGCTTGGCGGCGTGGGTCGCGGACGCGCTCGGGCGCGGTGCCGGGCCCGCGAGGGTGTCGGCCTGCGCGGTCCACAGCGAGGTCACCGCGACGAGCGCCGAGACGCCGAGTGCCGCCGCGACGTACTTGCCGCGCCCGCCCTTTTCCCTGTGCCGTGCCATCTCCGCTGCCCGCCCCTCGGTGTCGCCGCCGTTGCCGTGCCTCCATCTAGTCATACGTCTGGCCTGCGGAGATACCCCGGTTACCGATCGCGGACAAAGCTGCGAGGGGGTGGCGACATACGGGAGGGGACGGGGACGCGGGCCCACTCACGCACGGTTCTCCTCCCGCACCGCCGCGATCGCCCGCTCGACGCCCGCGAGCCGGTCCGCGAGGCGGTCGGCGAGGAGCGCCACCGCTCGTCCCACCGGGTCGTCGCCCGTCCCCGCGAGCGCGCTCGTCCTGCGCTCCGCCTCGCACAGGGCCTGCCAGCGCGCGCGTTCCTCCGGGGTCGGGTCCCCGCGCAGGTGGGCCAGTTTGAGGAGGGACGCCTCCGCGTGCGGGCCGAGGGTCTGGGCCTCCGCGCGGTAGTGGTCGGTGAGGAGGGATTCCAGCTCCTCGGGGGTCGTGCCGGAGGTGACGCGGGCGGCGATCTTGTTCATGTCGCGGTAGGAGCCCTGGAGCTGGAAACGCGGCTCGGTGCGGGCCGCTCCGGTGCGGGCCGCCGAGGCGATGTACGCGGCGTTGACCCGCAGGAGTGTCGTGCGGGCATGGGCGAGGTGGCCCAGCACGGCCCGGATCTCGGCGCGTTCGGCCGGTCCGTAGGCGTGTTCCGTCGCCGTGTCCGCGAGCAGCGCGGGGATGTCCGCGGGCGCGCGCGAGGCGAGCGGGGCGAGGGAGGGGTGGGCGGTGAGGGCGTTCTCCAGGAAGCTGAGCGCGAAGGCGTCCTCCTTGCCCCGCAGGACGTCGCCGAGGTTCCACACGTCCGCGCGGCTCGCGAGCATGTCGGGGACGTGGAAGGACTCGCCGGACTCCGTGTACGGGTTGCCGGTCATGACGACCGCGAAGCGCTTGCCGCGCAGGTCGTGCCCGTCGAGCGTGCGGCTCGTGTCGCACAGCGGGATGAACTGCTGGAGCAGGCGCGGCGAGAGGTGCTGGATGTCGTCGATGTGGAGCAGCACGTTGTTGCCCGCCGTGAGCGCGAAGCGCAGCTTCTCCAGTTCGCGGCGGGCGCCCTCGTCGGGGGCGCGGTCCGGGTCGAGCGACGTGGTGGCGCCGCCGAGCGCGGGGCCGTCGACGCGGACGTGGAGCAGGCCGAGGCGGGCGGCGACCCAGCCGGTGAGGGTCGTCTTGCCGTAGCCGGGCGGCGAGAGGAGCAGGAGGAGGCCGCCGCGGTCGGTGCGGCGGCCCGCGCCCGCGGTGCCGAGCTGCTTGGCGAGGTTGTCGCCGACGAGCGGCAGGTACACCTCGTCGACGAGCCGCCCCCGTACGAACGAGCCCGCCACGCGCGGCACGTAGCCGTCGAGGCCGAGTGCCGCGCGGGCCTCGGCGAGGTAGCGGGTGCGGTGGCGCTGGTAGGCGCGGAAGGCGGGTGCCGTCGTGGTGCGGAAGGCGTGGGTGCGCGGAAGGAACTCGTCGATGCGGAGGGTGAGTTCGCGGCCTCCGGCGGGGGCGGGGGTCAGGCGCGGGTGGGTGCCGAGGAGGCCGGTGACCTTGACGGACTGGAGCGCGTCGGGGGCGCTGACGTCGTGCGCCCGCCCCGCGCACAGCTCCAGCGCGACCGCCTCGGCGAGGTCCCCGTCCGTCTCCGGGCCCGCCTCGCGAGCCGTCGCGCCCCGTACGTACGCCTCCAGCCACCCGCGGACGAGGGCAGCCGCGCCCTCGGGGTCGTCCGCCGCCAGGCGCTCGCGCGCCTCCTCGGCGTACGGGGGCGTGCCAACGTGCGCGCGGAAGCCCGCGAGGAGGGAGCGCGCCCCCGGGCCCACCACGAAGTCCTCACTATCTGACGCGAGTTGTTCGATCAGGTACGCGGCGGCCTCCTCGCTCAGGCCGTCTCCCCACACGCCGCTTCCCGCGTGCGCGGCGAGGCGGGCGCGGAGTGCGGTGAGGGCGCCGGGCTCGACGCCGAAGGTGTCGCGGGCGCGGGTCAGGGACACGCAGGCGCGGGCGAGCGCGTCGCGATCCTCGGGGCCGTGGGTCCAGTACAGGCGCGCGGCGGCGCGATCGGCGGCCGAGTGGCACAAGAGCCCTGCGGACAGGGCGAGTTCGAGGAGGGCTTCGAGGAGGAGGGCGGCGTCGTGGTCGTGCACGCCCGGCTCGTGACCCTCGTCGTACGCGGCGGCGGCCTCCTCGCGCACGAGTGCGGCGCGCTCCTCGGTGGTCCGTGCGGCGAGGGACGCCGGGCCGTGTGCGGCGAAGAGGCGTGCGGCGAGGTGCTCGGCGCGGTAGACGTCGGCGTTCTCGCTCGGCAACTCCTGTGACCAGAAGTCCGGTTGGGAGGTGAGGACGGGGTCCGTGACAGGGGTGCGGTGGTCGGTTCCGGTGAGGGCGAGGACGAGGCCGTCGCCTTCCGGGGCGGGGACGAGGGTGAGGACGGGGGTCTCGCGGGTGACGGCGAAGCGGTGGCGGCCGAGGCGGACGGTCGCGCCGTCGTCCTCGTACAGGTCGCCGCGGTCGCGCAGGGCGCGGCGCGCCTCCTCCTGGACGGCGGCGAGCCGGGCCTCCAGTTCGTCGGCCCGTACGGAGTCGCCGAGTGCGCGCAGGTTCCGCACGACGTCCCGCACCTTGAGCGGCATCGGGTCCGAGGCGAAGTACGCGGCGAGCGCCGCCGGTTCGCGCGCGTCGGCGGCACGCCGCGCGACCGTGGCGAGGAGGGAGCGGGCCGAGTCGGCGAGGCGTTCGGCGCGGCGGGCGCGGGCGTCGCGCAGGCTCTGGCCGCGCCCGGCGAAGGCGTCGCTCACCTCGGCGCGCTTCTCGGTGAGCGTGGCGAGGAAGGCGTCCTGCCCGGCGAACCTGGCCTCCAGCCCTTCGAGGCGCGCGAGCAGCGCGGTGAGCCCGCTCTCGCAGTCCTCGGGGGTGTGCGCGGCGGCGAGCGCGCCCGTCACGGCCTGCCCGAAGAGAGCGAACTCGGCGGCGAAAGCGTCCTGTTGCTCCGCCTCGCCGAGCTCTTCGGCGCGTCCGGCGGCGAGCGCGCGGGCGCGGTTGAGGCCGCCGAGGAGGCCGGTCACGCGGTGCAGGACGCGGGTACGGGCGGTGGCCTCGGTGCCGTCGAGCGAGGTCAGGGTCTCGGTGAGGGTACGGAGCCCGGCGGCGAGGTCGTCGACGCGTGCCGTCAACTCCGTCGCGGCCGAAGCTTGTTCGAGGGCTTGGGCCTCGGCCTCGTAGGCCGCGAGCTGTTCCTCCTGGGCCGTGAAGGCGGCCGTGTCCTCCAGGGCGGCGAGAGCGCGGCGGGCCGTCGTGTCGAGGCCCTGCCCGGTCTCGGCGGCGAGCGCGTCGACGGCCGCCGTGTCGACGTGGCGCAGCCCGGCGAGCGCGAGGACCGCGCCCTGCGCGCGGCGCAGTTCCGTGAGGCGCTCGACCCAGGTGAAGACGCCGGACGCCGGCTCGCCCGCGACGCGGCGCAGCAGGCCCCGCACCTCCTCGGCGGCGCGCGCGACCTCGGCGGCCGACTCGGCGGCGAGCGCCCGCACGGTCGCGTACGACTCCAGCGTCCGCCGCGCCGCGTCGCCCACCTCGCGCAGCGGGGTCCGCAGATCGACGGGCAGGTCGTCGGCGGCGAGCCAGGGGTGACGGTCGAGCGCGCGGTCGCAGGCGGTGAGGAGGGCCTGGTGGGCGGGCTCGGTGGTGGCGTCGGCGAAGGGGGTGGGGGCTTCGGTGGGGCTGTCGGGGGCTGGGGTCCCGGCTTCGGCTCCGGCTTCGGCTTCGGCTCCGGCTCCGGTGGGGCTGTCGGGGGTGGAGGCTCCGGCTTCGGTGGCGCCTCCGGCCCCGGTCCGGGCGTTCCCCGTCGCCGCGTCCCCCGTCCCCGCGCCTCCCCTCGCCGCGTCCCCGGCCGCCGCGTCCCCCGCCCCCGCGTCCCCCGTCGCCGCCCGCGCGAGGCGTACCGCGTCCAGGCAGTCCGCGATGCCGCGGACGAGCGCCGCCGCGCCGATGCGGGCCAGGGGCCCCGCCGCCTCCGCCTCGCGCGCGCGGGCCTCGAACGGGGTGCGCCAGGCGCGGACCGCGTGCGCGGTCGTGGCCTCGGTGCCCGGCGCTTCGAGCGCGTACAGCGTGCCGTCGTCGAGCAGCGCGTGGCCGTGGGTCGTGAGCGGTGTCGCGACCTCCTTGCGGACCCGGTGGTACGGCAGGAGGAGGGCCGGGCCGCCCTCCGTCGCCCGGAAGACGTAGAGGACCTGCTCGCCGTCCGGGGAGGCGACCTCCTGCTCGAAGCGGGGCCCGTCCTCCTCGCGCCCGGTGAGGTCGAAGCGGCGGACCTCGCCGGTCGCGAGCACGTATCCGCCGGGGTAGACGAGGCCCTCACCGCCCGGGAGCCGCCGGAACGAGCGGCCCAGCGCGTCGAGCCTCGTGACGCGGCGGGTCAGCGGGTGGAAGACGAAGTAGCGGGGCTCCTCCTTGTACGGGCGCACGCGGAGCAGGAGGAGCGCCCCGGCCTCCGCGTGCGCGAACTCCGCGTCGCCGAGGGACTGGAACGGCTCGTCGACGGGCTCCTCGTGCAGGACGTCCTTGGTCTCGGTGTCGTTCTCCGTCTTGACGGTGAGGCGTCCGCCCACGGTCGAGACGTAGAGCGCGCCGCCCGCGAGGCGCACGTGCGGGTTCCGGCCGGGGACGTGGTCCGCGCGGTCCGCCTCGTGCCAGTCGACGTCGTACCGCCCGGCCGCCGCGTGCTCACGCTCGCCCGCCGCGTCGAGGAACCGGTACGTGCCGTCGCCGGTGTCCTCCCAGCGCAGGACCTTGAGGTCGCCCTCGCGCTCGCCCGTGCGGAACACGGCCAGGAGCCTGCCGGGGACCCGGCGCAGGCGGACGAGCGCGGCGCGCCGGAAGTAGCGGTGCAGCGCGGCGAACTCCCGCCGGAACGCGGGGTCGCCGAGCAGACCGGGCACGGCGTCCTCGGCGAGCGGGCGCAGCTTGCCGTCGTACAGGCGCAGGACGTCGCCGACCTCGGGCTCCCCGCGTACGGTCCCGGGGCCGGGCACCTGCCCGAGGAGCAGCGTGCCGGGGGCGACGGCGAGCAGGTCGCCGGGGTGCGCGGGGCGCGGCACGCCGATCTCGCCGTGCCGGTCCGGGACGACGTCGGTCCCGCCGAACGCCTCGCGGCGGGCCGCGTCGAGCGCGGCGAGCCGGGTGGCGAGGACATCGGTGCGCGCGCGGAGGCGGGAGTGGTCGGCGACGAGGGCCGCTCCGGGGGCGGAGGTCACGCGGGGCTCCCGGGGGCGGGGGCGCCGTTGAGGGCGGAGGCGGGGGCACCTTGGGCGGGCGGCGCGGGCGTCCCCGTACCGCCGCCGAGCGGGCCCGTACCGCCGCCGAGCGTCCCCGTACCGCCGTCGGCTCCGCCGAGCAGGCCCGCGAGCGGCAGGTCGCCCAGGCCCAGGCGCTGGACGGTCGCGGCCAGTTCGGCGAGTCGCGGGTCGCCGCCGCCCGCCATGAGCCGGGCGAGCAGCGCCGAGACCGTCAGGTTCTTGATGTCGCCCGTCGAGACCGCGCCGAGGACGCGGGTCAGGTCGTCGGTGAAGGAGGCCGTGCCGTCGAGCCACGGGCCCGCGAGCGCCTGGGCCGTCTCCGAGCCCTGCACGAAGCCGTCGAGACCCTTGCCGAGCGAGACCGAGCGCACGAGGCGGTCGAAGAACACGTCCTCGCCGCCGACGATGCTGACGTTCGCGTGCTCCAGTCCCGTCGCGAGGACGGTGGCCTGCGACTCGGCGACGTGGCGCTGTGCCTCCAGGCCCGCGAGGCGGATGTCCTTCTCGGCCTCCAGGCGGAGCCGGTACTCCTCGTGGCCGCGCGAAGCCTCGTCGAGCGCCGCCATCGCCGCCGCCTTGTCGGTGAGGCCCGCCGCCTCGGCCTTGAGCTTCTTCTCGACGGCCGCGGCCTCCGCGCTCGCCTTCTCCTGCGCGCCCGCCGCCTCGGCGAGGGCCTTCTCGCGCGTGCCCTCGGCCTCGGCGAGGGCGAGTTCGCGGGCGCCCGCCGCCTCGGCGCGCAGCCGTGCCTCCGTCGCGCGGGCCTCGGCGAGCCCGGCCTTCTCGGTGACGGCCGCCTCCTGCTCCCGTACCCTCACCGCCGCGAGCCCCTCGGCCGCCGCCTCGGCCTGCACGCCCTCCGCGAGCCGCACCTTCGCCTGCGCGTCGAGCGAGGCCGCCTTGTCGCGCGCCTCCGCGAGCGTGAGCTGCTCGGCCGCGCGGTGCACGGCGGCCTGCTCCGCCGCCTCGGCGGCCTTGATGTCCTTGACCAGTCGCTCCTGCGCCTCCGCCTCCGCCGCGATGACCGCCGACTGCCGCAGCCGCTCGGCCTCCTCGACCGCGCGGAGGCGCTTGATCGCCTCCTCCTGCTCGGCGACGGTGCGGTCCACGGCGACACGCTCGCGGATGACCTCGGCGATCGCGCGACGCTCGCCCTCGACCTCCTTCTCGGCGGCGATCCGGGTCAGCTCGGTCTCGCGGTCGCGGCCGATGACCTCCAGGAGGCGGTCCTTCTCGATGCGCTCGTTCTCGATCGCGATGACTCGCTCGCGGTTCTTCTGCGCCACCGCGATCTCCCGCGCCTGGTTCTCGCGCTGGACGCCGAGCTGCTCCTCCGTCCGCAGGAACGCGGCCTGCGCGCGCAGCCGTTCCTCCTCGACGACCCGGGCCGTCTCGGCGTCCTCGCGCGCCCGCACCGTCTCGATCTCGCGCTTCTGCTTGCTCTCCGCCTCCGACTGGCGGCGCTCCAGCTCCAGGATCGCCTCGCGCGCGTCGACGTTCTGGCGCGTGATCTCCTTCTCCTCCGTGCGCTGGAACTCGTTGGTGCGCACGTGCTCGACGGCCGTCAGCTCGGTGATCTTGCGGATGCCCTGCGCGTCGAGGACGTTCGCGGGGTCGAGCTGGGCGAGCGGGGTCTGCTCCAGGTAGTCGATCGCCGCGTCCTCCAGGCTGTAGCCGTTGAGGTCGGTGCCGATGACCTGGATGATGCGGTCCCGCAGCTCCTCGCGCATCGTGTAGAGGTCGGTGAAGTCGAGCTGCTTGCCGACCGTCTTGAGCGCCTCGGAGAACTTGGCGTTGAACAGCTCCTGGAGCGTGCCCCGGTCGCTGGCGCGCGCCGTGCCGATCGCCTGCGCGACCTTGATGACGTCCTCGACGGTCTTGTTGACCCGCACGAAGAACGAGATGCGGATGTCCGCACGGATGTTGTCACGACAGATCAGGCCGTCCGCGCCGGTGCGGGAGATCTCGATCGTCTTCACCGAGATGTCCATGACCTCGGCCTTGTGGAACACCGGCAGCACGACCTGCCCGGTGAACGTGACGCTGACCTTGCGGTACTTGGAGACGATGAGCGCCCGCCCCTGCTCGACCTTCCGGAAGAGCTTGCTCACGAGCAACAGGCCCACGGCGAGCAGGAGAAGCAGGACGACGGCCGGAATTCCGACCCCCAGAAGCAGATTCACGAGTGACCCCCCGGTCGGGAACGAATCAGTGCGCCAATGCGCGGGTATGCGGAGGAATGGGGTGTGGGGTGGCGTGGCGGGCGCGCGGTGGGGCGCGGAATGCTGGGCGGGACGTGGCGGGGTGGTGCTTGGCGGGGTGGTGCGCGGACGGTGGTGCGTGCCCGGCGGTACGCGGCCGGGCCGCGTCGGCGGTCTTGTGCGCGTACGCGCTCGGGCGGGCCCCGCGTCGCCTCGGACGGTGGGGGCGTGTGTCAGCGGCCCGGTTCAGGAGGGGCGGGGTCGAGGCCGGGGTCGAAGGGCGTGACCCAGAAGAACCCCTGGTCCTCCTCGTAGGCGTAGAGCAGCCCGGTGCTCCCGAGCGCCAACTCCTCACCCTCGTACTGCCGTACCTGCACCAGCGCGGTGGACCCGTCCGCCGCGCGGACCTCGGCCTGCCCGAAGCGGACATCGACCCAGCCCGTACGGATGACGCACAGCGCGCCGACGAACTCTCGCAGCGAGGGCCCCTCGTCCCCCGCGAACCGCGCCCACGGCTTCCGACCCCCCACGGTCACCCACCCCCGTTCCACGGCCCTGGCGCCGGGCCGCTCCCCCGATCCTGCACTCCTCCACGCTCCCGGCGCACTGCCCGGTTCCGGCAATGTTCGACGGGAGGTCGGTGCCGGGGTGGAGGTGGGGCGGGCGCATGTTTCACGTGAAACATCCGGTACGGGAGAGGAGCGATGTTTCACGTGAAACATCCCCCGGGCGCGATGAGTGCCCGGAAGCACGGCTCCCGCGCGGCGCGCTGCTTGACCGCCGCCCACGGCAGGAGTTGACTGCTCGCCACAGGCGATGAATCCCGCCGGGGCCCCTTACGGCCCGAACCGCCCTCCCGGGCTGATGGCTTCTGACACCCAGTTGTCGGATTGCCGTGCCCGAGGAGCGCCGTATGCGGAGCAACGCCACCCCCTCCCGAGGTCCCCCGGAGCGCGCCGCTTCCGCCTCCGTCCACGCGTGACCTCCGAAGGGGACCTCCCATGCACTGTTACGAATGCGATGCCGTCGGCCACGACACGACCCCCGCCGTCGCCGTGTGCCGACGATGCGGGGCCGCGTTGTGCTCCGCTCATGCCCGGACCGGTACGACGCTGCTGCGGCGGGCGGGCGGAACCGGTGGCGTCGTACGGGCGGTGACGGCCCGCCGGATCACCTGCGACACCTGCCGGGCGGCGGAGAACTCCTGAACCGCGGGGCAGCCGACCGCCGGACCCGCTCACCCCCACCGCTCCGCGCCCCCACCGCGGGCCCCCACCCGCCCGGCCCCTCCCCGCTCGCCGTGGCCGCGCCCGCGCGGTGGGCTGGGGCGCCTCCCTCTACGCAAGGAACGCGCATGAGTTTCACCGTTGCCTCCCTCGACGCCGTCGAGATCCTCGACTCCCGCAGCCGTCCCACGCTCCAGGTCGCCCTCGCGCTCGGCGACGGCACGCGCGCCGTCGCGGGCGTGCCCGCCGGGGCGTCGACGGGCTCGCGGGAGGCCGTCGAACTGCGCGACGGCGATCCGGACCGCTATGCCGGGCAGGGCGTGCTCCGGGCCGCCGCCCACGTCCGCGAGGACCTCGCCGCGCTGCTCGGCTCGCGTGCCTGGGACTCGCTCGCCGAGGCCGACCTGGCGATGGACGCGCTCGACGGCACGGGCACCAAGGCGCGGCTCGGCGCCAACGCGATCGTCGGCGTCTCGCTCGCGCTGGCACGCGCGCTCGCCGCCTCGGCGGGCGTGGAGCCGTACACGTACCTCGCTCCCGAGGGCGTCACGCCGCGCCTGCCCGTGCCGCACTTCAACGTGCTCAACGGCGGTGTCCACGCGCCCAATCCGCTCGACTTCCAGGAGTTCATGATCGCGCCGCTCGGCGCGCCCTCGCTCGCCGAGGCGGTGCGCGCGGGCTCGGAGGTCTACGGGGCACTCAAGCGGCTGCTCCGCGAGCGGGGGTACGACACCGGACTCGGTGACGAGGGCGGTTTCGCGCCCGACCTCGTCCAGCCCGAGGACGCGCTGCGACTGCTCGTCCAGGCGATCGGCGACGCCGGGTACACGGCGGGGCGCGAGGGCGTCGCGCTCGCGCTCGACCCGGCGTCGAGCGAGTTCCGGCAGGAGGACGGCACGTACCGCGTGGCCGGGGAGTCGCTCAGCGGCTCCGACATGATCACGCGGTACGAGGCGATCGTCGCGGACTTCCCCGTCTGGTCCCTGGAGGACGGTCTCGGCGAGGACGACACGGAGGGCTGGCAGGAGCTGACCCGCCGTCTCGGCGCCCGCGTCCAGCTCGTCGGTGACGACAACCTCGTCACCCGTCCCGCGCTCATCCGGGAGGCGATCACGGACGGCATCGCCAACGCC
Source organism: Streptomyces sp. Tu6071 (assembly GCF_000213055.1). Lineage (NCBI taxonomy): Bacteria > Bacillati > Actinomycetota > Actinomycetes > Kitasatosporales > Streptomycetaceae > Streptomyces > Streptomyces sp. Tu6071. Next base: position 4,043,319 of record NZ_CM001165.1, on the reverse strand, counting down.
GCGCTCATCAAGGTCAACCAGATCGGGACGGTGACCGAGACGCTGGAGGCGATGCGGCTGTGCCGCGAGAACGGGTACGGGGCGCAGATCTCGCACCGCTCCGGGGAGACTCCCGACCCCTTCATCGCCGACCTCGCGGTCGCGACGGGCTGCGGCCAGATGAAATCCGGCGCCCCGGCGCGCGGGGAGCGCGTCGCCAAGTACAACCGCCTCCTGGAGATCGCGAAGGCACGGCCCGAGCTGCCGTACGGTCCGGCGCGGGGGCGGGAGGGGTAGGGGCGGTACGGCCGACGGGGGCGGGTGGCGGGCCCGTATCCGTACGGGAGACGTCGCTCCGCCTCCGTACCGCCGCGCCCCCGCTCCGTCCGTCCCACCCCCGGACCCCGACAGCGCGCCGGATCGGGTGGGCGCGGAGACGATGGGGGGAGGGTCGAGGCGGAAGGCGTGGTGGAGCGATGGCGCAGGAGGAGGAGCCGCTGTTCACGATCGACGGCGCGGGGCACGTCCTCTCGTGGAGCCCCGCGGCCGGGCGGCTGCTCGGCCGCGGGGACGGCGGCGACGCGGCCGGAAGCGGCATCGCGCTGCGCGCCACCGCCGGTGGCGATGCCTCGCCGTGGGAGATCCGCCCCGCCCTCGTCGACCCCCGGGCCCCCCGCTCCGCGCTGGAGCGGGCCCTGCTCGACGCCCTGCTCTCGGAGTCGCAGCTCGGGCTCGTCGTGCTCGACCGGCGGCTGCGCGTCGTACGGATCAGCGCCGCCGCGCGGGAGATGGCCGGGGCTTCCTCGCCCGCCCTCGTGGGCCTCCGGCTCGACGAGGCGTTCCCGCTCCAGGACCCGCGCCGCGAACTCGCCGCCGCGCACCGCCTGCTCCGTACCGGCGAGCCCGTCCTCTCGCGGCTCGTGACGACGCTGCCCGCCGACCGCGTCCGGCGCGGGCACTTCTCCGTCTCCGCCTTCCGCCTGCACGGCGAGGACGGGGAGGTCCTCGGCCTCGCGATGACGCTCCTCGACGTCACGCGCCGCGAGCGGGACCGCGCCCGCGAGCTGACCATCGCTCGCGTCCACGAGCGGGTCGGCCGCTCCCTGCGCCTCGTCGCCACGTGCGAGGCCCTCGCCGACGCCCTCTGCCACGATTTCGCCGACCTCGTCGTCGTGGCCCTCACCGAGGAGGCCGCAGGCGGCGATTTCGCTCCCGCCGAGCCCTTCGACGCCGCCCGCCTGCCGCTGCGCCCCCTCGCGGTCCGCGCCCCGGCCGGTGTCCCGCCGGGCATCCGCGCCGGCGACCGCGTGACGCTCGGCGACGAGCCCGTGCTCGTCCGCGCCCTGCACTCCAGGCGCCCCGTCCTCGTACGGCGCGACGCCTCGGGCGGCGGGCTCTCGGCCGATCCCGTGCGGGAGCGCGCGCTGCGCGCCGCCGGGGCGCACAGCATGATCGTCGCCTCGCTCGCCGTGCGCGGGCGCCTCCTCGGGATGCTCGCCCTCGTCCGCCGGGGCGACGCGGACCCGTACTCCCACGCCGATGTCCGCACCACCGAGACGGTTGCCCTGCACGCGACCCTGTGCCTCGACAACGCCCGCCGCGCCGCCCACGACCGCGCCCTCGCCTCCACCGTCCAGCGCCGTTTCCTCGACAAGGTCCCCAACGCGCAACTCGGCGTCGACGCCGCCTTCGTCGCCCTCTCGCCGCTGCCGCAGAGCGGCTCCTGGTTCGACGTCCTCCCGCTCTCGGGCGCCCGCTGCGCGCTCGTGCTCGGCGAGATCCCGCGCGACAGCACCGACGCACTCGTCCTGCAAGGCCAGTTGCGCACCGCGCTGCGCGCGCTCGCCGACCTCGAACTCCAGCCGGACGAACTCCTCGCGCGGCTCAGCGACACGGTCACGCACCTCGCCGAGGAACTGCCCGGCGGCGGCGCGCCCCGTACCGCGCGCTGCACCTACGCCCTCTACGACCCCGTCGCCCGCACCGTGCGCGTCGCCTGCGCGGGCCACCCGCCGCCCCTCGTCATCGGCCCCGACACGACCGTCACGCACCTCGACGAGGCGAGCGGCCCCGCGCTCGGCGCCGACGATCCCGCGCCCTTCGCGATGGCGACGCGCGAACTCGCGGACGGATCGACGCTCGTCCTGCCCAGCGGCGACCTCGGCGCCTCGCTGCGCCCCGAGTCGCTCGCCGGGCTGCTCGCGGGCGACGCCACCGCGCAGGACCTCGCCGACAGCCTCTTCACACGCCTCGCCCCGCACAGCGACAGCACGGGGACGGCGCTGCTCGCCCGTACGTACGGGCTCGGCGGCGACCGTACGGCCTGCTGGGAGCTGCCGGCGCACGAGGAATCGGCCGCCGAGGCCCGCCGCCTGGCCCGCGGCTGGCTGGCCGCGCACCCCGACGCGATCGGCGCCGACGACCTCGACTCGGCGGACCTCCTCGTGAGCGAACTCGTCACCAACGCCGTGCGCTACGGCACCCCGCCGCTCACCCTGCGCCTCATCCTCAACCGCTCGCTGACCGTCGAGGTCGGCGACTCCTGCGCCACCTCACCGAGCCTGCGCCACGCGCGCGTCACCGACGAGGGCGGGCGCGGGCTGTTCATCGTGTCCCAGCTGACGGACAAATGGGGGACGCGGCGGGTGGGGGGTGGCAAGGCGATCTGGGCGGAGCAGCCGCTGGGCGGGGGGTGAGGGGTGCGGGGGGGTGCGGGCGACGGGGCTGATGGTCGTTCGCGGCGGGGGGAGGCGCGTTCGCGGCGGGGTGGGTCGGCCGCCGGCACGGGTGGTACGGGTGCGGGGCCGCCCTTCCCGCGAGGCCGCCCCGCACCCGTCCACCGCGCCCCCGCACGCCCCCTCAGGCCGCCGGTGCGTCCGCCGCCGCGCGCTGGGCGGCCGGGCGCCTGCGGAGTCCCGGGTCCGTGAGGGCCGGGGGCTGGAAGACCATGTCCATGCGGCCGATGTCCGTGCCCGGCGGGACGATCGCGTCGATGGCGTCGAGCACGTCGTCGCTCAGCGCGATGTCGGCGCCCGCGAGGAGGTCGTCCAGGTGGGCCTTCGTGCGCGGGCCGATGATCGCCGAGGTCACGCCCGGGTGGGCGAGGACGAACGCCGTCGCCATGTGCGTGAGCGAGATGCCGCTCTTCTCCGCCAGCGCGAGGAGCTGTTCGACGGCGTCGAGGCGCCGCTCGTCGCCCAGGTACGAGAACATCCCCTCGCGCCGCCCGTCCGAAGCCCGGCCCTTGCGGTAGCGGCCCGTGAGCTGGCCGCCCGCGAGGGGGCTGAAGACGAGCGCCCCCATGCCGTACTTCTCGACGACCGGCAGGATCTCGCTCTCGATGCCCCGATCGAGGATCGAGTAGTTCGGCTGCTCGGTGCGGAAGCGCTGGAGTCCGCGCCGCTCGGCGACCCACTGCGCCTCGACGAGGTACGAGGCCGGGAACGACGAGGTGCCGATCGCGCGCACCTTGCCCGCGCGCACGAGGTCGGTGAGCGCGGAGAGCGTCTCCTCGATGTCGGTGTCCGGGTCCGGGCGGTGGATCTGGAGGAGGTCCACGTGGTCCGTGCCGAGGCGCCGCAGCGAGTCCTCCAGGGCGCGCGTCAGCCAGCGCCGCGAGTTGCCCCGCATGTTCGGGTCCTCGCCCATCGGCAGGTGCGCCTTCGTGGCGAGCACGACCCCGTCCCTGCGGCCCTTGAGCGCCTTGCCGACGATCTCCTCCGTCTCGCCGCCCGCGTAGAAGTCGGCGGTGTCGACGAAGTTGATCCCGGCGTCCAGCGCCTGGTGGATGATCCGCACGGAGTCCTCGTGGTCCGTGTTCCCGTGCGCCCCGAACATCATCGTGCCGAGGGCGTAGGGGCTGACCTTCATTCCTGTCCGGCCAAGGGGTCGGTAGTGCATGGTGAAGCTCCTGACAGAAAACGGAACAACGTTCAGTTCGACGATACGGAGCACCGTTCCGGATTGCAAGCGGAGGGCGTCCGGGCGGGTCACGGGGTGTCGGGACGGCCGGGCGACCGCTTCCTGACAGCATCCGAAGCCCCTGCGGAGAGGCAGAACCCATGCCTGACGGCCCCCGCCCGCACTGGCTCTTCGGCGACCAGCTCGGGCCCCACTTCCTCAGCCCCGGCCACGACGGGCCCGACGCGCGGGCGCCCGTCGTCATGATCGAGGCGCGCTCCGTGCTGCGGCGCCGCGTCTTCCACCGCGCGAAGGCGCACCTCGTGCTCTCGGCGATGCGCCACCGCGCCCGCGAACTGGGCGACCGCGTCACGTACGTCCGCGCGGAGACGTACGGCGAGGGGCTGCGGCAGGTCTTCGGCAAACGGCGGCCCCCGCTCACGGTCTGCCATCCCACCTCGCGGCGCGCGCTCGACCTCGTCCATCGCCTGGGGGACGTGGAGGTCCTCCCCGCGAGGGGCTTTCTCGTACCTCGGACGGATTTCGCCCAATGGGCGGGGGAACGGCCGCATCTGCGGCTTGAGGATTTCTATCGCTGGGTACGTCAGCGGCATGACCTGCTCATGGACGGCGAGCGGCCCGCCGGTGGCCGCTGGAACCTCGACCACGACAACCGCGAGCCCCCGCCGCGCGACGCCGAACGGCTCGACGTGCCGGGTCCCTGGCGCCCGCGCGAGGACGACATCGACGAGGAGGTGCGGCACGATCTGGACCGCTGGGAGCGCGCGGGCGAGGTCTCCTTCGTCGGCCGCGACGGACCGCGGCTCTTCCCCGCGACCCGCCGCGAGGCCCGCTCGGCGCTGCGCCGCTTCGTCGCGCACCGCCTCGCCGGCTTCGGCCCGTACGAGGACGCGATGCTCGCCGCCGACCCGGTCCTCAGCCACAGCCTGCTCTCCGCGCCCCTCAACCTCGGCCTCCTCGACCCCGCGGAGTGCGCCGAACTGGCGGAGCGCGCCTACCGCGAGGGCGAGGCCCCGCTCAACTCCGTCGAGGGGTTCGTGCGGCAGGTCGCGGGCTGGCGCGAGTACGTGTGGCAGCTCTACTGGCACTTCGGCGAGGAGTACCGGGAGCTCAACGCCCTGCGGCACACCGCCCCGCTCCCCGAGTGGTTCCTCTCGCTCGACGCGGGCGCCGTGACGGCGAACTGCCTGTCCACCGTCCTCGCGCAGGTCCGTGACACGGGCTGGACGCACCACATCCCGCGCCTCATGATCCTCGGCAGCCGCGCCCTCCAGGACGGCTGGGACCCGGCGGCCGTCACCGACTGGTTCCACCGCTGCTTCGTCGACGGCTACGACTGGGTCATGCTGCCGAACGTCCTCGGCATGTCGCAGTACGCGGACGGGGGCCGCATGACGACGAAGCCGTACACCTCGGGCGGCGCCTACGTGCACCGCATGAGCGACCTGTGCGGCCCCTGCGCCTACCGGCCCACCGAGCGCACCGGCCCGCACGCCTGCCCGTACACCGCCGGGTACTGGGCCTTCCTCGACCGCCACCGGGCCCGCCTGGAGCACAACCACCGCACGGCACGGGCGGTGAAGGGGCTGGACCGGCTGGGGGACCTGGCGGAGGTACGGGAGGTGGTGGCGGAGCGGGGGGACGGGGCGCCGTGAGGGGTGTCGCGGGGGACGGCTTGCGGAGGCGGGTCGCGCGGGCGCGGGTGTAGGCGGGTCGCACGGGCGCGGGCGGAGGCGAGTTGCGCGCGCGTGCGCGAAGGCGAGTCGCGTGCGTGCGCGGGGGCGGCGACCTCGGGGTCCGCCGCCCCGGCGCCCCGGCCCCGGCGGTCGGTCGCGCGCGTGCGCGAAGGCGGCGGGTCGTACGAGGGCGATACCGGGGCGTCACTGGGCGGGATGCCAGGTCGGTCGCGGGGCGGGGTGCCGCAGGCGGCAAGGGCACCGCAAGCCGGAGGCATGCCGCAGATGGGAAGGGCGCCGCAAGCCGGAGGCATGCCCCAGGCCGGAGGCGTGACTAGAACGCGTAGCGGACGCGGAGCCAGGGGGCGTGCTCGGCGATCAGGCCCGTCAGCCGTTCCAGGGCGCGCGCCTTGATCCCGTACGCGTACCGCACGTTCTCCGCGCCGTTCTGCGAGCGCTTCGCCTCCTGCGCCTCCGGCTGCCACAGGACGTCCTCGGCGCGCGGGTGCCAGCCGAGGTTCACCTCGTGGAGCGCCTTGTTGTGCGTGAGCATGATGACCTCGGCCGCCGCCTGCTCCTTCACCGCGCGCGGCAGCACGTCGTCCAGGTGCGTCAGCAGCTCGCCCCAGTCGCGCTGCCAGCCGGGCCGCAGCACGACCGGGGAGAGGTTGAAGTGCACCTCGTACCCGGCGTCGAGGAAGTCGCCCGCCGCCGCGATGCGCTCGGCGACGGTGCTCGTGCGCAGGTCGAGGAGGCGTGAGTCGGCGGCGGGCATGAGCGAGAAGCGGATGCGGGTGCGGCCACGCGGCTCGTACCCGAGCAGATCCGGGTTGACGAACTTCGTGGCGAAGGAGGCTTTGGCGTGGGGCAGTTCGCGGAAGGCGGCGACGAGTTCGGCCGTGCTGTCGCTCAGCAGCGCGTCCACCGAGCAATCGCCGTTCTCGCCGATGTCGTAGACCCACGCGCGCGGGTCGCACTGGTTCGGCTCGCGCTTGGGCCCGAGGCGGCGGACGTGGCGGCCGACGGCCCCCACGATCGCGTCGGTGTTCGTGAAGAGCGTGACGGGGTTCGCGTACCCCTTGCGGCGCGGCACGTAGCAGTAGGCGCAGGCCATGGCGCAGCCGTTCGACGCGCCTGGCGCGATCCAGTCGGCGGAGCGGCCGTTGGGGCGGACGGTGAGGCTCTGCCGCACGCCGAGGACGAGCACCTCCGTCTTGACCCGGGTCCAGCGGGCCACGTTCGTCTCCTCGCCGTGCAGGGCGGGGATGCGCCAGTGGCTCGCCACCTCGGTCACGGGCACGCCGGGCAGCGCGGCCAGAATCCGCCGCCCCCGCGGCGCCTCGCGGGCGGCGGGCTCGGCGTACACGTGGCGGATGCGGACCATCCGCCGGGCGCGGGCGCTCGACCGGAACGGGTGCGGCGCCGCGGGGGCCGGGTGCCCCTCCGTCGCCTCGGCCCAGGCGAAGAGCGGCTCCTGCCCCTCGGCCGGGGGGAGGGCGGACACAGCGGGTGATCCCTTCTGGCGTGGGGCTCGGGCATGACGCGCGGGGGCGCCGTCGTGGCGTGACGCGCACGGGGTGCGCCTCATGACGCGTCCCCGGAAAGCCTGCCACGCGCGGGGACGTAGCGGGCGAATCGGCGCCCCGCCCCCCGTGTGCCATCGGCCGCCCCACCCCCCACCTCGCCCCCTGTGACACGTCTCACGCCACTTCGGCCGGTCCGGGCGGAATGCCGGACAGGCTCCGCGTCGCTGGCACCTGTGGCGGGGACCGCGCACCGGTCCTCGCTTCGGCGTGCGCGCGGGCAAGGACGCCCGGCGCGGCCACACCCGTCCCCCTTCTCCACGTGGCCGTCCCCAGCCCCCTTCCGGAGGTACCCCCGCCATGCCCCTGGCCCTGCTCGCGCTCGCCGTCGTCGCCTTCGGCATCGGCACGACGGAGTTCGTCTCGATGGGCCTGCTGCCGCAGATAGCCGACGGCGTCGGCGTCTCCGTGCCGCAGGCGGGCAACATCGTCTCGGCGTACGCGCTCGGCGTCGTCCTCGGCGCGCCGCTCCTCACCGGGCTCGGCGCCCGCGTCCCGCACAAGAAGCTGCTGCTCTGGCTCACCGGCCTCTTCGTCATCGGCAACACCGCCTCCGCCTTCGCGCCCGGCTTCGGCACGCTCTTCGCCGCGCGCGTCCTCGCGGGCCTGCCGCACGGCGCGCTCTTCGGCGTCGGCGCGGTCGTCGCCTCACGCCTCGTCGCGCCCGAACGCGCCGCCCGCGCGGTGTCGATGATGTTCCTCGGCCTGACCGTCGCGAACATCGTCGGCGTCCCCGCCGGTACGGCGCTCGGGCAGGCGCTCGGCTGGCGCGCCGCGTACCTCGCCGTCGCCGGGATCGGCCTCGTCGCGCTCGCCGCGCTCGTCAAGCTCGTACCGCACCAGCCGCGCGGCGAGGGCGCGGGCATCGGCCGCGAACTGCGCGCGATGGGCAACCGCCACGTCGCGATCATGCTCGCCACGGCGGTCGTCGGCTTCGGCGGCTGCTTCGCCGTCTACAGCTACCTCGTGCCGATGCTCACCGAGGTCACGGGCATGGCCGAGTCGTCCACGACGTTCGTCCTCGCGCTGTACGGGGTCGGCATGACGCTCGGCACGCTCGTCGCCGGGCCGCTCACCGACCGCGCCCCGCGCCCGACCCTGTACGGCGGACTGATCATCCTCGCGATGACGCTCGCGGCCTTCTACTTCGCGATCCACGTGCTCGCGACGGCGCTCCTGTGCGTCCTGCTGATCGGCGCGGTGGGCTCGCTCATCACGACGCCCGTGCAGATGCTCCTCATGGCGAAGGCCGACGAGGCGCCGACGATGGCAGCCGCGTCGAACCACTCCGCCTTCAACCTCGCCAACGCGGGCGGCGCCTGGCTCGGCGGCCTGGTGATCTCGGCGGGCTGGGGCTGGACCGCGCCCGCGCTCGTCGGCACGGCCCTCGCGGTCGGCGGCCTCGCGCTCGCGCTCGTCGCGGGCCGGATGGACGGCGGCGTGTCGCTGCGCGGCCGTACGAAGGTGGTGGCGAGCGGGGCGCCGGTGGCGGTGACGGCCGTCGAGACGGCGGAGGCACGGGACTGAGGACGGCGGCAGCGGGCGGCGGCACGGAGCGGGAGTACGCAGCCGGGCGGCGGTACGCAATGGGGCGGCGCTCGCCCGTCGCGCCCGTCCCGGAGCGGACGCCCTAAGCCGGCGGTGCTGGAAAAGCCGCCGTTACGGACGGCCGTCCTTCCGTCGTGCCCACGCGCGTTCGGCGCGCTCGATGTACAGAAGGTGGGTGCGCAGCCGGACGGTCGCGCGGGCGCTCGCGAAGAGGCCGACGCCGGTGACGGCGAGGGGGAAGCCGATGACGAGCGGGACCGTGGAACTCTGCCAGTCGCGTGCGGCGGCACAGTCCGCGCCCCGGGCGCCCTCGTAGCCATCTGGCCGGTAGACGTCGTCCCCGTCGCGGTGGAAGGGCGCGGCGCACTCGACCTTGTTGTCGGTCGTGTACGGCGTGAAGGTGTGCCAGGCGGACCAGGCCCAGCACAGCCCGGCGGCGATCAGCAGGACGATCCCCCAGAGGCGTCGTTTCTCGACGCTCGCACGGAAGCGCTGTTCGCTCTCAGCAGGATGCTCCGGCTCGACCAGCATGCGCGCCGCCCCCGTCGCCTCAACTCCCTTGCGCCGCAAGACTATAGGCGGACGCCACCTACTTCCACAGGGCCGCGCGGCGCAGCGACTGGGGGCAGTGCAGGAAGATCTCGTCGATCGCTATCTCGATGGCGAGGGCGGGGCGCAGCGCCTTTCCGGCCGCCGTCGCCGTCATCGCGTCGAAGTAGGGGGCCTCGCTCAGGACGCGGGCGCGGCCGTTGACGCGGAGGACCTCCTTGCCGCCCGGGATGAGGTAGAGGAGCCCGACGTGCGGGTTGCGCAGGATGTTGTGGAGGCTGTCGCCCCTGCGGTTCCCGGGGCGTTCGGGGAGGGCGATCGTCGAGGAGTCGACGACGTGCGTGAAGCCGGGGAGGTCGCCGCGCGGCGAGGCGTCGCAGTTGCCGTCCTCGTCCGAGGTGGACAGGACGCAGAAGGGGGCACGGGCGAGGATGTCGAGGTCCTCGGGAGCGAGGCGGTCGTGGACCTTCTCGATCACGACGGGCCAGGGCTCGCCGAGGAGCGCGGACAGCTCTTGGGGGTCGCGGATCTCGGTGGCGGGGACCGTGACGGCGGGACGGGCCTCGGCGCCGGGGGCGGGGGCCGGGGGCGCCGTGGGGGCGGTGGGGCCTTCGTGGCCGGTGAGCGTGGACATTAGGCGTACCTTACTTTCTTCCGTACGTATGCCCGATACCCGGCTCGGCGCCCGTACCCTCGACGGTACGAGCGCACGACGAACGCGGCGCGCACGCAGGCGGATCGCACGCGGGAGCCACGCGGGGCGCACGCGGCGTGCGGCACGGGGGCCGTGCGCGAGCCGCGACGGCGAGGAGCCCTGCCCATGGCACTGTTCGGGAACGCCCACACCATCGACCCGGCCAAGGCCGCGCACGACTACGCGCGACTGCTCGGCCCCGGCGAGCAGGTGCACGCCGCGTACCTGCTCATCCGCGACACGATCCTGCTCACCGACCGGCGGCTGCTGCTCGTCGACAAGCAGGGACTGACCGGCAAGAAGATCGAGTACCACTCGGTCCCGTACCGCAGCATCACGCACTTCGCGGTCGAGACGGCCGGGCACTTGGATCTCGACGCGGAGCTGAAGATCTGGCTCTCCGGGACGGAGGTGCCGATCACGAAGACCTTCACGAAGGGGGTCGACATCTACGAAGTCCAAGCGATCCTCACGCAGTTCGTGACGCGGTGAGGCGGACGGGGGCGGCACGGGAGAGCAAGGCGTGACGCGGTGATCGGCACCGGGGGAAGCGTGACGCGGAGGCGGGGGCTGACGCACCCCGCCCCCGCCCGCCTCACCCGATCCGGTAGCTGTCCCCGTACACCTTCCACTCCAGCGGCGGCTCCAGCCCGAGGTTCCCCGCGTCCAGGAACACCCGCTGCGCCGTGTCGACGCGGCTCGTGTCGGAGTGCGCCTCCTCCTGCTTCATCGCCCAGACCCGCGCGTCGAGGAAGGCGTTGAGCCACGCCGTCTCGTCGCCGCCCTCGGCCGGCGGCCGCGCCTCGCGCAGGGCGCGGGCGCGGATGCCGCCGAAGCTCGTGCCGTCGTCCCCGGGTCCGTGCATCACGATCGCGTCGTAGTAGATGAACTGGCCGAGCGTGCCGACCCCGTCCTCCTTGCCCTGCGCCACGGCCGGGTCGAAGTACACGCGGTCGCGCTCGTCGTTCTGCGCCTGCTGGAAGGCCGGGTCCCCGGCCGCCGTGCGCCAGGCGTCCTCGAAGGCGGAGCCGAGGCCGTCGTGCGAGTCGGTGCCGTTCACCTCGCGCAGGGCGGGGAGGTAGGGGGCGAGTACGTTGCCCGGCGTCGTCCTCGCGTACCGCTCGACCAGGTCGAGCATGTCGCCGGTGCCGGAGCAGAAGCCGATGATCCCGGCGGTGTACCCGCGTCCGTCGCCGATGTCCTCGATGTAGCGGTACTGGTCCTTCCAGTCGAGCGAGGAGTTCTCGGCGCTGGAGACGAGCTGCATCGCGATCTCCTTCTTCGCCGGGTCGTCCAGGCCCGTCGCCGCCTTCGTACGGGCCTGCTCCGCCCGCGCTCCGGCGCTCGCGGCGGGCGCGGGCGCGGGGGCGGGCGAGGCGAGGGCGTACGAGGCGCCCGGGACCGCGAGCGCGAGCGCCACGACGAACGGCGCCAGCCGCCGCAGCCGACGGGCGCGGGCGGAGCGGGAGTGGTGGGGAGCGGTGCTCGGGGTGTGGGGGGTTTTGAGGTTCAACGCCCTTCCTCCATCGCAGAGTCGAGAGGTGCTGGGACGTGCCGCAGACCGGGGCCCGGCCTGTTAGGAAGCTTTCCTAACAGACTCCGCGACATACGTACAGACCTTCGCCTTCACTCCTTCGCGCGACACCGGCCGCCGACGACCGCCCGCACCTCCCGGCGCCCGCCTCCCCGGCTCCCCCTCAGGCGCTCCCCCGCCGCCGCACCGCACCACCCGGCACTCACACGCCCGCGAACGCTGCCGGAATCCGGCAATGCGCCCCGCCCCCGGAACCGTGCATCATCAATCCATCGCACCGGCCCCACGGGGGACGGCCTCCTCACGGGGGACTCGGGGGAGCCCGGAGGCCGCCGGGGCCGGTACGAGAACCCCTTGGGGGGGGACCCACGGGGGACACGGGGGAGGGGTCGAAGGACTCGGGGGAGCCTTCGGGACCACGGGGGATACGGGGGATGCCGCCTGCGGTGCGGGGCCGAGCGCGAAGCCGCTCACGCCCGCGCACCGAGGCGGCCGTCCACCCCCACAGGCACCCCCACGAACCGCCCGCCGCCCCGCCCCCGCCGCACATGCACGTGCCCCACCGCACGCCCCGCCGCGGCGCATTCGCATGTCCCGCCGCGGGCCCCGTTGCCGCAAATTCACGTGCCCCACCGCACGTCCCGCTGTTAGCTTCGGCGCGTGCCCAAGCTCAATCAGATCATCGCAGTGGAGAAGGGCGTCAAGGCCAGGTCCGCCCAGGAGCTTGCCCGCGCGCACCAGGAACTCCAGAAGCCCGCCCTCCTGGCCGGGCTCTCCCGCAGCTACCAGCCGAAGGACGAGGAGGGCGAGCAGCTGCCGCCCGAGTCGACCCGTGTCCAGGTCAAGGCCGAGGAACTCCTCAAGGCCGCCTCCGAGGCGCTGACCAGGCTCTTCGACGTGACCGCCACGAAGGACTGGGCGAATCTCGACGCGCGCGCCGACGTCGTCGTGGACGGCAGGACGCTGCTCGCCGCCGCCCCGGTCCCGTACCTGCTCTTCCTGGAGAAGCAACTCACCGCGCTCGACGGCTTCTTGCGCAGGCTGCCCGTGCTCGACGCCGCAGAGACCTGGTCGCAGGACCCGTCCACCGACACGTGGCGCACCGATCCGGTACGCACCGTGCGGACCCGCAAGGTCCCGCGCAACCACGTCAAGGCCGAGGCGACCGAGCACCACCCGGCGCAGGTCGAGGTGTACTACGAGGACATCCCGGTCGGTTACTGGACCACCGTGAAGTTCTCCGGCGCCCTCCCCGCCCGCCGCGTCAACGAACTCCTCGACCGCGCCGAACGCCCGCTCCAGGCCGTCCGGTTCGCCCGCGAGGAGGCCAATGCCGCCGAGATCGAGGACCGGCGCGCGGGCGCCGCCCTCCTCGGCTACCTCTTCGGCGGCTGAAACAGCGCACGGGCCCCGGGGGGCCCATCAGCCGCCACCGCTGCGGCAGCCACCCGAGCGGCCACCGGGAGCGCCACCCCGGCGCCCACCCCACCATCGCCCTCCGACGAGCGCGGAGGGCGCGCGCACCGCACGGTGCGCGCACGCTGAAGCTCAGACCGTGAAACTGAACGGGCCCACCCGGCACGCGGTGCGCCCTCAAGCTCAGACTCTCGCTCCAAGCTCAGCATCGGCCGCCCCACCCCGCCCGACCGGCACCGGACACTTCCGCGAGATGGAGGTTCAACTCCTCTCCGAGCCTCCGAACCCCTCTGTCACAGAGGGCACTTGGCTCGGTAGCTCAAAGGCAGAGCGCGCGGGGAGAGACTGATCCGGCGGCCTCCCAAGGGCCGGGGGGACCACACGGTGGCACGCGAGGGGCCCGGGAGTTGGACATGCTCCCGGGCCCCGTCACCACTCACCCGCCGAGGGCGCGACCGCCCCCGACGCGTCGGCGATCACATCTTCGGCATCAGCACCGAGTCGATGATGTAGACGTTCGCGTTCGCCGTCCGGACGTTCCCGCACACGACCTTCGCGCTGTCGTTGACCTTGTACGAGGTGCCCGAGCCGGACGTCATGAGGGTGCTCTTCTCCAGCGTCTCGAAGGTGCCCTTCTCCAGGTTCTTCGGCGTCAGCTTCTTGCCGACGACGTGGTACGTCAGGATCTTCGTCAGCTGCGCCTTGTCCGCGAGGACCTTGTCGAGGTCGGCCTTCGGGATCTTCGCGAAGGCGTCGTTCGTCGGCGCGAACACCGTGATGTCCTTGGCGTTGTTGAGCGTGTCGACGAGTCCGGCCTTCTTGACCGCCGTGACGAGCGTCGAGAGCGCCGGGTTGTTCGAGGCGGCCGTCGCCACCGGGTCCTGCGCCATGCCGTCGAACGAACCGGCGCCGCTCTTCGGCACGCCCGCACAGCCCGCGCCGAAGGGACCCGCGGCGTCCATCGACTGGTCCTGCCCGGCCGCCGGCGAACTCGCCTCGTCCGACGCTTCCTTGGACGCCGAGGACGCCTTCGAGGAGCTGTCCGAGGCGTTGTTGTCGCTGTCGCCCGAGCAGGCGGTGAGCGCCACCGGGAGGACGGCGACGGCGAGCGCGAGGGCGGTGCGACGGAGGGCGGTGTTCATGGTGTTCTCCAGGTGAGGGGGTGCGTGAAGGAGTGAGTGAGGGAACAGGGATCGCGCGTTCGTGAAAGCGCGGGTCACCGGGGATCGGGTCCCCAGGTCTGGCATGTACGCGTCACTTGCCCACGTACGACGGCATCGGCTGCCGCCGCCGTACGTGGCGGCCGTCAGTCCACGGTGACCACCACCGAGTGCCAGCCGCTGGACCCGTCCGGCACCGTCCCGGCCCGCTTCGCCGTCTGGCGGTGGCCCTCGCCGTCCGTCGCGCGGACGGTCAGGGTGTGCGTGCCGGGGGTCGCCCGCCAGGGGATGGACCACTGCCGCCACGTGTCACGGGTGTCCTGCGCCGCGAGGTCCGCGGGGCGCCAGCGCCCGTCGTCGACCCGGACCTCGACCTTCTCGACGCCACGGTGCTGCGCCCACGCGACGCCGGCGATCGTCACCGTGCCCGAGTCCGGGCGCGCGAGCGGCTTCGGGGTGTCGATGCGCGCGGACGTCTTGATCGGTGCCTGGCGGGCCCAGTCCCGCTTCACCCAGTACGGGTCGTACGCGTCGAAGGTCGTCAGCTCGATGCTCTCGATCCACTTGCACGCCGACACGTACCCGTACAGCCCCGGCACGACCATCCGCACCGGGAAACCGTGCGTGAACGGGAGCGGTTCGCCGTTCATGCCGAAGGCGAGGAGCGCGTCGCGCCCGTCCATGACGTCCTCGACGGGCGTCCCGAGCGTCATGCCGTCGACCGAGCGGGCCACGAGCTGATCGGCCTTCCCGCCGCGCGAGGGGGGCCGTACGCCCGCCTCCCGGAGCAGTGGCGCGAGCGGGACGCCGAGCCAGCGCGCGTTGCCCACGTACGGGCCGCCGACCTCGTTCGACACGCACGTCAGGGTGATGTCGCGCTCGACCGCCTCGCGCCGCAGGAGAGCGGCGAAGCTCAGCTCGACGTCCTCGCGCACGCCCTCGCCGTGGATGCGGAGCCGCCACGAGCCCGCGTCGACGTGCGGCACCACGAGGGCGGTGTCGACGCGGTAGAAGTCCTTGTTCGGGGTCGTGAAGGGCGAGAGGCCGGGGACGTGGAGCCGCGCTCCGGCCGGTACGGCGCGGGCCGGCGAGGCCGGGCGCGGGAGCGTGATCGCGTCCCGCGAGGCCACCGCGTTCGCGATGTCCCCGCCCGCGAGCGCCCGTCCGGCCGCCCCTGCCCCGGTCGCCCCGACGGCGGTCGCGGCGGCGGCCAGGACGAAACGGCGGCGGTCCCACGGCACGGAGGGGGTGGCCGATGCCGTTGCCCCGGCTTCGCCGCCGGGCCCCGTACCGCCCTCGCCCACGAACTCCGCGGGCTCGGTGGCACCGTCCCCCGCGGGGCGCGCACCGCGCTCACCCACGAGCCGGGCGGACCCCGCACCGCCTTCACCCGCGAACCGCGCGGGCTCCCCGGCCTGTCCACGCCTCTCGGCGCGTCCCGCACGTCCCGCGGGCTCCCGGAGCCTCGCGGGCTCCTCCGCCTCCTCCGGCTCCTCGTTCAAACGGCCCCCAGGGTTCCCCTCGGTCCCCCGGGGGCCGTCGGGCGCGGTGGCGCCCCGAATGCGCCACCGCCCGAGCGATCCGGGCCACACCCACGGCGGCAGGTACGCACCGGCGTACACCGGTCCCACCAGCAGGTACAGCAGGACCGCACCCGCTGCCGCTCCCACCAGAGAGGGCAGCGTGTCCGTGATGCCCGCGCTGTCGGGGCGGCTCAGGGCCGCGACGGCGCCGACGACGCCGATCGCGAGGACCCCGGTCGCACCGCTCAGCCGCCACCGGGTGGCGAGCGCGCCGAGCGCGAGGGCGAGAAGGGCGAGGACGGCGAGGATGCCGAGTTCGAGCACGCGCTTGTCGTTGCTGCCGAACTCGCGGATCGCCCACGTCTTGAGCGGGGTCGGCACGAGGTCGACGGCCGCGCCCCCGACGACGGCGATCGGGCCCGCCTCGGCCCGTCCGAGACCGGCCACGAGCTGTCCGGCCGCGAGGGCCGCGTAGCCCGCGAGCAGGCCGGCGAACCCGCCGGCCGCCCAGCGGGCGAGGGGGCGGGGCGCTCGGCGCCGTGCGGTTTCTCGGGTCACATGAGGCATCCGGAGCCACCCGCCCCTCCGGATGGGTGCCGAGTTGCCGGTTCACCCGTTCGTGGGAATTCTGGGGGGAGAGAGGAAGAAGTGGGCATCTGGGACCCATCCCCGACCCGCGCGGCTCCGTATCCCCCACGACAGTTGCCATGACAGGCACGGCGGGAGGAACCAGAGATGCGCACGCACGACCACGGCGACCCGGCCCAGCCGGGCGCGGCCCCGCACACGGCCGTCATCGGCGCGGGTGTCGCGGGGCTCACCGCCGCGCACGTCCTCACCGGCTCGCGGCCGGTCGATCTCTACGAGGCGGACGAACGGCTCGGCGGGCACGCGCACACGCACGAAGTGCTCGACAGCCGCGGCTTGCCCGTGCACGTCGACTCGGGTTTCATCGTCCACAACCGGCGCACGTACCCGACGCTCCTGCGCCTCTTCGAGGAACTCGGCGTCGAGACACGCGAGTCGGAGATGAGCATGTCGGTGCGCTGCGAGGGCTGCGGCCTCGAATACGCGGGCGCGCGCGGCCCCGGCGGGCTGCTCGCCTCCCCGCGCAACGTGCTCAGCGCCCCGTACCGGCGGCTGCTGCGCGAGGTCCCCCGCTTCCACCGCGCCGCGCGCGCGACGCTCGCCACGCCCGAGCCCGACGAGGCGGCGCCCGAGACGCTCTCCCGCTTCCTCACCGCGCACCGCTTCTCGCGCTACTTCGTCACGCACTTCATGACCCCGCTCGTCGCCGCCGTCTGGTCCTGCGACGCGCACACGGCGCTGCGCTACCCGGCGCGCTACCTCTTCCGCTTCCTCGACCACCACGGCCTGCTCTCGGTGACGGGCTCGCCCGCCTGGCGCACGGTGTCCGGCGGTTCGCGCACGTACGTGGAACTCCTCGCCAAGCGCCTGCACCGCGTCCGTACCGGCACGCCCGTGCGCGCGGTGCGGCGGCACGCGGACGGCGTGGACGTCACGGACGGCGGGGGCACGACCCGGACGTACGAGTCCGTCGTCATCGCGACCCACCCCGACCAGGCGCTCGCCCTCCTCGCCGACCCGAGCGAGGCCGAGAGCGCCGCGCTCGGCGCCTTCCGCTACTCGCGCAACCCGACGCTCCTGCACACCGACACCTCCGTCCTCCCCCGCGCCCCACGCGCCCGCGCCTCCTGGAACTACCTCCTGCCCGACTGCGCGGCGCCCGCCGACCACGTGCGGATCTCGTACGACATGAACCGGCTGCAAGGGCTCAGGACGCCGGACCGCTACGTCGTGACGCTGAACGGCGAGGACCGCGTCGACCCCGGCTCGGTGCTCGCCCGCATGGTGTACGAACACCCCGTCTACACCCCGGAGTCGGTGACCGCGCAGCGGCTCCTGCCCGCGCTCAACCAGGGCCGCACCGCCTTCGCGGGCGCCTACTTCGGCTGGGGCTTCCACGAGGACGGCGCGCTCGCGGGCGCCCGCGCCGCCGCGTCGCTGGGAGGCCGCTGGTGACGGCACGGACCAGGAACACCCGCGCACGGACCGGGGCATCGTCGTCCCGGTCCGCGAACTCCCCTGCCCAGGCGGCTCTTTACCCCTGCGAGGTCTTCCACCTCCGCAACCGCCCGGTCCGGCAGCGCGTCCGCCACCGCACCTACCTGTGGTACGTGGACGCCGACCGCCCGCCCCGGCTCCCGCGCCCGCTGGGCCCCTTGGCCCGCTTCGACCCGCGCGACCACTTCGGCGGCACCGCGCCCACGCTCCGCGCCGGGCTCGACCGCTTCCTCGCCGCGCACGGCATCGACCTGCGCGGCGGCCCGGTGCGGCTCCTCGCGAACGCCCGCGTCCTCGGGTACGTGTTCAATCCGCTCAGCCTGTGGTGGTGCCACGACCCGGAGGGCGCGCTCGTGTGCGTCGTCGCGGAGGTGCACAACACGTACGGGGAACGGCACGCCTACCTGCTCGGCCCCGAGCAGATGAGCGGCGGCGAGGACGAGTTCAGCGTCCCGAAGGAGTTCTACGTCTCGCCGTTCTTCCCCGTCGACGGCTCCTACCGCATGCGGCTCCCCGAGCCCGGCGCGCGGCTCTCGCTCGCCGTGCACCTGGAGCGCGAGGGCGCCCGCCCCTTCACCGCGACCGTGCGCGGGCACCGCGTCCCCGCCCGTCCCGCGACCGTGCTGCGCGCCTCGCTGCGGCACCCGCTCTCGACCCTCGTCGTGTCGGCCGCGATCCGCGCCCACGGCATCCGTCTCTACCTGCGCGGTCTGCCCGTCGTACGGCGACCGCGCCACCCGCTCCAGGAGGGAATGCGGTGACCGCCCCGACCACCAGGACCCCGGCCACGACCCCCGCGCGCGCGAACGCCGTCGCGCCGCTCACGATCGACCCCGGGCGCTGGCCCGACATCGCCTCGGTGCCCGCGAGTTCGGCGGCGCGCACCGCGATCACGCGCCGCATCGTGCGCCACGCGCTGCGTCGGCTCCCGCTGCTCGTCCGTTTCCCGGACGGCAGCAGGCTCGGCCTCGGCGGCCCGCTCCTCGACATCCGCGACGCCGACGCCTTCCACGCGCGCATCGGACGCTTCGGCCTCATGGGCTTCGGCGAGTCGTACATGGCGGGCGAGTGGGACGCCCCCGACCCGGTCGCCGCGCTGACCGTACTCGCCGGGAACGCGGCCGAGCTGATCCCCCGGCCGCTCCAGCGCCTGCGCGGCCTGTGGGCCCCGCGCCGCCCCGAGGCCCACCGGGGCACGCCGAAGAACGCGCGCGACAACATCGGCGCGCACTACGACCTCTCCAACGACCTCTTCGGCATCTTCCTCGACGACACCCTCACCTACTCCTCCGCCGTCTTCCGCGCCCTCCCGGCCCGCTGGGAGAACCTCGCGGGAGCCCAGCGCCACAAGATCGACCGGCTCCTCGACCTCGCCGAAGTCCGCTCCGGCACACGACTGCTGGAGATCGGCACCGGGTGGGGCGAGCTGGCGCTGCGGGCCGCCGCGCGCGGCGCTCACGTCACCTCGCTCACCCTCTCCGCCGAGCAGCGCGCCCTCGCCCTGGAGCGCGTCGCCGCGGCCGGGCTCGCCGACCGCGTGCGCGTCGAGCTGTGCGACTACCGCGAGGCGGAGGGGAGTTACGACGCCGTCGTCAGCGTCGAGATGATCGAGGCGGTGGGGCACGAGTTCCTGCCCGTCTACTTCGAGACGATCGACGCGCGCCTGCGCCCCGGCGGGCGGGCCG
Source organism: Streptomyces sp. Tu6071 (assembly GCF_000213055.1). NCBI lineage: Bacteria > Bacillati > Actinomycetota > Actinomycetes > Kitasatosporales > Streptomycetaceae > Streptomyces > Streptomyces sp. Tu6071. Next base: position 4,023,966 of record NZ_CM001165.1, on the reverse strand, counting down.
CGCTCCAGGCGATCACGATGCCCGACGACCGGATGCGCGCGAGCCGCGACACCCACACCTGGATAGGCAAGTACGTCTTCCCCGGCGGCCTCATCCCCTCCGCCGAGTCGATCGAGGCCGTCACCGCGGGCCGCACCGCGCTGCGCACGACCCGCGCCGACTCCTTCGGCGCGCACTACGCGGAAACGTTGCGGCTGTGGCGCGAGCGCTTCACCGCGCGCGCGGACGAGGTCGACGCGCTCGGCTTCGACGCGGTCTTCCGCCGGCTGTGGACCTTCTACCTCGCCTACTCCGAGGCGGGGTTCAGGTCCGGCTACCTGGACGTGCGGCAGTACCAGTTCACGAAGGACGCACGGGCCCGGGGCACGGCGTGAACTTCCCCTGGGGCGCCTTCGCGCTCGGTCTCGCGCCCGCCGCCGGAGCCTCCGCGCTCGTCCTCGGGGCCACGTGGCTGCTCTCGCGGCGGCGCGGGATCTACCGGTACGTGGACAGCGCCTGGGGCTTCGCCTTCGCCTTCCTCGCCGTGGTCTCGTGGCTCTTCGCGTACGGCTCGCAGGGCACGGACGGCTCGCGGGGGCTCGGCGACCCCGTACGGGCGGGCCTCGCCGCCGCCCTCACCGTGGTGTGGGGGCTGCGCCTGGGCGTCCACATCGCCCGCCGGGGCCGGGGCAAGGGCGAGGACCCGCGCTACGACCGGATGCTCTCCAAGGCCCCGGAGGGCACCCCGCGCCCGCGCTACGCGCTCCGCGTCGTCACGCTCCCGCAGGCCGCTCTCGTGTGGCTCGTCTCCGTCCCGGTGCAGGCCGCGGTGCTCCTGCCGTACGGGACGTGGTGGGTCACGTGGGCCGGCGTGGCCCTGTGGGCGCTCGGCCTGTTCTTCGAGGCGGTCGGCGACGCGCAGATGGCCCGCTTCAAGTCCGACCCGGCCCACAAGGGCAAGCTCATCGACGTCGGCCTGTGGCGCTGGACCCGGCACCCCAACTACTTCGGCGACTTCGCGGTGTGGTGGGGCCTGTGGCTGCTCACCCTCCCGGCCGCCGGAGCCCCGGCCGCCGCCTGGGGACCCGCCGCGGCGACCCTCGTCTCACCCCTGCTCATGACGTACCTGCTCGTCTTCGGCAGCGGCAAGCGGCTCACGGAGCGGGGCATGGCGGAGCGCGAGGGCTGGGAGCGGTACGCGGCGCGGACGAGTGGCTTCCTGCCGTGGCCGCCGGGGGTGTGGCCGAAGGGGCGGGGGGACTGACCTGGGGGCTGAGGGGGCTCACGGGCCGGGCGAGGGCCGGGTGGGGGCCGGGTGGGGCGGGCCGGACGGGGGTTGCGGAAGCCCGCTCAGCCCTCCGTACGCGGCCCCGTCCCCGTCCCCGGCAGCAGGCCGCCCAGTACCGCGAGGTCCGTCCGCTCCGGGGGGCCCGCCACCAGGGCCAGGACCTCGGACGGCGCCGGGGAGCCCGTCGCCTCGGCGGACGAGGCGAGCGCGGCGTCCGCGTCGGCCGCCGCGCGCCACAGCTCCGTCACGTGCACGACGTCCGGGCTCCGCTCGTCCCGGCCGATCGCGTAGAGCAGGCAGCCCGGGAAGCCGTCGAGCGCGTCCGCGACGCGGAGCAGCAGCCCCGCGAGGTCCGCGCCCCGCCCCGGTCGCGCGGTGAACTTCATGAGCCGGCCGACAGGTCCCGTGTGCGTCGTCATGACGGCGACCGTACCGGGGCCCACCGACAGGAGGCGGGCGGACGGCCGGGCGGGGCGGTGCCCCACGGCGGTACGGGGCTCCCCTCAGCGAACGCCCGCCCCGCCCGTACCGCCGTGCCCGTCCCGCGCCGCCGCACCCGACGTGCCCGGGTCGTGCCCGCCCCCCCGTCTCAGCGCCGCCTCAGCCCCCCGCCTCAGCGCCGCGTCAGGATGTCGCTCAGCACCGTGTGCACGTACGTGTTCGCGTGCTTGCCGTTGAAGCGGTCGGCGGTGGGGCCTTCGGCCGTGACCGGGACGGCGACGGAGGTGTGCTGGCCCGTCGTCCAGTCGATCGTGAAGGACTTGTCCGAGTCGCGGATCGGGAAGGGGCCGTCCTCGGTGGACTGGCCCGAGCCCGTCTCGTCCGCCGGGTCGTTCTCCTCGACCGCGAGGCCGCCCGTCTCGTGGTCGGCGGTCACGACGAGGAGGGTGTCGGGGTGCGTGGCCACGTACTGCCGCGCGACCGCCACCGTGCGCTCCAGCTGCCGCATCGACTCCAGGGTCTTCTCGGCGTTGTTGGCGTGCGCGAACTCGTCGACGCCCTCCTCCTCGACCATGAGGAAGAAGCCGTTCCTGTTCTTGTTCTTCCCCTTGCCGTCGAGTGTGCCGAGCGCCTTCGTCGTCATCGTCGCGAGGTCGACGACCGGCTTGTAGACGTCGCCCTGGCCCTCGGGCTTCTGCTGGAACATCTCCTCGTTGGCGAAGAGGCCGAGCAGCTTGCCGTCCTTCGCCTTCGCCTTGCCGAGCTGCTTGGCGGAGGAGACGTACTCGTACCCCTTCTTCCTCGCCTTCGCGACGAGGTTGCCCTTCGTGCCCTTGCTCGCCTCGCTCGGGTCCTCGGCGGGCTTGTCGGGGAAGGCTCCGGCGGTGCCCTTCGGCAGCCACCAGTCCTCGCCGCCGCCGAGGATCACGTCGGGCTCGGAGACGTCGAGGTACTGGCGGGCGATCTCGTCCTGCTGGCCCCGGTCGGCGGTGTTGGAGAAGAACGCGGCCGGGGAGGCGTCGGTGACCTGCGCGGTCGTGACGAGGCCGGTCCGCTTCCCGGCGGCCTTCGCCTGCTGGCCGAGTGTGGCGAGCTTGTTGCCGTCGACGTCGACGCTGATCGCGCCGTTGTAGGTCTTCTCGCCGGTCGCCCACGCGGAGGCTGCGGCGGCCGAGTCGGTGACGACGGCCTTCGGGTCGTGCGGGCTCGTGGTGAGCTGCCCGGCGACGGGGAGCTTGTCCATGGTCAGCTCGCCGTCGAGACCGGCGAGGTAGAGCCGGGCGGCCTCGCGGGCGGCCGGGCCCATGCCGTCGCCGTTGATGAAGATGACGTTCTTGGCCTCGGGCGCCTTCTTCGCGGTGGCCTGCGGGGACTTCGCGCCCTGCGGTGCCTGCGCCGAGGCGCCGAGGGTGGGGCTGACCACCATCGTGACGACCGCCGTGGCCGCGACGGCCGCGAGGGTGGTGCCGAGGCGGCGGGGCTTGCGGGTGTTGCTGTCCACGGGTCTGCTCCCCGGTGCTCGTGGTGGACCGCGCGGGCCGAGGGGGCCGCGCGCGGACGGTGCGGGCTCCGGCCGGTGAGGACCGTCGCGCCGAGGACGCTAAGGACGGCAGCGGGCGCCCGGGTGAACGGCGGGTGAGCGGCGGAGGCGGATAGGGTGTCAGGACAATTCGGTTGTGGGGGACAGGAGTTCGCGACGGTGGTGGAAGAGCCGGTCAGCGCGGGGGACGGGGCGGCGCCGGAGCGGGGCGTCACGGCGGTACGGGCCCCGGCGCGCCCGGGAGAACGGGACTCGGCGGCGGTACGGGACGCGGCGGGCCCGACGGCGCGCGGCACGGCGGCCGTTCCGCTACGGGGCGGGGCCCGCACGCGACTCCTCGCGGCCCCGGCCGCGCTCGCCACCATCGCCCTCGCCCTCTCCGTACGGGCGCTGTGGCCCGCCACGGACTTCGCGAAGTACGCGGGGGACGCTCTCTACACCGTCCTCCTCGCCTGCCTGTGCCTCCTGCTCGTCCCCGCCCTCGCGGCCCGCCGCGCCGCCGTCGTCGCCCTGGCGCTGAGCTGGGCGGTCGAGCTGGTGCAGCTGTGGCCGTACGTGGCCGGGCTGTCCGCCCGCCACACCCTCGCCCGCTACGCGATCGGCAGCACCTTCAACGCCCCCGACCTCCTCTGGTACGCGGTCGGCGCGGCCCTCTCGGCGGCCGTCCTCGCGCCCCTGACCGGCCGGGCCCCGGCCCGGGAGCCCCGGTGAACCGCGCCTCCCCGCCCCCCGCGGCCGCGCCGCTCGCCGCCCACGCCCGTACCGCGCTCGCCCACGTCGCCACCCTCGCCACGGGCCCCGCGCTCCCCGCGCACGTACGCGTCACGCTCCAGTTCCACCCCGACCGCCTCACCCGCGACGGCACCCCCGTCCTGGAGCGCCTGGCCGCCGACGGCTCGTACTACTCGCAGTACGTGACGGGCACGAGCAACGGCGGTCTCACCGCGTACCCGGGCGGCGACCGCCACCGCTGGGAGAGCCGCATCTTCGGCGGCGCCTACGACTCCGCGCCCCCCTCCGCGCGCCCCGTGTACGGCGCGCTCGACGACGGCACGCGCGGCCCGGTCGGCGCCGCGCCGCGCTTCGGGTCCTCGTACTTCCGGCTGCGTCCCGAGGCCCTGCGCCGGGCCACCCTCTGCTACCCGGACAGCGCGGCCGAGCCCGAGGACTTCGGGGTGCGGGAGCGCTGCGCACTGCTCGGCCTGTGCCGCGCCGGGGGCCGGGACCCGCTGGACGCGTACGTCGAGACCCACGTCCACGGCGGCGTCCGCCTCGCGGACGACGTCGAGGCCGTCGTCCTGGACGCCGCCTACCGGGGCACGCCCGTGGAGGCGGCGGCGCGGCGGCTGCCGTGCGCGGTGGAGTGGCACCCCGGCTTCACGATCGAGGCGGAACTCCTGCGCGTGTACCCGGAGTTCAGGGGCCCTGAGATCGTGGCGCTGGCCCTGGAGGTGGCCGAGGACGGTCGGCTCGATCCGAGGGTGATCGGCGACGCGGTACGGGCCGGACGGGCCCACCCCCAGGACCTCAAGAAGATCTGGCACTGCCTCGCGCGGTACGGGTCCCCCTGAGCGCCCCGCTCACTCCCCCGTTCACTCCCCCGCGACGAGCAGCCGGTACCCGTAGTCCACGGCATCGCGCGTCAGCAGCTCGGCATGGCGGCGGTGCCACTCCCCCGACTCCAGGTCGGCGCGCAGCCGCGCGACGGCGGGCCCGACGACGGAGCCGGGAAGCTGCGCGAACGTCGAACTCGCCGCCCTCACCACGGGATCGAGGAACATCTCGGGCCGCCGCCAGTACGCCGTCTGAAAGCCGTCCGTGAAGTCGTGCGGGATGGGGAACGGCACGACGGTGTGCGCCCCCATGGACTCGGCCACCTCGGACACGGGCGTGAACCGCGCCCGCTCCATCGCGCGGATCTCCGGGAAGTACTCGCCGACGACCCACAGTTCGGGCCGGTGGACCGGGTCCCACGTGAAGACGAGCTGCCTGCGCGCCACGCGCCGCAACTCGGCGAGCCCCTGCCGCAGGCCGGGCCAGTGGTGCACGGTCATCACCGCCATGGCCGCGTCGAACGCGCCGTCCCCGAAGGGCAGCGCCTCCGCACCGGCCAGCACCTTCCGCGCCCCCGGGTGCTGGTCGAGCATGACCTGCGAGGGGTCGACGGCGACGACCTCGGCATCGGCCGGCTCGTAGGAGCCGGTGCCCGCGCCGACGTTGACGACCGTACGGGCCCCGCCGAGGCCCTCGCCGATCAGCGCGGCGAGCCGGGGATCGGGGCGGCGCACCCGCCGGTAGCCGACACCGATGCGGTCGTAGACGGCGGACGGGGCGGGGCTCGCCGAGGCAGACGTGTTCATGTGGTCGATCCCACCACCCCGCGCCCGGCTCCGGAAGGGCGCCGCCGGACGGCGCCTAGAAGCGCCGTCCCGCCTCCTCCGTCCGCGCGGTCCCCGGCCGGGGCTCCGTGTTGTCGAGGAGGAGCAGCGCGTCGTGGTCGGGGCTCCCGGGCTCGGCCGTGTAGACGCCGATGCGCTGGCCGGGGGTGCCCTCGATCTGGAGCGACTGCGAGGTGAGCGTGACGGTGCCGACCCGGGGGTGCTGGAAGGTCTTGTGGGCCGGTTTGCGCCCCGCCACCTCGTAGCGCTCCCACAGCCGTGCGAAGTCGGGGCTCTTCATGAGGAGTTCGCCCACGAGCTGGGTGAGGTCGGGGGCGTCGGGCGCGGTCCCGGCGACGGCCCGCAGCCGCGCGGCGCAGCCCGTGACCTGCCGCTCCCAGTCGGTGAACAGTTCGCGGGCCGCCGGGTGCAGGAAGAGGTAGCGGGCGAGGTTGCGGTGCTTGGCGGGCCAGTCGTCCAGCCCCGCGTACAGGGCGAGCCCTCCGGGGTTCCAGGCGAGCAGGTCCATGCTGCGGCTGATGACGTACGCCGGGTGCGGGCGCAGCGAGGCGAGCAGCAGCTTCAGGTGCGGGTGCACGGTGCGGCTCGGCGCGGGCGGCGGCTCGGGGGCGTAGCGCGCGGCGCGGGCGGCGAGTTCGCGCAGGTGCTGGTGCTCGCGCTCGTCCATGCGCAGGGCGCGCGCGAGGGAGTCGAGCACGGCGGGGCTCGGGCGGGTCTCCTTGCCGCGTTCCAGCCGTACGTAGTAGTCGATGCTGATGCCCGCGAGGGTCGCCAGCTCCTCCCGGCGCAGCCCCGGGGTACGGCGCAGTCCCGCGCCGACCGTGAGGCCGACGTGGGCGGGGCTGGTCTGGGTGCGGCGGGCGCGCAGGTAGCGGCCCAGCTCCGCGCCCTCGCTGTGCGCGCTCTCGGTTGCCATACCCCCAGTCTCGCGCGGCGCGGGGCCGGTCCGCACGGAAGTGGGGGGCCCTGTCGTTACCCCCGAAGAGCCCGCCCTGCCACCCCCGCGACATGCGGGCGAGGCTGGGGGACAGCACCATGAACGGACGGTGCGCGGCGGTATCACCCACCGGAGAGGCGAGAACGCGATGCGGTACATCAAGCTGCGTGACCTGAAGGTTTCCCGGATCGGCCTGGGCGCGATGGGCATGTCCCACGGGTACACGGGCTCCGGCACCGACGACGCCGGGTCGATCAGGGCCGTGCACCGGGCCCTCGACCTGGGCGTCACGCTCATCGACACGGCCGAGATCTACGGCCCGTACACCAACGAGGAACTGCTCGGGCGGGCCCTGAAGGGGCACCGCGAGAAGGTGGTCCTGGCCACGAAGTTCGGGCTCGTCTCCCACGCGGGGGGCGGCCCGTGGCACCAGGACTCCACCGCGGCCAACATCCGTACCGCCGTCGAGGGCTCCCTGAGGCGGCTCGGGACCGACCACATCGACCTGTACTACCAGCACCGGGTGGACCCCGCCGTGCCCGTCGAGGAGACGGCGGGGGCGGTCGGGGAGCTGATCGCCGAGGGCAAGGTGCGGGCCTTCGGGCTCTCGGAGGCGGGCCCCGACACGATCCGCCGCGCGCACGCCGTGCAACCGGTCAGCGCGGTGCAGTCCGAGTACTCCCTGTGGACGCGCGGCATCGAGGAGCGCGTACTGCCGGTCCTGCGCGAGCTGCGCATCGGGCTCGTCCCCTTCTCGCCGCTCGGCCGCGGTTTCCTCACCGGCGCCGTGCGCTCCACGGAGCAGTTCGACGAGAACGACTTCCGGCGCGACAACCCCCGTTTCTCCGAGGAGAACTTCGCGCACAACCTGGCGCTCGCCGACGAGGTCGCGGCCGTCGCCGCCGAGGCCGGGGCGACGCCCTCGCAGGTCGCGCTCGCCTGGCTCCTCGCCCAGGGCGACGACATCGCCCCCATCCCCGGCACCAAGCGCGTGCGCCGCGTCGAGGAGAACACGGCGGCGGACGCGCTCACCCTGAGCGCCGCGCAGCTCGACCGGCTCGGCAGCCTGCCGCCCGCCGCCGGGGACACCCACACCGAGGCGCAGGCCCGGATGCTCGAACGCTGACCACCACCATCCCTGGGAGACCCCTCATGCGCGCCACTGTCATGTACGGAGCCGGAGACGTCCGCGTCGAGGACCGGCCCGACCCCAAGCCCGTCCACCCCACCGACGCCGTCGTGCGCACGCTCGCCGCGTGCGTGTGCGGCAGCGACCTGTGGCCGTACGCGTCGATGCCCGCCACCGACACGGGGCGCCCCATGGGCCACGAGTTCCTCGGCGTCGTCGAGGAGACCGGCGCCGACGTGCGCGGGCTCGGCCCGGGGGACCTGGTCGTCGCCCCGTTCACGTACAGCGACAACACGTGCGACTACTGCGCGAAGGGCCTGCACATCTCGTGCCGCCACGGCGGCAGGTACGGGCTCGACGGCGTGGACGGCGGCCAGGGCGAGGCCGTGCGCGTCCCGTACGCGGACGGCACACTGGTGAAGCTGCCCGTGGCCGCCGACTCCGCGCTCCTCCCCTCGCTCCTCGCCCTCTCGGACGTCATGACCACCGGCCACCACGGGGCCGTCACCGCGCGGGTGGGGCGCGGGGACACGGTGCTCGTCGTCGGCGACGGGGCGGTGGGGCTGTGCGCGGTGCTCGCCGCCGCGCGGCTCGGCGCGGAGCGGATCGTGCTCGCGGGCCGCCACGAGGCGCGCACGGCGCTCGGCCGCGACTTCGGCGCCACCGACGTCGTCGCCGAGCGCGGCGAGGAGGGGATCGCCCGTGTCCGGGAGCTGACCGGGGGCGCGGACAAGGTGATCGAGGCGGTCGGCACCCGGGCGGCGCTCGACACCGCGCTCGGCGCGGTCCTGGACGGCGGGACCGTCAGCCGCCTCGGCGTCCCGCAGTACGAGCAGGGCCCGATCGGCCCGGCCGTCTTCATGCGGAACCTCACCCTGACCGGCGGGGCGAGCCCCGCCCGTGCCTACATCGAGGAACTGCTCCCCGACGTCCTGGACGGCACGATCGCCCCCGGCCGCGTCTTCGACCGGACCTTCCCCCTGGACGAGACCCCCGGCGCCTACCGCGCGATGGCCGACCGCCGCGTCCTCAAGGCCCTCATCCGCCCCTGACGGCCCGGGACGGCGGGGGCGGCCCGGGACGACGCGGACGGCACGGACGGCACGGACGGCCCCGGACGACCTGACGGCCTCGGCGGACCCCTCTGGCGCTCCCCCGCCGCTTACCGCTCCCTGCCGCCTACCGCTCCCCCACCGTCTCCCCCTCCGCCCCGAACCACCGCTCCAGAGCCTCCCGCAGGCCCTCGTCCTCCCCCGTCGTCACCCACACGACATGCCCGTCCGGCCGCGCGAGCACCGCCCCGCCACCCCGGAGCACCTCGCCGGCCGGACCCTCGTCCTCGCCGCCCGCCGCCCCCACGACGTGCGCGACCCGGTCCTCCCACCCGGCCGCGGAGAACCGCGCGGGCCCGCCCTCCACGAGGACCCCGCGCCCCCCGTGCATGGCCGCGTACACGCGCCCGTCGGCGAGATCCCGCAACCTCCGCCCCAGCAGGGGGTGTTCACCACCGCCCACGTCGTACCGCACGCCGATCGCCGTCAGCTTCTCGATCAGGTGCTGGTTGACGGCGTCGTACGAGACGACCAGCTCGCCGAGCAGCCGCCGCACCGCCCGCGCCCCCGGCGTCGTCGACAGCAGCTCCATCTGCGCGCGCGTGTTGTCGAGCACCTCGGCCGCGACGGGCCGCCGCTCGCTCTCGTACGTGTCGAGCAGCCCTTCCGGCGCCCGGCCGGTGATCTCCGCCGCGAGCTTCCAGCCGAGGTTGAAGGCGTCCTGGACACCGAGGTTGAGGCCCTGGCCGCCGGTCGGCGGGTGGATGTGCGCGGCGTCGCCCGCGAGGAGGACGCGGCCCACGCGGTACCGCTCGGCGAGCCGGGTCGCGTCGCCGAAGCGGGTCAGGCGGCGCGGCGCGCGTACCCCGAAATCCGTCCCGGCGACGGCCCGCAGGGACTCCCGCAGCTCGTCGAGCGAGGGCGCGGGCGCCTCGGGCCCGGCGACCCCCCGCGCGGGCGTGACGATCCGCCAGTACCCTTCGCCCATCGGCCCGAGCCCGAACCGCTTCTGCGTCTCGCGCACCCGCGCGACCACCGCCGTGACCTCGTCGGCGGGCGCGGTCACCTCCGCCTCCGCGAGCAGCGTCTCGTTGCGCGTGGGCTCGCCGGGGAAGCCGACGCCGAGCAGCGAGCGGACCGTGCTGCGCCCCCCGTCGCACCCCACGAGCCACGAGGCGCGGTGCGCGCTGCCGTCCGCGAGCCGCACGTCGACGCCCTCCGCGTCCTGCGTGAAGCCGGTCACCTCGGCGCCGCGCACGATCCGCGCGCCGAGTCCCGTGGCGTGCGCGGTGAGCAGTTCCTCGGTCACGGTCTGCGGGATGCCCAGCACGTACGCGTGCGCCGAGTCGAGCCCCTCCGGCCAGTGGTCCCCGAGCGCGGCGAAGAACCCGCCCACGCGGAAGGTCCTGCCGCGCGCGAGGAACTTCTCCAGGAGCCCCCGCTGCGCCATGATCTCGATGCTGCGCACGTGCAGCCCGAGCGCCCGCGACCAGGCGTACGGCACGGGGTCCTTGTCGAGCACCAGCACCTCGACACCGTGCAGCCGCAACTCCGCCGCGAGCATCAGTCCGGTCGGCCCGGCACCCGCGATGACGACATGGCTCATCTACCTGATCTCCCTCGGTTCGCACATCCGGGGACCGCGACCGGCCCCGAGCGGGAGATTCTGCGCGAAAAGGGGGGCCTTGCGGCAAGACCCCCCTTGCGCTATAGCTTGTGAGTGGCAGGGAGCGGCGACGCTCCCTCTTCTGCCGCACGGGGGTCTTTTCGGGCCGTTTCGGTCCCTTCCCGACGCCCCCGCAGTCCTCCTCCGCCGCCTCCCACACCTCCGGACGCGTGGCCCGCCGAGGTCAGGTGGACGAGGAGCGCCACGTCACGCCTCCCGCGCGCGCCATCCGGTAGGCCACGCCCTCACGCCCCCACGTACGCCACCGCCGTCGCCGCGCCCAGCGCCGCGCCCGCGCAGACCTGGGCCACCGTGTGGTAGCCGAGCGCCACGCGCGACCAGCACACGGCCGCCGTCAGGGCGTACGCGCACAGCCACCACGGGGAGTGGACGCAGGCGAGGAGGGCGACGACCGCCGAGGCCACGGAGGCGTCGACGCTGATCTTCCAGGCGGTGTTGACCGTGAGCAGGATGATCGTCATGAGCCACAGCGCGAGCATCGCGCGCAGGATGCCGTTCGGGGCGTGCCCCAGGAGCATGATCACGGCACCGGTGCCGATCGAGGCGAGGATGACGAAGAAGATCGGCGCGCGCTGCCGGCGGTCGACGACGTGCCGGTCGCCCCACGTGCCGCGCCCGCGTTCCCACTCGATGTACGCGGCCGGGATGATGCCCGCGCACAGCGCGCCGAGCAGCCCCCACAGCAGGCCCGTCCAGTCGCCGGCCGCCGCGAGCCCGACCGCCGCCATGCCGCCGAGGAGGAGGTTGCGCGGCTGGAAGACGTCGGTGACGGTACGGGCCAGGCGGTGGTCCTGAGCGGTCGTGGTGCTCACGAAGGGGTGCCTTTCGGGGTCGGTACGGGGGCGGGGCGCGGCGTCGCGGGCTTCCGCACGGCGTCGCGGTACGCGGCCGAGACGCGCAGCAGCCACGCGATCTCGCCGTCTTGGTCGGCCGCCTGCGGGGGGACGAGAGCGGGGCCCGCCGGGCCCGCGGGGGCGCCCGTCGCGTGTGCGGCGAGGGCCGCCCTGATCCAGCGCGCGGACTCCTCGGGCCCGCGTCCCGCCGCAGGGCCCTCGGGCGCCCAGTGCCTCAACTGCTCGACGGCGTCCGCGATGTCGGCCGCCCACCGGTCGATCCGCACGTCCGCCGGGGTGCCGAGGCGCAGGAGTTCGCGGGCGAGGGGCGCGGGGGGCGCGAAGGGCTGCTCGGGGAAGGCGGTCATGAGGTCGCGCCACAGCGGGTGGAGCGCGGCCTGCGCGCGCCACAGGCGCAGCCGCCGGGCCCCGGTGGCGAAGGCGGGGATCGAGGCGCCGACGGCGAAGAGCGTGAAGAGCACGACCTGCCCGGCCTCGGTCCACTTGTCGAAGGAGAGCGCGAAGCTCTCGCTCGGGCGGTCGGCGACGCTGATCCACAGGAAGAGGCCGCGGCTCACCGTGTACGCGACGCCGATGACCATCGCGACGGCCATCATCCCGAGCCCGATCCGCAGGTGGCGGCGCGGGGCGGAGCGCACGGCGAGCCACCACTGCACCGCGCACACGGCGGAGGCGGCGCCCAAGTACACGTAGAACACGGTGTAGTAGAGCGTCGCGCCCCACTCGCCCGCGTGGTCGGCGACGAAGCGGTCCGAGGGGTGCGAGCGGTCGACGACGGTGAAGAAGAGGACGGTCAGGAGGACGAGGGTGGCCAACGCGGCGCGGGCGGCGACGCGTTGGACGGTGCGGGCGAAGCGGACGTGGCGCGGGACGTCGACGTCGCTCTCGTAGCGCCCGTAGATCGCCACGATGTAGCTGAGGATGGCGAGGATCGCGATGGTCGCCGTGTAGTGCTTCACGAGCACGGCGAGATCGATCACGGGACTGTCGTTGAGCCGCACGCGCACGTACTGCGTCTTCGTCCACAGAGCGGCGGCGAACCCCGCGTAACACCCCCACAGGGCCCGCCGTCTTCGGTCCTCCTCGTCCCCCCACAGAGCGGCGGGCATGCGCCACAGGGCGACGGCGGTCATGAGGCACGCGACGGCGTACCCGGCGAGATCGAGCGGGGTGGGGGACACGGACCGAAATCCTAGGCGGAAACCACGAACAGGTGTACGGGGGTTCCGGGGTGCGAACGCGGCCGGACCGGGGCGACGGCCCGACTGACTTGCGTCATACAATCCGCGGTATATATCGTCAATTGCATGACGGCGCGGTGGGAGATCGAGCCCGAGGTCCGGGGCTGGCTGGAGCTGCTCCCGTTCCGCCTCTACCGTCGGGTCGAGGACAAGACGGACCGCCTGCTGGACGCGCCGACGACCCTCGGCGAGCCCTACTCCCGGCACCTGGGGGGCAAGCTGCGGGAACTCCGCTTCGTGCTCGACGGCGACGCCGTGCGCATGCCGTACTGGCTGGCGCCGCAGCAGCGCATCGTGCTGCTGACGGTCTTCCGCAAGACCAGGATGCGCGAAGCGGCGGAGATCGAGCGCGCGTTTCAGGCGCAGAAGATCTGCGAGGCCGAGCACGGTCATGCCCGGCACCGGTACGAGCGGCACAGGGAGAGCTGATGCAGCACAACACGTGGAGAACGCGGCGGACGCGGGAACTCGCGGGCGAGGCGGTGGAGCACGACCAGGAGTACATCGACGCGCGGCTGGCCGGAGACCTCGGGCAGGCGGTCCACGATCGCCGGGTCGAGCTCGGACTGTCCCAGAGCGAGCTGGCGGAGCGCGCCGGGATGACGCAGCCCCAGGTCTCCCGCATGGAGGGCGGAGACACCGTACCGACGCTGCCACTGCTCCGACGCCTGGCCAGGGCGTTGGACGGGGCCCTGAACCTCGCCATCGACGAGAACGACTCCCACGTCACCTTCACCCCGCACGCGGCCTGAGCCGCCGCGTCCGCGCGTCCGCCGCGGGCTCCTCAGCGGTCCTCCTGGTCCCGTCTTCCGAAGAGTCCCCGTCTGCGGTGGGCGACCGGGCGGGAGAGGGAGCTGGTGAGGCGGCCCACCATGTCGTCGCTCACCGCGTCGCGGGCCATGCGGGGGATGAGCGAGGCGCCCAGCTCCGCCATGCGCTCGTCGTGGGTCCCGTAGCCGGCCCGCGCCTGCACCGAGCCGCCCTCGCCGAGCACCCTGCGGACCAGGTCGGAGTCGAAGACCGGGAGCAGGCGGGCGAGTTGGTCCGCGTCCGGCGAGGCGCCGTGGTCGAACCACTCGTGACACAGCTCGTGGAGCACGACGTGCTGGGTCTGGTACGGGGTCGGGCGGCGCCGGTACAGGACGAGGCTCACGCGGGGCGTGGCGAGCCGGAGGCCGCAGGCACCTCCGGGGCGGGCCAGGTGCTCGGGGAGTTCGCGCAGCACGATGCGGCGCCCGCGCGCGGCCTCCATCGCGGCGACGAGCCCCTCGATCGTGAACGGGCTCGGCACCGGCAGCCCCGCGAGGCGCTCCTCGCACTCCTTGCGCAGCGCGCGCAGGGACACGGCTCAGCCCTCCGGCTCGGCGGACGTCCCGGCGGCGGTCCCGCTGCCCAGCGCCGCCCCGTCCTCCTCGGCGAGCAGGCTCAGCGCGAAGTCCAGCAGCTCCGGCGGCAGCCCGTCCCGTACGGGCCCGCGCGCGGCGACCCCGCTCACCTCGCCCGTGCGGTGCCGGGCGAGGAAGCGCAGCCCCGAGAGCACGTCCTCGACGACCTCGGACTCGTCCTTGAAGAACCGCCAGTCGACCCCGAAGCCGAGCCCGAGCGCCTTGAGGATGTCCTCGGAGGGGTGCGTGACCTTCCCCGCGAGGATGTTGGAGAAGTAGCTGTGGGACAGCGCGCCGCCCTTGCGGCGGACGTGCTCGGCGAAGAAACGGCCCGAGACCCGCTGGCCCGGAAACGTCTTTTCGATCATGTATTCGACCTTGGCGCGCAAGCCGCTGAGCTGCGGCGCGGACTCCTCCACGGCCACCCCCGTTCCCCCCTCCGCTCGCCCGGAACGCGAGATTCCGTGGCCCCGAACGCGAAATCAGACTTGCGTAAACACTCTACGTCACTGTTAACTCGAAAAAACATACGCCAGGGGGCCGCGAGGGGAGTCCCCTGACGATGTGACTACGCGCGTCCGCCAGCCGCTTGTGTCCGTTTCGTGGGGTTTCCCACAGTGGAAGGGGCACTTCCGGCGGTGGATCGCGCCGTGGCGTACGGGGCGCGCGCCCGGACCGCAGGCGGACCACCTGCGGAAAGGGCGACGCGCACCGGGCGCCCTTTTTCGTATGCGCGCACTCCGGAGGAGGCGAGACCGACCCGGGACGATCGGGGCGAAGCCCGTCCCGTACGAGGCCGCCCCCGCCCCCTTCCCCCGCCCCGCGGAATCCCGCACCCATCCACCCCGCCCCCCGCTCCGAATCACCCCCGTAACGCCGACGCCTCGCCCCTCGTTCGGGGCATACGGGGCAAGGGCCGCCGGGGCGACATCGCGCCGGCACCGGGGCCGAGGCAGTGGGAGCGAGCGAGGTACGCGTGAAAGAGCCCGTCTACATCGTGGGGAACCCGGCCGCCGCGCCCCCGCTGGAAGAGCTGGTGGCCAGGGTCGCGCGCGGCGACCGCGACGCCTTCTCGGCGGTGCACGACGCCGTCGCGGGGCCGCTGCTCGGCGTCGTACGCCGCGTGCTGCGCGATCGCGCGCAGTCCGAGGAGGTCGCGCAGGAGGTCCTCGTCGAGGTGTGGCGCACGGCGGGCCGCTACCGCCCGGACCTCGGCTCGGTCACGAACTGGGTGCTCACGCTCGCGCACCGCCGCGCCGTCGACCGCGTGCGGTCCGTCGAGGCGTCCGCCGCGCGCGAGCGCCGCGCGGGCCTGCTCGAACAGAACACGCCCGCGTACGACGAGGTCTCCGAGCAGGTCGAGACCCGGCTCGAACAGGAGCAGGTGCGGCGCTGTCTGGGCAGCCTCACCGAGCGCCAGCGCGAATCGGTGACCCTCGCCTACTACCGCGGCCTCACCTACCGCGAGGTCGCGGAACTCCTCGCGCTGCCCCTCGGCACCGTCAAGACCCGTCTGCGTGACGGACTCATCCGGCTTCGCGACTGCCTGGGAGTGGGCACATGAGCACGACGGCCGACAGCCACCTCCTCACCGGGGCGTACGCGCTCCACGCCCTCGAACCGGCCGAGGAGGCCGCCTTCGAGCGGCACATGGCCCACTGCGCCGCGTGCGCCGAGGAGGTGCGCGAGTTCACCGAGACCGCCTCGAAGCTGGGCCTGGCCGCCTCCGTGAGCCCGCCGCCCGGCTTCAAGGACGCGGTCATGGCCCGTATCGCTGACGTACGGCAGGAGCCGCCGCGGGCAGTACGTGCCACGCCGCCCCGCCGCCGCCCGCGCGCCGTGCACTGGACGCTCGCGGCCTGCGTCGCGCTCGCCGCGGCGCTCGGCGGCACGGCGGTGTGGCAGGGCCAGCGCGCGGACGAGGCCCGCACGGAGGCCCGCGCGGCCCAGGACCGCGCCGCGCGCCTGGACGCCGTCCTCTCGGCCCCGGACGTCAAGGTCCTGAGCGCGCCGGTCGACGCGGGAGGGCGTGCCACGGTCGTCGTCTCGCGCGCCCGCGACGGCGCGGTCTTCGCGGCGGCCGGCCTGCCCACGCCCCCCGCGGGCAAGGTCTACCAGCTCTGGTTCGACGTGGACGGCACGATGCGCCCCGCCGGGCTCCTGCCCGACTCCTCGGGCACGGTCCTCATGAAGGGCTCCCCGCGCACGGCCACGGCGATGGGCGTGACGGTCGAGCCGGAGGGCGGTTCGCGGGCGCCGACATCGAAGCCGGTGGCGCTCATGGCCCTCCCGGGGTGAGGAGCGACACGCTGTCGCGGAACGCCCCCGCCCGTCCGCACCGACCCACGGCATGACCCGCTGGGCGACGAGCCGCACAACAGCCGGACCGGACAGACCGAGCCGGCGGTACGGGCACGGGACATCGGTTTCCTGGACGAGTACGACGCGAGCACACACCAAGCCCCCGAGGGCCCCACCAGTTCGCCGCCGCCGCCGGATACGGAGAGGACAGCCGCGAGGGGCCGACCCGCCTCGTCACGGCGGCGGAGACCGGCGGAGGCTGGCGTGGATGGTGGCGCGGGCCCGCCCGTGCTCGTCCTGACCTGCCGAAGCGGCCCGACCGGCATGGACGGCATGGACGGCATCGGCAAAACGCCCCTCGCACAGCACGCGGCGCACGCACTCGCCGCGCGCGCATCCCCGAAGGCCCCCTGCCCCTCTCCATGGACCTTGACGACGGCCGCAGGAACGCGACCGCGAACACGAGCGGCACCGTCGACCAGCTCCTCGTGGGGCTCCGGGTCGACCCGAAGTGCTGGGTTGCGCGGCTTCGCGCGACGCATCCAGCAGTACTGGGACCGCCGCAACCCGCGCGAACTCCGACCCGGTAACGGCCGAGGGAGGACTCGGGCGACGGCCCGGCTCCGGCAGGTGGCGGTACAGCCCGCTGCCGAAACCGATGAAGAACCTGCGCCGTTCGTTCTTCAGCGCCCCGTCGTCGCCCTCGCGCACCACTCGCCACCCCGTCACGAGCCCCGCCCCATCGGTCCCGGCACAGCGGACCGCACCGCACAACTCTAGCCAGGCGTCTGTGACTTCACAGGCTGTTGGGGCAGAGCATCCGGTGGGAAGTGCCGCGCCCCTTCCCGCCTCACGCGCCCGGACTGGCGGGCTGAGCAGCGGTGTTCGGCTGCGGCCAGGCGATGAGGTCCAGGGTGCCCGGTGGGGGGAGGGCTGTTCTTGAGGGGCGGGCGCGGAAGGACTCCAGGAGGTAGGCGACGAGGCGGCGCGAGGACGCGCGGTCGGCCGGGGCGGCGGCGACGAGGCCGCCGTGGGCGAGGAGCAGCATCGAGAAGTCGGCCGGGTGGAAGTCGGGGCGAAGGGCCCCAGCCGCCTGCGCGCGAGCGACGAGGCGCGCGAAGTCCTCAGCGGCCTGCGCGCGCGCCGCGTCGGTGTGCGCGCGGGCGGCGGCCGGGAACGCCCGTACGAACGCCTCCGGGAAGCCGCGCTCCTCGGCCTGGAGCGCGCACACCGTCTCGACGAGACGCTGGAAACCGCGCCAGGGGTCGGGATCGGCCACCGCCTCGTCGAGCACCCGCGCGCACGTGTCCATCTGCTCCGCGAAGGCGGCCCGTACGAGGTCGTCGCGCGTCGGGAACCGCCGGTAGAGCGTGGCCACGCCGACCCCGGCGCGCCGCGCGACGGTCGCCATCGGCGCGTCGAGCCCGCGCTCGGCGAAGACCTCGCGGGCGGCGGCGAGGAGGCGGGCGCGGTTGCGGAGGGCATCGGCGCGCAGAGGCGGGGCGGGAGGCGCGGCGAACGCCTCGCGCGCCGTCCCGGGACGCATCCGAGAGGAATCGGCCGGCACTGTCTCTCACCTCCGGTCCAAGTGGACGGTTCCGTCCGTTTGCCAGCCTACGCTCGGCCCGGCGGGGGCCCGACGAGGAAAGGTGTGCGTGACCATGAAGGCTGTGCTCTACGACCGGTACGGCGGCCCCGAGGTGCTGTACGTCGGCGACGTGCCCCGCCCCGAGCCCAAGGCCGGTGAAGTACTCGTGCGCGTACGGGCATTCAGCGTCAACGGCGGGGAGCTGGCGGGGCGCGCCGGACGGGTGCGGCTCGTCACGGGGCGGAAGTTCCCGCAGCGCGTCGGGCTCGATTTCGCCGGGGAGGTCGCCGCGCTCGGTCCCGGTGCGAGCGGCTTCGCGCCCGGCGACCGCGTGTGGGGCATCGTGGGGCGCGCCTCCGGTTTCGGCAGCGCGGCGGAGTACGTGAAGACGACGCCCGCCCGGCTCGGCAAGGTCCCCGACGGGCTCGACCTCGTCACCGCCGCCGCGCTCCCCGTCGGCACGACCGCCGTGACCGCGCTGCGCGACAAGGCCCGGCTGAAGCCCGGCGAACGTCTCCTCGTACGGGGCGCCGCGGGCGGCGTCGGCAACGTCGCCGTCCAGCTCGGAGCCGCCCTCGGCGCCGAGGTGACGGCCCTCGCCCGCGCCACGAACCTGGACTTCGTACGGAGCCTCGGCGCGAGCCACGCCTACGACCACCGCGCCGTCTCCCCCGGCGATCTCGGCCCGTACGACGTCATACTCGACACGGCCGGCACCGAACTCCTATCCTATCGGCGCCTGTTGGCTCCCGGGGGCCGCATGGTCACGATCGCCTTCGACCTCGCCCACCCCTTCGCCTCGCTCGGCGGCATCGCCGCGAGCGCCGTGCACGGGCGCAGCCGCGTCCGCTTCTTCAGCGGGAACCCGAAACGCGCCCTCTTCGACGAGGTCGCACGGCTCGTCTCCACCGGGGCCCTCCACCCCGAGGTGGACAAGGTCTTCCCGCTGGAGGAGACCGGGGAGGCCCACCGGGCACTGGAGGCGGGAGGCGTTCGGGGCAAGTACGTAGTGCGGGTGGACGCGGAGGGGTAGAGCTGTGCGAGGACGATCCCCAGCCCCGGGAGGTACTCGTGTCGGTTCCCGCCCTCACCCCGCCCTGCGCGCTCGTCGAACTGTGGGCCGTACGCCACGGGGAGAGCACCGCGAACGCCGTCTACGCCGACCCCGCGACGGCGGACCGCACCGAGCCGCTGCCGGGACTCGACCGGGACGTGCCCCTCTCGGAACGGGGGGTCGCCCAGGCCACCGCGCTCGGCGGCTGGCTCGCCGAGCGTGACCCCGGCCTCCTCGTCGTCTGCTCCCCGTACCTGCGCGCCCGCGAGACCTGGCGGCTCATGGCCGAGACGGCCGGTCTCTCCGCCGACGACGCCCTCGTCGACGACCGCCTGCGCGACCGCGAGCAGGGGATCTTCACCCTCCACCCGCCCGCCGCCTTCGTGGCCCGCGATCCGCGCGAGGCGGAGCGGCGCAAGCGGGTCGGCGCCTGGTACTACCGGCCACCGGGCGGCGAGGCGCTCACCGACGTGACGGTCCGGGTCGGCCAGTTCCTCACCGAACTGTCACGCGCCGCGACGGGCCGCCGCGTGCTCCTCGTCGCCCACGACGCGGTCGTGGTGGCGGCACGGCAGTACTTCGGCGGCATCGGCTACCCCACCCCGGACCGACTCCCACCCGTACCCAACGCCTCGGTGTCGCGCTGGGTGGCGGAGGCGGGACGGTTGGGGCTGACGGAGTGGGGCGGGGTGGGGCACTTGCCGGGGTGAGCTCCTGGGGGGGATGGGGAGGGGAGACGAGGTTGGTGGGGGGTGCGGGGGTTGGGGTGAGGGGGCTGGGGTGAAGGGGCAGGGGCTGGGCGCTAGGGGGCCCGAGGGTATGGGTGTACGGGACGGAAGCTGCGCGGGTCCCCCGTACGGGTGCTAAGCGGGGCCTTCGCGCACGGGTCGCGGGATCGGTGGGAAGAACCGCCCCATGCGGAGCTTGGACGTGTCGGGGCGGTGGCTGGTGGCGCTGGCCGCCGCGCTGCTCGGGCTCTGCTGCGTGCTCGTCGGCTCGGCGGGGGCAGTGGGGGCTGCCCCCGAGGGGGCGGTGTCTTTCACCGGTGCGGGACTTTCCGGCGGCACGGGCTTCCTCGGCAGTACGGGTCACCCCGGCAGTACGGATCACCCCGCCAGTACGGGCTACTCCGGTGGCGCGGCCAACCCCGGTGGTTCAGGCACCTTCAGTGGTACGGGTGCCCCCGGCGGCGTGGGCGCCCCCAGTGGCACGGGCATCCCCGGCGGTACGGGCACCCCCGGTGGCACAGGCACCTCTGTCGCCGAGGTGGAGGCGGGCGCGCCCGTCGAGGAGGCCGTTGCCGAGGCGACCTCCGCCGCTCCACCCCGCGCGCCCGCGCCCCGCGCCGGACGCCGGCTCGCCCTTGTACCGGGGGTGCCCGCACCCGCGCAGGCTCCTCCCGCCCCCAGCACTCACCCCGCTCCCCCGCACGTCGTCCTGCGCTGCTGAGAGTCCCGCTCCACCCGCTCAGCACGCCCCGTACGACCCACCAGCACCACCAGGGAGCACCCCCATGCCTTTCGACCGTGACGCAGCCCTGTACGCCCTGCTCCGCGCCGAGGCGCGCCGCCGTACCGAGCACCACGACGACGGCCCCGTTAAGGACCACCGGCCCGAGCGCGAGCCCGAGGCCGCGCCCTCACCCTCACCCGAGGCCGCAGCCTCACCCTCGCCCGAGGCCGCACCGGATACCCCGGCCGCCACCCCCTCCCCCCGTCCGGCCGCTCAGTCGGAGATCCGTTCCAGCCACTCCCCCATGAGCTGACGCTCCGCCGTCGACAGCCCAGTGACCCCGTCGAGCCCGGCACGGAGCGCGCGCGCCGCCCCGGCCGGGCCCGCTGGGCTCTCGAAGGCGGGGGCTCCGGTCGTGACCGCGGCGACGAGTGCCTCGCGCGAAGCGGTCAGCAGCTCGTCGTCGCGGCGCCCCTCCGCGAGCACCGTGAGGACCGTACCCCGTCCGGAGGCGTGGACGAGGTCGGTGGCGAGGCGCTCGCCGACGCGCAGCCGGCCCGCTGCCGCGAGCCTGCGTATGCGGCGCGTGAGGTGTTCCTCGGCGGCCGTGAGGGCGGGCGACGCGGGTGGAGCGGTGCCCGGGTCCGCGTACATGAGGGAGTAGAGCGCCGGGTGCGCGAGGCCGAAGTCGACGTGCAGGTCCCAGCCGGCCCGCAGGTCGTCGACCGGGTCCTCCACATGCTCTTGCGCCTCTTTCTCGCTCAAGTAGGCGCCGAGTCCTTCGTCCGCGACGGCGTGCAGCAGACCTTCCTTGTCGCCGAAGAGCCGGTAGATCGCCGGGGCCTGGACGCCCGCGCGTGCCGCGACGGCCCGCGTCGTCACCGCTTCCCTGCCGCTCTCCTCCAGGAGTTCCGTGGCAGCCGCCACGATCCGCTCCCGCAGTCCTTCCACAGCCGCCACCGGTCCCTCCTCCGTCCGCATGCACGCGGCGCGTGCTCGTGAGCACAGAGTATCACCGTTATCGCTGAATTGGTAACACGGGAATTATCGGTGTTACAGTGTGCATGTTAGCGACGATATCGCCTCAGGAGGACACTCATGATCATCGTGACCGGAGCCACTGGGCAGCTCGGCCGCCCGCTCGTCGAACAGTTGCTGCGGCGCGTTCCCGCCGAGCGCGTCGGGGTCAGCGTGCGCAGCCCCGAGAAGCTCGCGGACCTCGCGGCGCGAGGCGTACGAGTGCGGCGCGGCGACTTCGCCGAGCCCGAGAGCCTGGCGCACGCCTTCGAGGGAGCCAGTCAGCTTCTGCTCGTGTCGGTGGACGCGACGGGCCCCGAGGCCGTCGCGCGGCACGCGGCGGCGATCGACGCGGCGCGCGCGGCCGGCGTCGGGCGCGTGCTGTACACGAGCCACCAGGGCGTCTCGCCCACCTCCCCCTTCCCGCCCATGCCCGATCACGCGGTGACCGAGAAGCTGCTCGCCGAGAGCGGCATCGCCTACACCTCGCTGCGCAACGGCTTCTACGCGTCCACGACTCTCCAGCTCCTCGGTGACGCGCTGGACAGCGGAAAGCTGTACGCGCCGGAGGACGGCCCGGTCTCCTGGACCACACATGCCGATCTCGCCGAGGCGGCGGCCGTGATCCTGGCCGACGGGGAACGTGGCGAGGCGCCGTTCGACGGCCCGACCCCCGCCCTCACCGGGCCCCGGGCCCTCGATCTCTCCGACGTGGCACGCATCGCGGGGGAGGTCACCGGGCGCCCGGTCGAGCGGATCGTCGTGCCCGACGACCAGTGGCGGGAACAGCTCATCGAGCATGGGGTGCCGGAGCCACAGGCAGACCTGCTGCTCGGCCTCTTCCGGGCGAGCCGGGCGAAGGAGTTCGCCGAGACGGGGCCGACGCTCGGTGAGCTGCTCGGCCGTGAACCGCTCGACCTGCACGGTTTTCTGACGGAGAGCCTGTGAAGGCGATGTGAATACACGGGGTGACAACTCGGCCCGTACGGGATACGTGCACGAAACGTAGGGGAATCGGTCGCGGCGGGCCGTAAACCGCCCGCTCGGCTGCGCCTCGGGGACGCGGCCCGGTAGGCTTTCCGTGTGATCTTCAAGCGCATCGGAAACGGCCGGCCGTACCCCGATCACGGCCGGGAAAGCACCCGGCAGTGGGCGGACGTCGCACCGCGTCCGGTCCGCCTCGACCAGCTCGTCACCACTAAGGGACAGCTGGACCTGGAGACCCTGCTCGCCGAGGACTCCACCTTCTACGGCGACCTCTTCGCGCACGTCGTGAAGTGGCGCGGCGATCTGTACCTGGAGGACGGACTCCACCGCGCGGTCCGCGCGGCGCTCCAGCAGCGGCAGGTGCTGCACGCGCGCGTGCTGGAGATGGACTGAGGGGTCTCGCGGCGCGCGTCGGAGGCGGTACCTCGGTTGGGGGTACCCACGGCGGAGTGCTCGGGCGGGGCTTCCCGGCGCGGGGCGTGGGGCTTTTCGGTGGGCTGCTGAGCGTCGGGCGGGTAGGACGCGCCGCTTCCCCGGGAGATGGCACGTGCGGCTTTCCGGCAGGCTGCGGGCTGGACTTCCCGGCGGGCAACCGGCTTCCGCAAGGCGGGCAAGCTGGCTTCCGCAGGGCGGGCAAGCTGGCTTCCGCAGGGCGGGCAAGCTGGCTTCCGCAGGGCGGTGGGCTGGCTCCCACAAGGCGGCGGTGGGCCGAGCGTCGCGCTGGTGGGCGCGGGAGGCTTCCGGGAGGCGGCGGACACGGCGCACGCACCGGCTTCCCGGCGGGCAGCAGGCTGCACTTTGCGCTGGGCGGCGCTGAACAGGGGCGCACACGGCACACGGCACACGGCACACGGCACACGGCACACGGCACACGGCACACGGCACACGGCACACGGCACACGGCACACGGCACACGGCAGTATGAGCGCTGGGCAGGTACTGCGGTATGTCCCGAGTCGGCGTCGAGGCGTCCGCCTCCGGCACTGGACGTGCCTACCGGCTGACTCTGGACGCCCGCCAACCGGCGACGCGCGTGCGCGAGCCAGCTCTCCTGACAGCGGCACCCGGCGCCGGCCGGGCGGCTCCGGACGTGCACCGGCAGACATCCGGCGTTTCCCGCCAGCGGCCGGGCCGCCGGTCTCCAGCCGGGGCCTTCCCGCCGGGGCCTTCCGGCCGGGCTCGTTCCGCCGGGCTCGTTCGGCCGGGCTCGTTCCGCCGGGCTCGTTCCGCCGGGCTCGTTCCGCCGGGCTCGTTCCGCCGGGCTCGTTCCGCCGTTCGGGTTGCTCCGGGTGATCTGCACCCAAGTGGATGATCATTAAGTAGGCATGGCTCGCGGGCCGCACTACGCTGCGTGTATGAGCATGCTCACACCTCCCGGCATGGGCGGCAAGTACCGCATCACGGGGGACAAGTACCCCCATATGCGGCGCCCCCGCAAACGCGGCAGGCTCGTGGCGGTGATCGTCGCCTCGGCCGCTGTCCTCGGTCTGCTCGGCTGGGGTTCGCTCCAGCTCTTCGACGTGTTCTCCGGCGGCGGTACGGCGACGGCGGCAGCCGGGCCCAAGCACTGTGCCCGCCCCTCGGCCGAACCCGCGCGGGTGTCGAAGCTGCCCGCGCCGAAAGCGGTCAAGGTCAACGTCCTCAACGCGACGACCCGCTCGGGGCTCGCGAAGGAGACGGCGGACGAGTTGAAGAAGCGGGGCTTCACGATCGGCGAGGTCGGCAACGCGCCGGCCGCGTACGACAAGAAGGTGAAGACGGCGGGGCTGCTGATCGGGCCGAAGAGCGCGGCGGACAGTTCGCTGAAGGTCCTCGGGACGCAGTTCGCCGGGGCCGGGACGCGGACCGACGCGCGGAAGGGGGCGGCGCTGGATCTCGTGATCGGGGACGGCTTCACGAAGCTGACCGCTCCCGGCACGGCCGAGAAGGCGCTTGCCGCCCTGCAGCGGGGGCCCGCCGAGTCGGCGAAGCCGAAGTGTTGACGGGCGGGGTTTACCGGGGCGGGCCGACCGGCCCCTCGGGACCTCGGCGCCCCCTGGCCCCGGCCGGGCGGCCTTTCGGGTCGACCGGACCGGGCCGCTGAGGAACCACAACCTCAGGGCCGGACCGCTGGGGGGCCGCCACGACGTCAGGACCGGGCCGACTGAGGGCCGTCATGGCTGAAGGGCCGGGCGACCTGAGGGCCGTCACGGCCGCCGTGGCCGAAGGGCCGGGCGACCTGAGAGCCGTCACGGCCGTCATGGCCGAAGGGCCGGGCGACCTGAGGGCCGCCCTCGGCCTCCGGGCAGGACCGCTGAGAGCGTCGCGCTCTCCACGCCGGGCCACCCGAGGGCCCCACGGCCTCCGAGCCCGGCCCCCGGGCCTGACCGCTGAAAGCGTCGCAACCTCCGGTCCAGCCGACTGAGAACGCCGCGCTCCCGGGCCCGACCGAGTGCCCGTCCGGGCGCGGCCCCAAAGGGACCCAGGCCCGGACCCCGCTCACCCTGAGCCGCCGGAAGGGCTCGGAGACGGAGCCCGGACCGACGGGTGTTGCCTATCTACTCCGCAGCGCCGTACATGCGGTCGC
The DNA here is from genome assembly GCF_000213055.1 of Streptomyces sp. Tu6071. Lineage (NCBI taxonomy): Bacteria > Bacillati > Actinomycetota > Actinomycetes > Kitasatosporales > Streptomycetaceae > Streptomyces > Streptomyces sp. Tu6071. Next base: position 3,999,069 of record NZ_CM001165.1, on the reverse strand, counting down.
CCGCGTCGCCGAGGCCGGGGACGATGTAGCCGTTCTCGTTGAGGTGCTGGTCGACCGAGGCGGTGACGACGGTGACGGGCGTGCCCGCGAGTTCGCGTTCCATGATCTCGACGCCCTCGGGGGCGGCGAGGAGGACGACGGCCGTCACGTCGTCGGCGCCGCGCGCGATGAGTTCCTTGATCGCGGCGACGAGGGTGCCGCCGGTGGCGAGCATCGGGTCGAGTACGTAGACCTGGCGGCCCGAGAGGTCCTCGGGCATGCGGGTCGCGTACGTCGACGCCTGGAGGGTCTCCTCGTTGCGGACCATGCCGAGGAAGCCGACCTCGGCGGTGGGCAGCAGGCGGACCATGCCGTCGAGCATGCCGAGCCCCGCGCGCAGGATCGGGACGACCATCGGGCGCGGGTACGAGAGCTTCACGCCGGTGGTCCGGGCCACGGGGGTGTCCAGGTCGACCTGGTCCGTGCGCACGTCCCGCGTGGCCTCGTAGGCGAGCAGGGTGACCAGTTCGTCGGCGAGGCGCCGGAAGGTGGCCGAATCGGTGCGCTTGTCGCGCAGCGTGGTGAGCTTGTGCGCCACCAGGGGGTGGTCGACGACGTGAATCCGCATCTCACCACAGTAACCGGACGCCCCCGGGGCACCCGACCGGCATCAAAGCCCCCTGCCCGGGGAACCGAAGGGACACAAGGGCGCGGGGTGCCCACCGCGGCGGAGGACGGTGACGGACGGCATGACGGAGGCAGCGGTACGTGACGGAGAGGAGCCGCGCCGCGAGCGGGACACCCTGGGCGGCGAGGCCGGGCTCCCGGAGCCGCGCGCCGAGGAGGCCCCCGTACCCCCGCCGGACCGGGAGCGGCGCCGCCGTCGCGCGGAGTTCCTGCGCGACCTGAAGGAGGCCCGGGAACTGCGCGAACGGGTTCAGCCGCGCCGGGCCCGCGCGGCACGGATGCGGCGCCAGCAATTGCGGATGCGCAGCTTCCGGTGGTGAGAGGGCCGCGGCGGACCCGTACGCGCACCCGCCACGGGCGCCCGCGCCCAGACCCCACCCCGCACCACATCGACGCCCGCACCCGCTGGCCCGCAAGCCCGTCAGCCCGCAGGCCCGCAGGCCCGCAGCCCGCCAGCGGGACCCGAGCCCCGCCCGATCCCGGCCGCGCCCACCGGCCCACAGGCGTCACCCCCTCCCGCAGCACCCTCGCCGCCCCACGCAGACCTGGCACCGCCCCCGCGCAAACCCGGCACCGCGCAGACCGGCCCCGCCCCACGCAGACCTGGCACCGCCCCCGCGCAAACCCGGCACCGCGCAGACCGGCCCCGCCCCACGCAGACCTGGCCCCACCCCACGCAAACCCGACGCCGCCCCGCGCGAACCCGCCACCGCCCCCGCGCGATCCCGACCGCCACCCCACCCCCGCCGCTCCTCAGGCACGCCCCCTCATCCCCTCCGCCCCCAGCCCCTCCCCCTGTGACGAGCCCCCTCACCCCCCTCCACCCCTCACCCCCTCCCCCGGACCACCCATATGCCGACCCCGTTTCGGCGCGGCCCCTGTTCCTCGGGTGGGCGGGCGGCGCAGACTCGGTGGCGGAGTCGAAGCGGGGTGCGGACACAGAGGCGGGAACACTTCACCCGGCGACCGCGCTTCTGCCACGATTCCGCTGAAGGGGACGGGGACTTCGCACCGCCCTCCGCCCCCGGCCTCAGCCGGGCGACCGGCACCCTCAGAACCAGTGGGAGAGTCACGGTGTACTTCACCGCACTGCTCGCGCGCACCGAAGACGGGTGGGAAGCGAGCGACACGGAGCTGGACGATGTGGAGACCCTGTCCGACCTGACCGATCTGGCCAGGGAGTACGCGGAGAGGACCGGTGCCGAGGACGACACCGTGCTCGTCTACGTGGAGCAGGAGGAGGGGGCCTGGTTCGGCCTCGTCCGGGTCGACGGGGAGGACGATCCCCGCGTCTACGTCTCCGCCGCACAGGCGGCTGCCCGCAGTTCGTACGGGGAGATCCTCCTCACCGACGAACTGCTCGGCCGCGAACCGACCGACGTCGACCCCTCGACCGATCTGGACGCCCTGGACCTCGACGGCACCGAGGAGGGCGACCCCGACCAGGAGGAGGACGCGGACCGCGAGGACTACGGCTCCGCGTCCGCCGACTCCGTACCCCCGGGCCCCGTGGGCGACGCGGAGATCCTCGCCGACCTGGGCATGGCCCCCGCCGACCTGCTCACGGTCGACGAGTCCGACCCGCTCGCCGCGATCGGCGAGGCCCTCGGCATCGGCGAACTGGCGGACGCCGTGCGCTGACCCCCTCGGCACCACCACCGCACCGCCCCGGCGCCGCCGTACGGGTCCCCTCGTACGGCGGCGCTACGGTACGTGCCATGCAGCCCGAGGTACGTGCCGTGCACCCCGATCCCGTACGAGACCCCTGGCGGCCCGCGATGCGCACGGCGCTCGCCGAGGCCGCCGAGGCGGCCCACGCGGGGGAGATCCCGGTGGGGGCCGTCGTGCTCGACGCGTCCGGTACGGAGCTGGCGCGGGCCCGCAACGAGCGCGAGGCGACGCACGACCCCACCGCGCACGCCGAGGTCCTCGCGCTGCGCCGAGCCGCCGCCGTGCGCGGCGAGTGGCGGCTGACCGGCTGCACGCTCGTCGTGACGCTGGAACCCTGCCCGATGTGCGCGGGCGCGCTCACGCAGTCGCGCGTCGAACGGGTCGTGTACGGGGCGCGCGATCCGAAGGCGGGCGCGGCGGGCTCGCAGTGGGACCTGCTCCGCGACCGCCGCCTCAACCACCGCGCCGAGGTCGTCGAGGGCGTCCTCGCCCCCGAGTCCACGGCCCTCCTGGACGCCTTCTTCACCGCTACCCGCTGAGCCGTTCCCCGGCGGGCGCACAACCGATTTCAAACCACGGCCTTTCATGGGCTAGAGTCTTTCTCGGTAGCGTGTCCGAGCGGCCGAAGGAGCTCGCCTCGAAAGCGAGTGTGGCGTAACCCGTCACCGTGGGTTCAAATCCCACCGCTACCGCCAGCGAGAACCGCCCCCGACCTGGGCAATCAGGTCGGGGGCGGTTTTGCGTTGCCCGCTGGACCCCGGGCCGGGCGGATCTCTCCGCGGTGCCCCGTGGACGTTGCCGGGCAGGCCCCGAGGCCCCCAAGCCGCCCTGGACGACCGGTTGCCGCTCAGCCGGGTCGCCGAGACAAGTGCGCCCTTCGTGATCAGTCGCTCGGCCTCGCCCCGCGCGAGGTCGCGGCCCTCAGCGATCGGTCGGCGGCCGGACAACCCGTCCCGGCGGCAAGGCACTTGCGAGAAGCGGCACCGCTCCACCGGTTTTCGGGCGCCTCAGCGCCAGTGCCCTGTCGGCTCGGGGGCGCCCCGGCCCCTCACCGTCCTCGCCACCGGGCGACCGAGCCGCGACCGCATCCCCTGCGGGGGTCAGAGCACCGGGGGGAGGCTGCGGATGATCAGGCCGAGGCCCACGACGAGGACGAGGGTCGCGGTGAGCAGGGCGGTGTACGGGGCGAGGCGGCGCAGGAGGGCGAAGGCGGGGCGTTCGGCGATCCGCTGCGCGCGCTCGCCGAGGCGGACGAGGAGCAGGCCCACCGCGGTGAGCGTCGCCGCCATGCCCAGCCCGTAGACGAGGACGAGGCTCGCGCCGAAGAGCGTGCGGCCCAGGCCGATGGCGCCGAGCAGCACGACGAGCGCGGACGGGCTCGGCACGAGGCCACCGGCGACCCCCAGGCCGATCAGCCCGCGCAAGCCGAACGGCTGGCCCGCGGCGGGGAGGTCGTGCGTGTGGCTGTGCGGGCCGTGGGTGTGGTCGTGGTGGCCGAACAGACCGTGCCGGTGCGGTTTTTCGGGGGTGTGGGGGCTGCCGTGGTCGTGGGAGTGCGGGTGCACGTGGTCGTGTGCGTGGCCATGCGCGTGCGGGTGATCGTGGGCGTGAGGGTGAGGGTGGTCATGTCCGTGCGGGTGCGCGTGGCCGTGGTCGGGGCTGTCGGTACCGCGGGTGGCCGGGGTTCGCGTCGGCTCGTACGGGGGGCCGGACGGGACCAGCGCCTCGGGGGTGCTCGCCGCCTCGTGCGGCTGGGCGGGGAGCCCGGCCCGTACGTGCGCGACCGCGTGCGCCCGTGCGGCGCGGGCACGACGTACCGCCTCGACCACGAGCATCGCGCCGACCAGCGCCACCAGCGCGCCGCTCACCACCCCGAGCCAGGCGAGGACCGTGTCCCCCGCCAGCCACGAGAAACTCGTGAGGGCCAGTCCGAGGACCACCACCCCCAGGGTGTGGGTGAGCGTCACGGTCGCGCCGACCACCACGGCGTCCCGCGCGCTGCCGCGTCGGCCCGCCAGGTAGGCGGCCATGACCGTCTTGCCGTGGCCGGGCAGGAGCGCGTGCCCGGCGCCGAGGAGCAGCGAGAGGAGGACGGCGAGGAGTCCGACCGTGAGCGTCAGGTCCTGGGTGCCGGTGAGGGCGAGGAGGCGCTGGGACAGGGCCTCGACCTGCGCGGCGGGGCCGTTGCCCAGGGAGGGGGCGGGGGCCTGCGCGCCGCTCGCGCCGTCCGTCGCCGCCCCCGCGACGGCGGTGAGCCGCGCGCTCGTGTCGCCCCGGGGGGTGGAGAGCAAGTCCCGTGGGTAGTCGCGCAGTTCCTTGCTGGGGGAGGTGCGGGGCGCGGTGGAGTCGCGCAGCCGCACGCCCTCGCCCTTCGCGGTGATCTCGTGCCAGCCCACGCGTTTCGCGTCGTCGCCCGTGCGCACGTTCAGGCGCACCGGCTCGGTGCCGATGGTCAGCGGGGCGTTCATGCGGCATTCGAGACGGCCGGTGCGCAGCCCGCCCTGGCCCGCCGCGTAGGCGAAGCGCGCCGAGGTCACGCGCCAGGAGAGCCGGTCCGGCGCCGACACGTCCAGGGTGCGCGCGGCGTCGGCGCAGCGGTTCGCGGCCCAGGCCGCCCGTTCCCCGGCGTCCGCCGTGCCGTCGCCGTCCGTGTCGAGGGAGGGCGCCGCCTGGAGGGTGGGGATCTCGGCGGTGTCGGTGACGCGGAGGGCGTCCACGCGGTCGGGGCGCAGGGTGAGGCCCGTGTACTCGTTGACCGAGAAGTTGCCGAGGGGGTGCGCCTCGGCGGCCGGGGCCGCCCCGCACCACAGCCCGAGCCCCGCGACGACGGCGAACACGCGACGGGCGCGGCGGAAACGGGAGGTGCGGGCGGCGCGGGTGGAGAGGCGGGCGCGGGAGGAGGGGCGGGGCGGGGCGGCGGGGCTGAGGGGCGGGGACATGCTGTGCGGCTCCGGCGATCGACGGGCTGGGGCTGAGACGTAGGGGACCGCCCGGGACAGCACCACTGGCGCGGACGGATCGGCGGCCGGGGTCCCGGGGCGGGCGAGGGCGGCGGTACGCGATCCGCCGGGCCGTCGTCACGGACGGAGCCACATCCGTACCCGCGACGGCCCTGCCCGGCCCGGCCCACCGGGGCCGCCACCCACCCGGACCAGCACTTGCCACGCGACAGCCCAGTGGCCGCTCCGCGCGCGGCCCCCGCGCTCCGCCCTCGCGACCGTCCGCACCGCGAATCGTCCGCACCCGGGACCGACCTCCCCGGCGACCGACCCCGCCCCGCGCGACCGGACCCCACCCCGCGGCAGTCCCCGCCCCGCGCCACCGGCCCCACCCCGCCACCGGCCGCCCCGCACGCCCCCGCCCCACCTCTCCCGGCCGTAGGGCCGCTCGGGTTGCGCTCCTCCCGTTCGGCCCCACGTCGTTGCGGCGGCCGTGCACCCGTGGTGCTCTATGGGTGGCTTTGCGTCACATAACCGGATTATCTGTTTCGCCCTATACCGCCCGTCGCCCGTCGTCCGTCATCAGTCGTTCGTCGTACGGACTGCGCGCGGGTCCGGTGTGCCCGAGCCACCACAGTTCACCTCTGTCCGCTCGCCCTCACCCCTCGGACGGCTCGCGGCTCCACCCGGAACGGATGGCCATGCAGTCCTCTCCCACGACGCGTCCCCGTCGGGCCCGTACGCTCTCCAAGCGCGCCGAGCGCGTCCTCGCCTGCGCGGGCACGCTCTCGCTCGTGACCGCCGCGGCGGTCACCGGTCTCGCGCCCACGAACAGTGCGGCGTCCAGCCACCGCGAGGCCCCGCTCACCTCGGGCGACCCGAAGGCCGACAACACCGACGTGTACGCCTTCACCAGCCCCGACAAGCCGGACACCGTCACCCTGGTGGCGAACTGGATTCCCTTCGAGGAACCGAACGGGGGCCCGAACTTCTACCCCTTCGCCAACGACGCGCGCTACAACATCAAGATCGACGCGGACGGCGACGGCAAGCCCGACACCACGTACACGTGGAAGTTCACCGACCACGTACGGGACGCGGCCAACCAGTTCCTGTACAACACCGGCGTCGTGAACTCCGTGCACGACAAGACGCTCAACTTCCGTCAGACGTACACGCTGACCTCGACGGACGCGCACGGCAACACGACGACGCTCGTCGAGGACGCCCCCGCCGCGCCCTCCAACGTCGGCAAGGCGTCGATGCCCGACTACGCCGCGCTGCGCGAGCAGGCGATCGTCGGGCTCCCCGACGGCGGCCAGACCTACGCCGGGCAGGCGTCCGACCCGTTCTTCCTCGACCTGCGGATCTTCGACCTGCTCTACGGGGGCAACCTCAAGGAGACCGGTCACAACACGCTCGCCGGGTACAACGTCAACACCATCGCCCTCCAGGTGCCGAAGAAGTCCGTGGCCCTCAACGGCGACCACAGCCGCAACCCCGTGATCGGCGTGTGGTCGACGACCGACCGGCAGGGCACGGCCGTCGCGGGCGCGCAGGGCAAGGGCAGCGAGGGCACACCCGCCCCGCGCGCCAAGGAGGTGCCCGCCGACGACGGCAAGCGCCGCGAGGACGGCATGGGCCACCACGACACCGGCTGGCGCCAGGTCTCGCGCCTCGGCAACCCGCTCGTCAACGAGGTCGTCGTCCCGCTCAAGTACAAGGACGCCTTCAACGCCCTCACCCCCGACCTCGACCACACCGTCACCCCGGTCGTCGACAAGGTGAAGGACCCGATCGTCCCGAAGCTCATCCAGAAGATCTACGGCGTCCCCGCGCCCGCGACCCCGCGCAATGACCTCGTCGAGATCTTCCTCACCGGCATCTGCAAGGCGTGCGGCCCGATCAAGGCCGACCTCAACTCGCAGCTCCTCAACGCCGACGCCGACAAGAAGGCGTTCGTCCCCGCCGAGGAACTGCGCCTGAACATGGCGGTGCCGCCCACCGCGAAGCCCAACCGCCTCGGCGTCCTCGGCAACGACCTCGCGGGCTTCCCCAACGGCCGCCGTCTCGACGACGACGTCGTCGACATCGAGCTCCAGGCCCTCGAAGGCGCCGCCCAGACCGGGAAGATCGTCCCGGCGCTCGCGGCGGGCGACGCAGTGGACACCCCCTACCGCCAGCCGGGCGCGAGCTTCCCGTACGTCGCGCTCCCCAACACGGCGGCCGTCAACCAGGCCGACTCGCTGCACCCCGAGGGCGGCGTCGGCGCCGGTCTCGGCGGTACGGCCGCCGGCGACGGCTTCCCCGTGCTGCCCGTCACCGTCGCGGGCGGCGGCGCGCTCCTCGCGTGCGCCGGGGCCCTGGCCCTGCGCCGCAGGCGCGCCGAGCGGGCATGACCGGTCCGCACCCCGAGCGGCGCCCGCCCTCCCTCGCGGAGGGCGGGCGCCCGTCCCGCTGGTGGCTGGGAGCAGCCGCACTGTGCCTCGGTGCCGCCGTCGCCGCAGGCGCCGGGGCCGCGGCCCTCGTCGAGCCGCGGCCCCGCGAGGTCCACGTGCGCGAGGCGGGCACCGTCCCCGTCCCCACGGACGCGGCACCGGCCACGCGCGCCCCCGCCTCCGCCACCGCCCGGCCCGCCGCGCCCGTCCGCGTCCGCATCCCCTCCATCAACCTCGACGAACGGCTCACCGGGCTGCGCGTCCAGCAGGACGGGCACCTCGCCGTGCCCACCGACCCCGCGCGGGCGGGCTGGTGGAGCGACGGGCCGCGCCCCGGCGAGAACGGCGCCGCCGTCCTCGTCGGCCACCTCGACTCGGAGAAGGGCCCGGCGGCCTTCTACAACGTCGCCTCACTGCGCCCCGGCGCCCGCGTCACTGTCACGCGCGCCGACGGGAGCACCGTCGCCTTCGTCGTCCGGGCCCTGCGCCAGTACGAGAAGAACGCCGTCCCCGACAGCCAGGTCTACGCGACCAGCGGGCCGCCCGCGCTGCGCCTCATCACGTGCGGCGGAGCCTACGAGGGCCCGGGGCGCGGCTACCAGGACAACGTCGTCGTCTTCGCGGCACTGGCCGACTGAGTTCCCGTCACCCTCGCCTTCCCTCCCACCCTTTGGAGCACGCACGTGAGCGGCCCCCGCCCCCACTGGTCCCGTCGGCACCTCGCGACCCTCGTCGCGGTCCCCGCCCTCGGCGTGAGCCTCTTCCTCGCCGGAGGGCTCGGCCTCGCCCCCGAGGAGGCGGCCCGCCCCGCCCACGCCCCCGCCGGGCCCCCCGTGCCGCGGACGGCGGCCCGCGCGACGGACCTGGCCACGCTCCAGGCGCGCGTACGGGACACCCCGCGCGACCCCGAGGCCCTCGGCGCCCTCGGCCTCGCCTACGTGCAGAAGGCCCGTACCAGCGGTGATCCCTCGTACTACCCGAAGGCCGAGGCGGTCCTGCGCCGCTCCCTGGCGGCCGAGAAGACCGACAACTTCACCGCCATGGGCGGCATGGCCGCGCTGGAGGCCGCCCGCCACCGCTTCGCCGACGGCCTCGGCTGGGCCCGCCGCGCCGTCGCGGCGAACCCGTGGAACGCCACCCTGTACGGCACCCTCGCCGACGCCTACACCCAGCTCGGCCGGTACGCCGAAGCCTCCGACGCCGTGCAGCGGATGGTGGACCTCAAGCCCGGCACGCCCTCCTTCGCGCGCGCCTCCTACGCCGCCGAACTGCGCGGCGACACCACCGCGGCGCGCAGCGCGATGCGGCGGGCGCTCGACGCGGCGAACGGCCCCGACGACACCTCCTTCGCCCGCTACTACCTCAGCGAACTCGCCTTCGGCAGCGGGGACGCCGAGACCGCCCTCTCCGAGGCCGAGGCGGGCCTCCGGGCCACCCCCGGCGCCCCCTCACTGCTCCAGGCCAGGGCCCGCGCCCGCGCCGCGCTCGGCCGGGGACAGGCCGCCACCGAGGACCTGAGCAAGGCGGTACAGGCCCTGCCCCTGCCCGAGTACCTCGTCCAGCTCGGCGAGTTGTACGACTCACTCGGCCAACACCGCGAGGCGGAACGCCAGTTCGCCGTCCTCCGCGCCGAACAACGCCTCTTCACCGCCAACGGAGTCGCCCTCGACTCCGACGCGGCCCTCTTCGAGGCCGACCACGGCGACCCCCGCCGCGCCCTGACCCTCGCCCGCGCCGGGCTGCGCGGCCGCCCCTTCCTCGACTCCCACGACGCCCTCGCCTGGGCCCTCCACAAGAACGGCCGCGACCGCGAAGCCCTCACCGAGGCGGACCGCGCCCTCGCCCTCGGCACCCGCAACGCCCTCTTCACGTACCACCGCGCGATGATCCTCGAGTCGCTCGGCGACAAGGCCGCCGCCCGCACCGGCCTGCGCACGGCCCTCGCGACGAACCCGCACTTCAGCCCCTTGCACGCACCCCTGGCACGGGCGGCGCTGAAGGAGCTGGACCAGCGGGGGGACGGTGCCGGAGGCCCGGCCGGCGCGTGACCGTTGCGCACGGGGCCGCGCGCGAGGCGGCACAGTGCCTCTTGCGGGCGACGCGGCACGGTGCCTTTTGCGGCCGACGCGGCACGGTGCCTCTTGACTTCGAGCGCACTCCATCTCCTAGCGTCATTTCCTGGCACCGGCTGCCCATAACCGGACGAAGGCCACGACGAAAGGCTCGTACGCACATGAAGCAGCGCACACTCGGGGACCTGGAGGTCTCGCCGCTCGGTCTCGGCTGCATGGGGATGTCCGCCTTCTACGGCACCACCGACGAGAAGGAGGGGATCGAGACGATCCACCGCGCCCTCGAACTGGGCGTGGACTTCCTCGACACCGCGCAGATGTACGGCCCGCTCACCAACGAGTCGCTGGTCGGGCGCGCGGTCAAGGGCCACCGCGACGAGTACGTGATCGCCACGAAGTTCAACCTGCGGATGGACGACGCCGTCCCGGGCGACCCGAGCACGGTCGGGCGGCAGGATGGTTCGGCGGAGCACGTGCGCACGTCGATCGAGGGCTCGCTCAAGCGGCTCGGGACCGACTACGTGGACCTCTACTACCAGCACCGGGTCGACCCCAATGTACCGATCGAGGAGACGGTCGGGGCGCTCGCGGAGCTGGTCGCCGAGGGGAAGGTCCGCCACATCGGGCTGAGCGAGGCGAGCGCGCAGACGATCCGGCGCGCGCACGCGGTGCACCCGATCGCGGCCGTGCAGACGGAGTACTCGCTGTGGACCCGCGACCCCGAGGCCGAGGTCCTGCCCACGTGCCGTGAGCTGGGCATCGGCTTCGTGCCGTACTCGCCGCTCGGCCGCGGTTTCCTCGCGGGCAGGTTCTCCTCGCCCGAGGAGCTGGACGAGAACGACTTCCGCCGCCACGGCCCCCGCTTCACCGGCGACAACCTCACCGCGAACCAGCGCCTCGCGGCGAAGGTCAAGGAGATCGCCGCCGAGAAGGACGTCACCCCCGCACAGCTCGCCATCGCCTGGGTCCTGGCCCAGGGCGAGGACCTCGTCCCGATCCCGGGCACGAAGCGCCGCACGTACCTCGAACAGAACGTGGGAGCGCTGGACGTCACGCTCACCTCGGACGAACTCGCCCGCATCGACGCCGAACTGCCGAAGGCGGCGGGCGAGCGGTACGACGAGGCGGGAATGCGCGCGGTCAACCGCTGAGGCGAGGAGCGGCCGGGACCGGACGGGCGAGCCCCGGCCGGGACCGGCGGCTCGCGCCCCGGCAGGCGAGCCCTGGCCGGGACCGGCGGCCCAGACGAGCACCGGTTGGTCCCGGCGGCCCAAAAGAGCACCGGTTGGTCCCGGCGGTCGAGCCCTGGCCGGGCCTCGGCGGGCGAGCGGCAGCGGACAGATCCCGGCGCGCGAGCCGCGGCGGGCAGATCCCGGCGACCCGCGCCCGGTCATCACCTCAAAAGGCCCCGCACCCCTCCCCGTCCTCGCGCAAACCTCCGCAAGCACGCGCCCCCGACCCCGTCTCAGCGCGCGCCGAACCACCCCGCCCCGCCCCGGCGTCCCCGAAACCGCTCTCCCTCATCCGCTGCAAACCCTGCCTTTTCCTCGCAAAAGATCCCGCAAAATCGCGCAAGTACCCCCGGCCTCCACATGCCTTGCGCAAATATGCGCAAGCGACTGGTCGGTGACCGTGCGTCGCGACAATCCTTCCAGGAGTCGGTCACCCCGAGCTTCGAGGGAGTAACTACCCGTGGCCATTCACCTGGTGTGCAAAGACCCCGCGAGCCCGAACAACAACAGCCCCACGCTGTACTACGACGACGAGACGGACACCTTCCTGCTCCAGTCCTGGATCGTCCAGGACGCCAGCCGCCTGGACTCCCTCTCCGTACCGGACCACGAGACCGTGGTCGAGTTCCCGAAGCGGCTCTTCGCCCTCTTCCCGACCGCGGGAGAGGTCCTGGCCCTCGAACGGAACCGGAAGAACTAGCGGGAATTCAGGCGCCGTTGCGGACAAGCAGGGTGATCCGGGCGACGACGGCTTGGGGCGAGGGCTTTGCGCACGCCAGACTGAACGGCATGTCTTCCTCCTCCGATTTCGACGCCGCACGGATCGCCCTGGGGAACCGCTTACGGGCCCTGCGCAGACAGCGGGGCATCACCGCGAGAGCGCTGGCCGCCGACTGCGGCTGGCACGAGTCGAAGATCAGTCGCGTCGAGAACGGCAAGGCCCTCCCTTCCGTCCAGGACCTCACGAAGTGGACGGAAGCCTGCGGCGCCGCCCCCGGCACCGTCGACGAACTCGTCGCCATGGCACAGAACATCGAGCTTCTGTACGTCGAATGGCGCCACCTGGAGCGCAACGGTCTGCGCCGCGCGCACGACCGCACCCGCCCCCTGTGGAGCGCCACCCAGCGCTTCAAGAGCTACAGCCAGTGCCTGCTGCCCGGCATCCTCCAGACCGAGTCCTACACGCGCGCCGTCCTGACGGCGATCCGCGACCGGCGCGCCGTCCCGGACGACCTGGAGGAGACCGTACGGGCGCGCAGGGAACGGCAGCAGATCCTCAAGGACGGCGGCAAGCGCTTCGCCATCGTCCTGGAGGAGGCCGCCCTGCACTACCGGCTCGGCGACCGCCAGGTCATGGTCGAGCAGTTGAGCCGGCTCATCACCGTCTCGGCCTACACGAACGTGAGCCTCGGCATCATCCCCCGGACCGCCCTGCGCGCCGGGATGTGGCCCGTCGAGGACTTCTGGCTCTTCGACGACCGCGAGGCGAGCGTCGAGACCGTCTCCGCTCTCCTGACCCTCAAGCAGCGCACCGAAGTCGCCCTCTACCAGGACGCGTTCACGCGCCTGCACAAGCTCGCGCTGCACGGCAGCGACGCCTTTCCCCTGATCATGGCGGCCCTCCCGAAGGACCCGCGCGAGTAGCACTCCCGCGACGACGGGCCGCCGCGAAACCCGCGCGGCTGGAGGCCCGTTGTTCCCCTCGTTCCCCCGTACGCACCGCGCACGACGTCGCGCGCGGGCCGTCCGCCCCGCCTTCCCCCGGCCGCACGGACACGAGACTCCTTACCCAAAGCGCGCTCGGCGCAGAGCCGTTGTCTCCAGCGCGGTCTGCGCGACGGTGCTCGTCGCGCTCGCGGGCGCGGGGAGCGGCGAGGGTACGGGGCCGTCCGGCGGCGCGGACGGGACGCGCGAGACCTTGCGCCGGGTACTGGAGCGGGAGCGGCTGTCCGGCGAACACGTCCGCCGCAGCGGTGTCACCCACGCCGGGAGCGTCACCCGCATCACTCTGGACGGCGCGCGGCCCGGCGGTGAGGAACTCGTCCTGCTGTGCCGCGGCGGCGGCGTGCTGGAGCTCGGGACGGAGCCCGCCCAGCCGCTCGGCACCTCGGCCCGGAGCTGCGCGGGAGCGGTGACGCGGCTGCGTGCCCGCGGGACCACGACCATCGAGATGCGCGCCGATGAGGGCACTGGAGACGTGGCCTGGGCGGTGGCCTCGTACCGGCGCTGAGCGGCCGCCCGCTCAGCTCTCCCCCTCCTCCCCGGTACCGCGCGGGCGGAGTCCGGGCTGGCGGGGGATCGTGGGGACCTTCGAGCGGCGGCTCTTGGGGGCGAGTGCGGGGCGGTGCGAGGCGGCGGGCGCGGAGCGGACCCCGGGCGGGTCCGCCTCCTGCGGCGGGGATTCGGCCGGGGCCTCGCGGCGGCGGAAGGGGATGATCGCGGCTTGGCCCGGAGTACGGGCGGGCGGCCGGGGCGCGAGGGTGCGGTGCTCGGCGGCAGCGTCGCGCCAGCCGCTGCCGTACGCGCGGAACTCGCGGCGTTCCAGCTCGGTGCGCGGCAGCAGGACCAGGTCCTCGGGGGCGTGGCCCTCCAAGAGGGTGGCGAGGGTCGCGAGGAGGGAGGGCAGTCCGCCCGGCTCCGTCCCCGCCACCGAAGGGCCCCGGCGGCGGGCGGCGGCACCGTCCGTCTCCGCGACCGGCCGGGAGCCCTGCTCGCTCTCGACCATTGCGTGCGGCTCTTCCTGACGTTCTCGCGCGAGCGCGCCCCGTCCGGCAGCCGGTCCCCGCCCCTCTCCGCCGGAGTCACCGTTTGTCCCGCCGACCCGTACAGGTGACATCCAGTCAATCTATGGGGCACGATTCGATGACAGCTTAGCTTGCCGGATCTTGCGGCGGGTGGGTGCGGACGAGAGCCGGGGAAAGCCCTCTCCCCCGAGGGCGGAGAGGCGGGGAGGGGGGAGGCGCGGGGGCGCTCGGCTGTCGGGGGCGGTGGGGCGTCGGGATGCCGGGACGGTGGGGCGCCGGGACGTCGGGACGGTGGGGCGCCGGGACGGTGGGGCGCCGGGACGTCGGGATGCTGGGGGGTCGGGACGCTGGGGGGTCGGGACGCTGGGCCGCGGGCGTTGGGGCACCGGGCCGCCGGGGCGCCGGGGCGCCGGGGCGCCGGGGCGCCGGGGCGCCGGGGCGCCGGGGCGCCGGGGCGCCGGGGCGCCGGGGCGCCGGGGCGCCGGGGCGCCGGGGCGCCGGGGCGCCGGGGCGCCGGGGCGCCGGGGCGCCGGGGCGCCGGGGCGCCGGGGCGCTGAGGTGCTGGACCGCTTGGGCTGTTGGGCCGCTGCGGTTGCCGGGCCGCTGGGGCGTTGGGGTGGTGGGGTGGTGGGGCGTCCGGGGCCGTTATGCCGCCGGGGCCGCTCAGCCGCTGGGCCCACCGGGTCGGCCGGACCACCACCACCGGGCCACCGGGCCACCAGACCACCGGCCCATCAAGCCTCCGGCCCGCCGGCCGCTCACCACTCGCCCGCTGCGCGCGGCCCCGCGTTCAGCCCCTGCGCTTGCGGCGGGCGGGAAGCTCGCGCGCGGTGTGCTCCTCGGGGATGAACTGCCCCGCGACCCGCAGGAACATCTCGCGCTGCTCGGGCGGCACGCCGAGCGCGGCGGCGGCCTCCTCCAGGCTCAGCCGCCCCGTACCGGCCCCGGCGCCGCCCTCCTCACCCGCCTCCGGCAGCGGAAGCTCCTCCTCGGTGAGCTGGCCCGAGTGGATCAGCATGTCGCGGACGGGGATGCCGAGCGCGTGCGCGAGCCTGCGCATCGTCTCCAGGTCCGGCATGCTCTGCCGCTGCAACAGCCGGGTGACGGCGGCGCGATGCACGCCGGCCTCGTCGGCGAGGCGTGACTTCCCGCCACCGCGCGGGCTGTCGATGTCATAGCCGCGCCGCCGGATCTCGTCCTCGATCCAGGCCGCGAACCGGTCCAGTTCGTTGACGGTCACGACTGCCTCCCTCCGAAGCGACTCCCAGGCTACCGCGCTTGCCCGCACAGAATTACGCGCTTTCGCGTGCGCAACGTGAAGATCTTGTCGAGGGGGTGAGGGGTGTGACGAGCGCGTGGGAACCGCGAGGCGGGAAGGGTGGCGGCGCGGATTTGTAATTGCGCGTGCGCGCGCAATCTGTCAGGGTGAAGTACACGGCTCCGGTTCTCTCCCGGCTCACCCGTCCCACCCGCCACTCGCGTACCTGGAGCAGCCCGATGGATCTGTCCCTCCTCGCCCTCCCCGCCGAGACCTGGACCCGTTCCGCCGCCTGTCTGGGGCTCCCGCCCGAGGTGGTCTTCGCCCGCCACGAGAAGCTCGCGGCCCCGGCGCTGCGCGCCTGCGCGCGCTGCCCGGTCACGCGCGAGTGCGAGGAGGCCGTGGACCCGGGCGGGCACTGGTTCGACGGGGTGTGCGGGGGACGGCTGTGGCGCAACGGGCGCCCGGTGGAGGCCCGTCGTACGCGAGGCGCCGGGGTGGCGGCGTGAGCGGGGGCCGCGCCCGTACGGGGCGGGATGGTCCGTACCCGCGTCGCGCCCCTACGGAGCGGGACGGCCCGTACCCGCGTCACGCTCGCGGCGCCCCGTTCCGCCCGGCCCCGTACGCGTACCGCGCTCGCGGGGCCCCCACGTGCCCCGCCCCGGGCCCGTACCGCCCCCGTGTCCTCACCACCCGCAGCAGAAGGGACCCGCGATGAGTGGGAAGAACAGCCGCAGCGCGACCGCCCCGGCGGGTGTGTCGCCCGAACCCCCGCGCGCGCCGCGCCGGCCGTCGCGCATGGCGCCGGACCCCCACCCCGCGCCGAACCCCCTTTCCGCATCGGCACCGCACCCCGCGCCGAACCCCCTTTCCGCCTCGGCGCCCCACCCCGCACCCGACGCCTCCGAGGACGCCGCCGCCTTCGTGCGCGACGCCACGCTCTGGGCGGCCCTGCTCGCCCGCCAACTCCCCGATCTGGTCGAGGAACTGGCCCCTTCCGCGGGTGCCCGCCCCGCGTCCGCGCCGCGCGCCCCCGGCCCCGCCGAGCGCGCCGCCCGCGCCGCGCTGCTCGCCGTCGAGCGCGCCGAGGCGCTGCGCAACGAGCAGCACCACGGCCTCGCCGTGCCCGGACACGGAGCCGCCCCCATCCGCCTCCACGTCTCCGACGCGCTGCGCGACATCGGCGACGGCGTGACCGAGCTGGAGGAGGCGCTGTTCGAACGGCTCGGGCACGGGCGGCCACGCCGCGCCCCCGTCGCCGAGCGCCTGACGCGGATCGCCGCGCTCCTCGGCCGTACCGCGGCCGACCCGACCCTCGCCCGGCACGCCCGCGACGAACTGCGGCGCATGGCGCGGCGCTGCGCCCGCGCGCTCGGCGAGACCGAGGAGATGGTGCGGCTCCCCGGCCGCTGCCCCTGGTGCGACTCCGTCTCGCTGCGCGTCTTCCCCGAGCGGGACGCCGTCCTGTGCGTCAACCCGGGCTGCCGCTGCGCCGACCCGGCGTGCGACTGCGCGAGCGACCCGGCCTTCCGGCACCTGTGGGAACGCGCCGAGTGGGACGTGACGCGGGACGGTGGGCGATGAGCCCCCGCGGCGGTGCCGCTCGTCCGGCGGCGTACGGCCTCGCGCTCGTCACGGGCGCGCTCGCGGCGCGGGAGGCCGGGGTCGTGCCGGCGACCATCAGGAAGTGGGTCCAGCTCGGGCACCTGAGCCCGGCGGACCAGCGGGGCAGGACGCACCTCTACCGCCTGGAGGACGTCTTCGCCGCCGAGCGCGCGGCGCGTGGCCGACGCCGCTCCGCGCGGGACTGAAGCCCCCGCGCACACCACAACGCCCCTGGCACGTACGGGAGTACGGGCCAGGGGCGTTCGCGTGCTCCGGCACGAGGGGGCAGCGCGCGGCCGGGGTGCCGGGGCGCTGGGCCCCGGCGGGGACCACGGGGTGCCGGGTCGCCGGAGGTGGTTCCGGGGGCTCAGAGGTGTACGGGCCCGGGGCCGGGCGCCGCACGGCGGGTGCCGGGGGCCGCCGCGCCGCGGGGGCCCGCACCGGCCGCGCGCAGGGCTCTCGCGGGCGCCGGCGCTCTCGTGGCCATCGCCTCCTGCCATCCCGTGGAGAAGCCGCGCAGCTCCGCGTCCCCCACGATCCTCGCGCCCATCTCGCCGACGACCGCCGCGAGAGTACGGGCCGTCTCGACGTTGTACTTGCCGGTACGCGCCGACTCCACGGCGACCGCGACCGCCGCCGCCGTCACATCCGCGAGCTGTTCCCGCGCCCCACCGGTCACCACGATCGTTCACCGCCGGTGACCGGCCTCCGTTCGCCGTTCCTCGTCACGAACCCACCGTCCTTACGCCTGCGGCCGTTACGCCGCACTTCGCAGCCGTTCGAATCAATGTTCGAATCGAGCGTTCAGCGTAACGCAGCCGCCGGGCGAACGTCTGTCATATGACCCGGCGACACTCCGCGACCGGCGCGACGCCCCTCCCGCAGGAAGTTGGTTGCGCGCACGCAATTCATGGATCACTATGAGTGCAGCGGCGGAGCTGTGCCCACCTCCCTCCGGGGGCCCGGCTCCGCCGCTGTCGTGTCCCGCGTCCTTACGGGCCCGCGCCGGGACTCCCTCTGTCCCCGGCCCGTACTCGATAGGAGTGACCCCATGCCCACTTCCGCGCCGGGGTTCTTCCCGGACGTCCAGGCGATCGTGCGGGACCTGCTCAAGAAGCGGCCCGAAGTCGCCGAGGCGTACGTGGACGACGCCCCGCCGGACGGTTTCGACGGCACCCAGCTCGCCGTGCTCGTCTCGCGGATGGGCGGCGCCTGGGTCGACGACCTGCACGTCGACCAGCCGCTCATCCAACTGGAGGTCTACGGGCCGACGAAGTCGCAGGCCCACGCCCTCGCCAACGCCGCCCGCGCCACCCTGCTCGCCGCGACAGGCACCGTCTTCGGCACCTCGTTCATCGGCGAGGTGACCGAGGAGGACGGCCCGCGCTGGCTGCCCGACTACATCTACGCGGGCGCCAACCGCTACGTCTGCATCCTGCGCATGGCGGTCCGCACGGACTGAGCGCGGCGCCGGGCGCGCGGGCTGAGCGCCGCGCCAGGCGCACGGACCGAGCGCCGCGTCAGGCGTACGGACCGAGCGCGGCGCCAGGCGCACGGACCGAGCGCCGCGTCAGGCGTACGACCTGAGGGCCGCGCCTGCCGCACGCGCCGTACCGCCCCCCTGAACCGGGCCCCGCCGACCCCTCGGCGGGGCCCTCGCCGTACCCGCCCAGGGACACGGCCGCCCCCGCCTCGCCGGGGGCACTCCACCCCTCGAAAGGAAGCCAGCACATGGCCGGTAACAACTCCTCCGAGATCCGCATCGCCGGTACGGGCCGCATCCTCGTGGCCCCGGCCGGCACCCCCGCGCCGACCGAGTTCTCCGCCGACCCGGCGGCCGACTGGGACAGCAAGGTGTGGCGCGACCTCGGGTACACCTCCACCGACGGCGTGACCTTCTCCAAGAAGGACAAGCTCGACCCGGTGGAGACCTGGCAGGCGGTGAGCCCGGCGCGGTTCGTCTACTCGGACCGCGACCTGACGCTCAAGTTCGCCATGCTCCAGTTCAATGAGGACACGCTGCCGTTCTTCATGGGCGGCGACATCGTCAGCCCCGTCACGGAGAACCCGGGTGTCTTCACCTACGACGTGCCGGACGGCCCGCAGTTCGACGAGCGCGCCCTCGGCCTGGAGTTCCATGACGGCGCGGATGTCACGTACCGCTTCGTCATCCCGCGCGGCCAGGTGACGGCCTCGGACGACATCAAGCTCGTCCGCAAGTCCGCCGCCACGCTCGGCGTCACCTTCACCGCGCTCTCCTCGGGCGAGACCCAGCCGCTGGCGACCTTCGTCATGAAGGACCCGTCCTTCGCCACGGCCTGACCCGCCCGCCCGGCCCCGGCCGGGCACCCCCGGGGGTGCCGGTGCCGCCGCGCGCGGCCCGGCACCCCCGTACCCGTACCACCCACTCCCCCTGAACGGAGACCCCATGGCCCCCTTCGACGTCAACGCCGCCCGTGCCCAGCGCATGGAGGCCCTCGGCCACGACTGGTCCTTCGCCCTCGACGGCGAGACCTTCCGGCTGCCGACCGAGCTGAGCCGCGCGACCGCCCGCGGGCTGCGCGCGCTCGACGACAACGACGTGGACGGTCTGCTCGAACTCCTCCTCGGCAAGGAGCAGTTCGCGCGCTTCGCCCGGCTCGACCTCACGATGCAGGACATCGCGGCGATCCTCGACGCCTACGGCAAGGAGACCGGGCTCGGCCTGGGGGAAGACTGAGCCTCGACGCGTTCGCCGAAGAACACGCCGAGGCTCTCGAAGCCGATCTGCTCCGCCACTTCGGGCTCGACCTCCTCGACTGGCACCGGGGCCGCCTCACCTCGCGCCGCCTCGCCCTCCTGATCCGCCACCTCCCGCGCGACAGCGCGACGGTCCGGGCCACGGAGGGCGAGGCGGCCGAGTGGTCGGTCACCGACTACCTCCTCGCGGCGGTGGTCGACCACCTGGCCGCCGCGAACTGGATGTTCTCCCTCGTCAACAGCGACGGCGAGTCCGAACAACCGGACATGCCGGAACCGGTCCCGAGGCCGGTACGGGCGGGCACGGCGGCGGAACCGCGCTCCTTTCCCGCCCCCGAGTCCCCCGAACCACTGCCCGCTCCGCACGAGTTGAGCAGTTTCTTCCGCTGACGGGCGAAGCGGGGCCGCGCACGGCGCTCAGCTCACCAGCAGCACGACAGACCCGACGAGCGTCACCACGGCCACCACCCAGAAGCCCCGGAGCCAGTTCCTCACACGTGCGGGGTTGCGGGGCATCTGCGCACTGAAGCACCACCGTTGCGGGTCCTCGGGGTCGTAGACCACCGGCCTGTTATCCGAGGGTTCCGATGACTTGCTGGTCGACCACACCGTGACCGTCCCGGCCCCTCCCCACAGGTCGAAGCCCCACTCGACACGGAACTTCCGCCAGGACCGAACACGCCGCACCTCCCACGCGAGAGAGTGCTTCCCCCGTTCCCGCAACGGCCTCTGCTGCACAAAAGGAACACCTATATAAACCAAAACGAGAACCGAGAAGACAAAGACGAATCCACAGACAGCAAGCATTGCGGCCCTTCAATTCCGCGCGGAAGTCATCCGCTGGGTCTGAAAAGAGCGAGCGCCCCGAGGCCCGGGGGGCCCGCACCGGCTCAAGCGAAGATCAGCAGGACGGTCGCCGCGACAGCCATGACCGCCCCGAGCAGCACCACGAAGCCACCGACCGTGCGCCACCAGGGCGCGGTGAACTCCTTCAACGTCATGGCACGCCCCGGCCTGCCCGGGTGATCTCCGCCGCCCTACTGGAGTATCGAGAGTCCGATCCACGCCAACGCGAGGGGAATGAGCCCGAAAGGAGAGACGTACAGCACGCCCCACCACGGGTCGCCGCGCTTACGGTCCTCGGCCAGCTTCATGTCCCTGTGGTTTTTCGGGTCGTAGGAGAGCGTGACGCGCTCGCCTTCCCGGAAATGGCGCCGGACACCGTCCCCCTTGAGATGCGACACGATCGTGGGGTCTGCGGGTCCTCGAACATGTACGAGTACGAGTTCGCCGAGCGATCGTGCATCACCATCACGCACCGGCCCACGGTCTCCCGCCTGCGCCACCCACGCCACACCTCCCCGAGGGACAGGCAGATCCCTGTACCGATCCACACGAATCCACCGGTAAAGGCCCAGATCCTGCCCCCCCGACAGATCCAGCGCCAACTCGCTGTACAGCACTCGATACCCCTCCCCGGCCATTCCGCCCCTGGCCGACAGCGCGGCGAACCCCAGCTCACCGGCATCACGATCGCTCCCACAACGATGTATGCGGCGTCCTCTGGAACTCCCCCTCCACCGTCGCCCTACTGGAGGATCGAAAGACCTATCCACGCTTGAGCGAGGGGGATGAGCCCGAAGGGGGAGACGTACAGGACGCCCTTCCACGGATCGAGGCGTGAACGCTCCTCAGCGAGCTTCGTGTCCCTGTGGTCCTTGGGGTCGTAGGAAAGGGTGACGCTCTGCCCCTCCTTGAAGTGCCCCCGGCCGCCGCCCGACTTCACCCTGATGTGCGCCTCGACCGTGGAATCGGTCGGGTCCCTGAACAGGTACGAGTACGACCTGTCCGAAGGCCGGTACGACGAGGACACGCACTTCCCGGTGGTCTCCCGTCGGCGCCGCCCGCGCCGCACTTCCCCGAAGGACAGCAGAATCCCGAAACCGATCCACACGAATCCCCCCGTGAAGAACCAGATCCCGCTCCCCGAAAGATCCAGCGCCAACTCGCTGTACGGCACCCGATTACCCTCCCTGACCATTCCGCCCCCTGGCCGACCACGGGGCGAATCCCAGCTCACCAGCATCACGATGTCTCCTACGAGCGAGACGGGGCGGTGGGGCGAATGCCCGGAGCCGATTCCATGTGCGCGCCGTATTTGCCGGCATTCGCGTGGTGAACAGCGACGTCGCGGTTCCTCGGGTCCTCGGAGTCGTCAACCCCCGCCCTGTTCGCCGCGGTTTCGCTTGTCCGTCCGTACGCCCCCCGTCGCGACCATCCCGGCCTCGCCGCCGAGGCCGAACGCCGACGAGCTGTCAGCCGCTGTGAAGTCTCCCCGCAAGCCCGCCGGCCCGGCCTGCGCGCATCGACTCAGGCGAAGATCAGCAGGACGGTCGCCGCGACAGCCATGACCGTCCCGAGCAGCACCACAAACCCACCGACCGTGCGCCACCAGGGCGCGGTGAACTCCTTCAACGTCATGGCACGCCCCGGCCTGCCCGGGTCAAAGACGAGCGCGACCGGATCACCACGCCCCTCACCGTCGATATCCGAGAAATCCACCGTGATATGCCGCTCCGCACCGTGCGGGTCCACGTAGTGCACGACGACATCGAGCGAGCCGGTCCCGCCACTCGCACTCCCACGCTCCCCCACGACCGGCTTGCCATGCCGCTTCAGGAAATACCTCGGCAGCATCATCAAAAGCCCGATCACCGCGGCCACGACAGCAGGCGAATAGAAAAGAAAAATCACGATAAACGGCGCCTTTCCCGGCAGAGCGCCACCCTGCGGAGCCCTGTCTTCGAGAAAAGGTAACGGAGATGTCTGACGAGCAAAAGATCCGCACTCTGGAACAGAAGGTCAGCGGCCTTGAGAAAGACCTGAAGGAAACCGCCAAGAAGAGCGACATCCGCAAGGAGGCGCTGACGAGCGGTGGCGGGGACGGGCTCGCCACCACGGCCTACGTCGACGAGAAGACGAAACCGAAGGAAGCCCCCTTTGTCGGGTACGACCCGGTGGCGTCCTCCAACTTCAGCTGGACCGGCTCCGCGATGGGCACTTTCACTTCCTTCGGTGTGGGTTCGATCGCCACGGCCACGCTGGGAACGCTCATCAGCGCGTCGATCCTCCCCGCGCTTTTCTCCGGCAGCGAGATCATGGTGAAGTTCCTGGAACGTAAGGGCTTCTACCGGAACAAATACGGCTTCATCTGGAAGGAATCGGCCGCCGCGCAGGCCGAGAGGGCGAACACGCAGCACGCCCGCGACAACATCCGCACGATCGAGACGCATGTCAACGACCTGCTCGCGAAATTCACCGGCTCCGGCGAGGTCGTCACCCTGCGCGACACAGTCCGCGGACACACCGCCGACCTGGGGTCCACGGGCCGGATCGGCCGTCTGGTTCCGGTGGTGGACCGCCTCGCGCGCGAACTCCCTGCGGGTGGCCACCACACCCGGCTTCCCAGCGACGTCGACGCCCTCAACGACCGGGCACGTCGTACGCAGACCGCCGCCTCAAGCGCGAGGGGTGTCACGGGGACCGGGCGCCGCCGCCAGGACCGGGACATCGACACCCTTCGCCGACAGGTCGAGCTTCTCGTCAATGCCCTCGTCTGACAGGAATGACCACTCATGGGACTCGCCCAAGCTCTCAGCAAGGCCTCCAGCGGCCTCCAGACCTTCAAGAGAAATGTCCAGCAGGCCGAGCAGTCGGCCGGTGCGCTTTCCCGCTCCGCGCAGAACGGCGGCACCGGGCTGCGTTCGCTCAAAACCTCCGCCACCCAGTCCGCCAAGGAGCTGGGCTCCCTCAAGTCCGCCGCCGACAAGGCCGAGAAGTCCGTCACCAAGGCCGGGAAGGCCGGGCAGACGGGCGGGGCCGCGATCGGGAAGTTCCAGTCCGGGGCCGCCAAGGCGGACAAGGGCATGAAGGGGCTCAACAAGTCGATGAAGGGCAACCTCATCGGCGTGCTCATGGCCCTGCTCGCCCCGCTCATCGCCAAGGTCGTCGACATGGCGGCCCAGTCGAAGACCATGCAGAAGGTGCTCAAGGCCGCCTTCAGCGCCATCCGCACCGTCATCAGCGCCGTCATGAAGGCCGTCGGCCCGATCATGAAGGCCGCCGGTGACCTCATGAAGAAGGTGTGGAACGGCATCAAGACCGCCGTCTCCACCGTCGTCAAAGCCGTCGCCACCGTCGTCAAGACGTACTTCAACATCTGGAAAACCGTCATCACGACGGCGATGAAGGCCATCAAGAGCGTCGTCACGTCCGTCTGGAACGGCGTCAAGGCCGTCATCTCGCCGGTCGTGAACTGGATCCGCAACACCGTCCCGGCCGCCTTCACCGCCGTGCGCAGCAAGCTCTCCAGCGCCTGGAGCGGCCTCAAGTCGATCGCGAGCAACGCCTTCGGCGCCATCAAGGGCGCGGTGAGCGGGCCGGTCAACGCGGTGATCGGGCTCATCAACTCGGCGATCGGCCGCCTCAACGGCATCCGCGTCTCGGTCCCGGGCTGGGTGCCCGTCGTCGGCGGCAAGTCCTTCGGCATCCACCTGCCGACGATCCCGCGCCTCGCCCAGGGCGGCATCGTCCAGCCCCGCTCAGGCGGCGTGCACACGATCCTCGCCGAGGCCGGTGAGGCCGAGGCCGTCCTGCCGCTCTCCAAGCTGAGCCGGCTGCTCGGGCACTCGACCCGCGCCGGGGTCCTCGGCACGGGCGCGGCGGCGAGCGACGGCGGCTTCTACATCGAGCAGTACTACGAGGCGAACACCGGGAGCCTCCAGGACACCGCCTCCGCGCTGCTCTTCCTGTCGAAGGCGCGCGGATGACGAGCCGCCTCGCCGACCCGCTCGCGGGCATCGCGGGACCGCTCGGCTCCTTCCTCGGCAACGCCTCCTCGGCGGGCGGCGCGGCCCGGCGCCTGACGACCGCGCTGACCCGTACCGGCGCCTCGGTCGACGCCGTACGGACGCGGGCCAACGAGGCGACGGGC
This sequence comes from Streptomyces sp. Tu6071, assembly GCF_000213055.1. Lineage (NCBI taxonomy): Bacteria > Bacillati > Actinomycetota > Actinomycetes > Kitasatosporales > Streptomycetaceae > Streptomyces > Streptomyces sp. Tu6071. The sequence continues at coordinate 3,974,712 of NZ_CM001165.1, read as the reverse complement.
GGGGTGCGTTCCGTCTCCGCGCCCGCCACGAGGACGGCGGCGGCCCTGCGCGGGACCGGCGCGTCGGCCGGTTCGGCCGCCGGCCGCATCCGCTCCGGCGCCACCCGCGTCCGCACCCCCCTCGCTGCCCTCGGCGCCCTCGCGGCCGGGGCCGGGCTCTTCGGCTCGGCGACCGGCCTGCTCGGCTCGGCGACGCCCCAAGTCACCAAGTTCATGACGCTGTTCGGGACCGCCCTCACCGTCGGCTCGGTCGCGATGACCGCGATCAACACCGTCATGAAGGCGAACCCGCTCGGCTTCCTGCTCGGCGTCGTCGCCCCGCTCGGCGCGCTGATCATCGAGTACGCGCTCAACTCCGAGACCGGGCAACGGATCGTCCAGCAGGTGTTCGACGCGGCCCTCGAAGCGTTCCGGGCCGTGAGCGCGTTCATGCTGCCGCTCATCAGCGGCTGGGGCGAGACGATCGGGAACGTCTTCGCGGGGATACGGGACACGACGAGCGCCGTGCTCAAGGCGATCGGCGGTCCGCTCGGCACCGCCTTCCGTACCGCGCAGAGCACCGTGTCGACCGCGAGCCGCGCCCTGACCGCGCTCGCCAGGGCCCCGTTCGCCGCGCTCAAGGACGCCGTGCGACCCGTACTCGACTGGCTCCGCTCCAAGCTCCCCGGCGCCTTCACGCGCGTCCGCGACGCGATGACGAAGACGCTGCGCGGCATGGGCGGCTTCCTCGCCACCGGCATCCAGACCGTCGCCGGAGTCATCACCGGGCCCGTCAAGGGCCTCATCGCCTTCGCGAACTGGATCATCGACGGCCTCAACCACCTGAGCTTCAGCTTCTTCGGCAAGAAGTTCGGCGTCCACCTCTCGAAGATCCCCATGCTCGCCGAGGGCGGCATCGTCCAGCCCGCCGCGAGCCCCGGCGCCGCCGCCGTCCGCCCGCTCGCCGCCCTCGCCCGCCTGCTGCCCGCGCCCGCCCCCGCCACCACCGGGCCCGCCCTCTTCGCCGGCCGCCCCGGGGTCCGCGTCTACGCCGAGCGCCCCGGCAGCAGCCCGCTCACCGTCGCCGACGACCTCCTCTTCCTGCGGGCCTCGGCAGCGGCCTGACCCGCCCGGCGGGCGGCCCGAGCGGCCCCGTACCGCTCACCCGCCCGACGCGGCCCCGCCCCCGTACCGCTCCGACCCGTAACGAGGTGACGGCCCCATGGCCGAGACCACACCCCTCCTCCCGCTCGTCGAGAACCCGGCCGGTCCGGCCGAGGCGAACCCCGCCGACCAGGCGGCAGGCGCCCCCGACCCCACCGCCGACCTCGCCCCCGGCTCCCTCATCACCCGCGACGGACAACTCCAGTTCGGCGGGCTGCTCCTGGGCGAGGGCACCCCCTACCCCGTCGACCGCTCCGGCCTCACCGGCTGGGACGACCTGCCCGAACTCGACCTCGGCGACGTGCTCCGCCCCGACCAGCACGGCGCCTGGCCCGGCGACCGCTGGGCCCAGTCGCGCCTCGTCGGCGCCACGCTGTGGCTCGCGCCCCCGGCGGGCACCGCGCCGCTCGCCCATGCGCGGACCCTGCGCGCCGCGACCGGGCCCGACGGCGGCGAACGCTGGCTCGCCGTACGGCTGCTCGGCGAGACGCTCGCGGTACGGGCCAGGGTCAGCCGCCGGGTCGTCCCGCAGGACCGCGGCTACGCCACCCAGGGCGTCGCCAAGCTCAGCCTCCAGTGGACCGCGACCGACCCGCGCCGCTACGGCATCGCGCTCCACGAGGCCACCACCGGGCTGCCGAGCGCGGAGGCCGGGCTCTCCTGGGACGACGCGAACGGCCCGCACCTGAGCTGGCCGCTGGACTGGGGCAGCAGCGGCGCGGCGGGCTCCCTCACCGCGCTCAACGACGGCAGCGCCGCCGTGCGCCCGCTCGTCGAGTTCCACGGCCCCGTCCAACGGCCCTCGCTCACCCGGCTCTCGGACGGCCGCCAGCTCCAGTACGGGATCGCGCTCGGCGCGGGCGACGTGCTCACCGTCGACACACAGGCCGGCACGGTCCTCCTCAACGGCACCGCGTCCCGCCTCTACACCGCGACCCCCGACTCCGCGCCCGAGCAGCTCTTCCAGCTCGACCCCGGCACCACCGACCTCGCCTTCCGCGCCGACGACACCACCCCGGACCCGGCGGCCCGCGTCACGGTCAGGTGGCGCGACGGCCACTGGTGACGCGCGCGCCGCGCGAGAAGGCCACCCACCCCCGTACCCCGCGAACTCCCAGGAGACCCCATGCCCGTCCGCAGCGCCTGGCTCGTCAACCGCACCGACGCCGAGACCGGCCAGTCCCGTACCGACACCCGCCTCGCCCCCCTCGGCACCATGACCCCGACCAGCGGCCTCGCGAGCCGCGGCGGCATCGTCCCCGGCTCGCCGGACGGCAAGTCGCTCATGTCCGGGCTCTACGTCTTCGGCACCACCGCCGGGATGACCGCCACCATCGCCCCGGGCCGCGCCGTCGTCCAGGGCTCCGAGGCCGCCGGGGCCTACCCCGTCGTCCTCACCGACTACACCGCCCTCACCTTCGCGGACGGCGACGCCAACAACCCGCGCACCGACCTCGTCGTGCTGCGGGTCTACGACGCCCAGTTCGACAACACCGGCCGCACCGAGGCCGTGCTCGAAATCGTCCAGGGCGCCCCGGAGGCCACCCCGCGGGCCCCGCAGACCCCGCCCGCCTCGCTCCCGCTCGCCACCGTCCTCGTCCCCGCGGGCGCCTCGGTCGGCACGGGCGGTGTCAACTGGACGAGCGCCGTGACCGAGCTGCGCACCACGACCGTCGCCGTCGGCGGCATTTTGCCGCTCTACGGGGGCGCCGCCGAGCAGGGCGCCTACCCGGGCCAGTACCGGGACAGCGGCAGCCAGCTCCAGCGCTGGGACGGCACCCGCTGGCTCGGCTACCCGAGCCAGCTCGGCGGCATCGCCCCGGCCGGTCAGCTCGCCACCGGCACCTACACCGGCCAGTACCGCGACAACGCGGGCCGCCTGGAGCGCTGGAACGGCACCGCGTGGACCCTCGCGGCGCCCAGCCCGTCGTTCTCGTTCAACAACGACGGCGGCTACTGCAAGGCGACCGCGTGGACCGAGTCCCTCACCGACACCAACGGCCCGACCGTCACCACGACCTTCACGGCGCCCCCGTCCGGGAAGATCCTCGTCACCGTCGGCTACCAGGGGCGCTCCTCGGTGGACGGCGGCTGGGGCCGGATGACCATCAACCTGCGCAAGGACGGCGCGCTGATACTCGGCGCCCCGACCGACGAGACCCGCTGCGCGACCACCGCGGGGCGCGACATGCAGTCGGTCAGCACGACCTTCCAGATCACCGGGCTCGTCGCGGGCGCCACCTACGCGGCGGTCTCCGCGTACTGCGCCAGCGCCACGACCAACAGCCACTGGTTCGACAACCGCTTCGTCCGCGTCGACCCCGTCTTCTAGAAGGAGCCGCCGCGTGCCGAGTTCCCCGCGTACCGCGTACGCGCCCCTCACCCCCGTCTACCGGGCCGTCTTCTGCGATCTGCGCACCGACCAGGTCATCGACGTATTGCCCCTGACGGACACCAAGTTCGACGACTACATAGGCAAGGCCGGCTCGCTCTCGGCGACCGTCCCGCTCCCCGACGCCGCGCTCGCCGCGCGCGCCCGGACGGCACTCGTGCCCGGACGCACGGCGGTGTGGCTGGAGCGGGACGGGGACATCTGGTGGGGCGGGGTGCTGTGGACCCGTACCCCCTCCAGCGACGAACGAGGCCGCGTCCAGGTCGAGTTCCAGGCCGGCACCTTCGACTCGTACCTCGATCACCGCATTCTCGCGCACGACTTCACCGCGACGGCGACCGAGCAGTTCGACCTCGCGCGGATGCTCGTCGCGCACGCGCAGGAGCAGCCGGGCGGCGACATCGGCATCCAGCTCGGCAGCGAGGTCTCCGGGATCGCGCGCGATGCCTCCTTCGCCGCCTCCGGGCTCACCCGTATCCGCGAACTCCTCGACCAGATCGCGCAGTTCGACAGCGGCTTCGAGTGGCGGGTGCGCTGCTACCGGGACGCCGAGGGGCGCCGCGCCAAGCGCCTCCAGCTCGGCCACCCGGTCATCAGCGGCAGCGCCGAGGACCTCGTCCTCGACCACCCCGGCCAGGTGCTCACCTACAGCCTCCCGGCCGACTCGACCGTGCAGGCCGACGTGTGGGTGGCGCGCGGGGACTCGCCCAACGCCGACCAGGCCGAGGAGTCCCAGCCGCTCACCGTCTCGGTCGAGTCCCCGGAGGACCTCGCGGCCGGCTGGCCGCGCCTGGAGTCCACCTCGGACCACAGCGGGGTCACCGACCCGGCCGTCCTGCGCTCCCTCGCCCAGGCCCAGCTCGCCCGGCAGCGCATGCCCGAGGTGATCCCGGAGATCACCGTGCGGCTCGACGGGCGGATCTCGCCCGCGCTGCTCGGCGCGAACGTGCGCCTGCGGCTGCGCGACCTGTGGCACCAGGAGCCGGAGGAGGAGCGCTTCCGCGTCGTCGGCATCGCGATCGAACCGCCCCAGCGCGCCAAGGCCGAGACGGCGACGCTCTACCTCGAAGGGATGTGAGACATGGCCACCGTCCCCACCGATCTCCTCGACCGCATCAGGGAGATCGAGCGCCGGGTGCGCGGTCTCATGGCGAGTGCCAACAGCAGCCCGCCGATGAACCAGGTCGGCAACGGAGACATCGTCGTCGGCGACCAGGGCCGCATCCGGGCCCGCACCTCGCTCGGCGAGGACCTGTTCCTCGTCGGGCGCGTCGAGCCGGACCGCGACACCGAGGCCAAGCGGTACCAGCAGGGCCTGACGCTGCGCCGCGACGACGGCTCGCTCGCCCTCTCGCTGCTCACCACCGATCCCGAGAAGGCCCCGGTGCAGGCGCTGCGCGTCCTCGACCACCGGGGCAACACGGTCCTGGCCACCGACGCGGCGCGCGGCGGCCTGGGCCGCCCGTACCTGCCCTTCCCGACGCCCGTGCCGGTGGCGACGGCCGGATGGCAGTCCACCTCGGCGACGGAGTGGACGACGCTGTACGCCGGTCCCGGTTTCGCCCAGCACCCCAAGGTGTACGGGCTCGTGGCCGTCTCCGGCTCCGCGGGCGCGGCCGTCCGGCTGCTCGTCAACGGCGCCCCGGCGGGCGAGGAGCAGCGGGTGACGGGCGCGGCGGGCCAGAGCGTGACGCTCCTCGCCGACCTCCCCGGTTCCTTCGGCGACATCGTCGCCTTCGAGATCCAGGCGAAGGTCGCGACGACGGGCGACACGGTCGCCTGCCAGCCGCGGGGCCTGTACGGCGTGCAGTCCTGAGCGGGAACACCGCCCCGCCCCGCTCCCCTTCTCCCGCTTCCCTCACCACCAACGGAGTTCTCGTGCTGCCCGAATCCATCCCCACCGTCCGGCTCACCGCCCGGTACCTCGGCCTCGACGGCCACCCGCTGGGCGGGAGCGTCGTCTTCCAGCCGCCCGCGCTGCTGACCCACTCCGCCGCCGACCTCTTCGTGGGCGGGCCGACCACGGCCGCGCTCGACGCCGAGGGACGGCTCGACGTGACCCTCCCGGCCACCGACGCCGAGGGGTGGAACCCGTACGGCTGGACGTACACCGTCACCGAGCGCCTGACCGGCGCGGGGCGCCCGCGCACCTACCACATCGCGCTCGCCGCCGCCGTGCCCGAGGTGGACCTCGCCGACCTCGCCCCCGCCGACCCGGCGGGCACCCAGTACGTCACCGTGCCGGGACCGGCGGGGCCGCCCGGTGAACCGGGGCCGCAGGGGCCGGCCGGTCCGGTGCGGTCCGTCAACGGCCGCACCGAGACCGATGTCGTCCTCGACGCGGCCGACCTCGGCGCCGTCGCCGCCTCGGCCGTCGGCGCGGCCGGCGGGGTCGCCCAGCTCGACACCACGGGCAAGGTCCCGGCCGCGCAGCTCCCGGCGGGCGGCGCCGGGGTCGCCTCCGTCAACGGCAGGACGGGGGACGTCGTGCTCGCCGCCGCGGACCTCGGCGCGCTCACCCGCACCGACGCCGACGCCCGCTACCTGACGCCGGGCTCGGCGCCCGTCGTCTCGGTCAACGGGCAGACCGGAGCCGTCGTCCTCGCCGCCGCCGACCTCGGCGCCGTCACCGCCGACGAGGCGGTCCTCCTCACCGGCAACCAGACCGTCGCCGGGAGCAAGACCTTCTCCGCCGCCCCCGCCACGACCGCCGACCCGACGAGCCCCAACCACCTCGTGCGCCGCTCGTACGTCGAGTCCGTCACCGCCTCCGGGGTCTGGACACCGGCCGCCGTCGGCTTCAAGGCGTGGGCCTACGACCCGGCGACGTCCTCCGCCTCCAGCGCGCAGTACTGCATCAACGGCAACGTCTACCTCATCGGCATCCCGCTCACGAGCGGCGGGACGATCACCAACGTCTGCTTCTACGTGCCCGGTTACGCGGGCGGAGCGCTCGCGGCCACCTCGTACGCGGGCCTGTACACGAGCGCCGGCACACGCGTCGGGGTCACGGGCACGCTCGACAAGCTGATCACCAAGACCTCCGGCGCCACCTTCGTCCTCAAGCTCACCACCGCCTACACCGCCCTCGCGGGCAACTACTGGGTGGCGCTGCTCGTCAACGGGCCCGACCCCAAGGGGAACGGCCCCGCCTTCCTCGTCGGCGCCAGCATGGGCGACCGGCCCGGTGGCGGCGCCTCCATGCCGAACGCCTTCCAGCGGTACGGGCGGCTGACGGCCACGGGGCAGACCTCGCTGCCGACGAGCTTCACCCCCTCCACGATCATCCCGGACGCCAACGCGATCTGGGCCGCGGTCTCCTGACCGCCTCCCCTCCTCCGGAAGGAACCACCACCATGGCCACCCCTCTCACCGCCGACGCCCTCCTCACCGCCCTGCGCGGCGAGGGCGTCACCGCCGTCGAGTACGGCGACTGGCGCACCCACAACCGCAACGCCGTGGGCGCCTGGGGCCCCGTCAACGGCGTCATCGTCCACCACACCGTCACCTCGGGCACCGACGCCTCGGTCGCCTACTGCTACACCGGCGACTCGGCCCTGCCGGGGCCGCTGTGCCACGGCGTCATCCCGAAGGACGGCAGCGTCCACCTCGTCGGCAACGGGCGCGCCAACCACGCCGGTTCGGGCGACCCCGACGTACTCGCCGCGGTCATCGCGGAGACCCCGCTGCCCGCTCCGGACCAGACCGGCGCCGACGGCAACACGCGCTTCTACGGATTCGAGTGCGTCAACCTCGGCGACGGCTCCGACCCGTGGCCCGAGGCCCAGCTCGAAGGCATCGCCCGCGCCTGCGCCGCGATCTGCCGCGCGCACGGCTGGACCGCCGCCTCCGTCATCGGCCACCTGGAGTGGACCAACCAGAAGATCGACCCCAAGGGCTTCAGCATGGCCTCGATGCGCGCACGGGTCGCCGCCCTGCTCGCCGCGGCGCCCGGCAGCGACGCCACCCGGTACCAGCCCTTCCCGGGCGACGCCTTCTTCCGCGCCGCGCCGAAGTCCACGATCGTCGCCGCGATGGGCGGCCGGCTCGTCGCCGAGGGCTGCTCCGCGTACACCGAGGGCCCCGGCCCGCAGTGGAGCGAGGCCGACCGCGCCTCGTACGCGAAGTGGCAGACCAAGCTCGGCTACACCGGCGCGGACGCGGACGGCTGGCCGGGGGCGGGCTCCTGGAACGCGCTCAAGGTCCCGTACACGGCCTGACACCACCTCGGAAAGACACCGGAGGACACGCGCATGACCCCCACCACCACCCGTGCCCTGCGTACGGTCGTCCAGACTGCCGTGGGGCTGCTCCTCGCACTGCCCGCACTCGTGGACAGCGGCTCGCTGCCCCGTTCCCTGCCCTGGGTGGGCGGGGCGCTCGCCGTCTCGGGGGTGCTCGCCAGGATCATGGCGGTGCCCGCCGTGCAGGCGGTGCTGCCCGGCTGGCTGCGCACGGGCCGGGACGACGAGGTACGGGGCCGGTCGTGACCCCGACCGACGCGAACGACCCGGTCGCCGTGGCCCGCGAGCTGGAGCGGTTGCGCGGCACGATGGAAGCCGGCTTCGCGCGCGTCGACGGCTCCCTCGCGCTCGTCGTCCAGCGCAACGACCAGACCGACCGGCAGCTCCTCGACCACGAGGCCCGCATCGACGCCCTCGAACGCGCCCGCTGGCCGCTGGCCAGCATCGCCGCGCTCACCGGGGTCTTCGCCGCCGCCCTCACGCTCTGGCAGTTCGCCGCCCGCTGAGCCCCGCCCCCGAAGGGGCCGCCCGCACCACGCGTGCGGGCGGCCCCTTTCCCGTACCTCCTCAGGAGCCCCCATGGCCACCCCGCTCTCCGCCGCCGCCCTGCTCACCGCCCTGCGCGCCGAAGGCGTCAGTGTCGTCGAGCACCCCGGCTGGCGCACCCACAACCGCAACACGAAGGGCCCCTGGGGGCCCGTCAACGGCGTCATGATCCACCACACCGTCACCTCGGGCACCGCCGCGACCGTCGCGCTGTGCTCCGCCGGACGGTCCGACCTGCCCGGTCCGCTGTGCCACGGCGTCATCGCCAAGGACGGCATGGTGCACCTGGTCGGCAACGGCCGCGCCAACCACGCCGGTTCGGGCGACTCGGCGGTGCTCGCCGCCGTCGTCGCCGAGCGCGCGCTGCCCGCGCCGCACCGCCAGGACACCGACGGCAACACCCGCTTCTACGGCTTCGAGTGCGAGAACCTCGGCAACGGCAAGGACCCCTGGCCCGAGGCCCAGCTCACCGCGATCGCCCGCGTCTCCGCCGCGCTCTGCCGCGCGCACGGCTGGGGCGCGGCCTCCGTCATCGGCCACCGCGAGTGGACGAACCAGAAGATCGACCCGGCAGGCTTCACCATGGCCTCGCTCCGCTCCCGCGTCGCCGCACTGCTCGCGCGGAGGACCGCGCCCGCCCTGGCTCCCTTCCCCGGCGCCGACTGGTTCCACAAGGCCCCGAAGTCCGCGCTCGTCACGGCGATGGGCCGCCGCCTCGTCGCCGAGGGCTGCTCCGCGTACGCCGAGGGCCCCGGCCCCCAGTGGACGGCCGCCGACCGCGCCTCGTACGCGAAGTGGCAGCGCAAGCTCGGCTACACCGGCGCCGACGCGGACGGCTGGCCGGGGGCGGCTTCGTGGCGGGCGTTGAAGGTGCCGGGGGTGTGAGAGGGGGGCGGGACCGCCGTCTGCCGGGGGCCGCGAACGCGGGACCGCGGGAGGGGGCGAGGGTGCTCGGGCGGGTGGGTACGGCTCCGTACCGGGCCCGCCGCGCCGATTCGCCGCAGCTCCGCCTTCACCCCCGGCGCCCGCGCCGGGGGCCCGCCCCGCCCCCGGTGGCTTGTCGGCATCCGCTCAACGGCTCACGGGCTCTCCCGCTCACTCGCGAGTGCCGTGGCGGTTCGTGTCGCGTTCCTTCTCGTGGTCCTCGCGGACGCGGCCCGCGTAGTCGTCGAACTTGTCGCGGGCCTCCAGCATGGCCTTGTAGTCGTGGCCGTGGTCGCGCGTGTTCGCCTTCTCCTGGTCGCGTCGCCGCAGGATGTGCAGCTCGTCCCGGGCCGCTTCGATGGCCTTCTCGAGGTTCTTCTCGCGCTGCGTGTCAGGCATGGCTCAACCCCTTCGACGGACTCTTCCCAACGTAACCCCGGCCCCCGGGGGCGGCGATTCGGGCGCCCGTGGGCGGGAGCGGGCCCGGCTCCGTACGGAGGGGACAGGCTAGACTCCCCGCGCGTACCGTACGACCGTACGATTGGGCGTCACGGGCGGGATGACCGGACGTCACGCACAGGGGAGGGGACCGGAGTGCCGCAGGCCAAGAAGCTCGCGCTGTTCGCGGTGATCGTCTTCGTGCTGTACGTGATCATCACCGATCCCGCCAAGGCCGCCGACTACGTCCAGACGGGCTTCGAGGGCGTCTCGGACGGTGCGAGCGCCGTCGGCGACTTCATGACGTGGGTGGCCAACGGGGCCAAGTGAGCCCCGCGACCGCGTAGAGCCCCGCGACCGCTTGGAGTCCGGCGCCGCGTAGAGCCCCGCGCCCGGCGCCGCGTAGAGCCCCGCCGCCGCGTACAGCCCCGCGACCGCGCGGAGCCCGTAAAGCCGCGCCCCGCGCACCCTCCCCGCGCCCGTACCACCGCGCGCGCCCTCTCACGCCGCCCTTCCGCGCCCCCAACACGACCTTCACCGGTGCTTGCGCACGATGCGCATGTCTTGTGATGCTATGACCGCTTTTGACGGAAGAGTGAACAGGTCGGGTCAGGGACAGACCGAGGCGGAAAAGGGATGGCGATGACCGTGCCGGCCAGTACGACGCCCGTGACACCGCCGCCGACGACGCCCCGGAGCCGGGGGGCCGATACCCGCGCCCTGACCCAGGTGCTCTTCGCCCGGCTCAAGAACCTCACCCCCGGCAGCCCGGAGCACGGGCGGGTGCGGGCCGCGCTCATCGAGGCGAACCTGCCGCTCGTGCGCTACGCCGCGGCACGCTTCCGCAGCCGCAACGAGCCCATGGAGGACGTCGTCCAGGTCGGCACGATCGGCCTCATCAACGCGATCGACCGCTTCGACCCCGACCGGGGCGTGCAGTTCCCGACCTTCGCGATGCCCACCGTGGTCGGCGAGATCAAGCGGTACTTCCGCGACAACGTCCGCACCGTCCACGTACCGCGCAGGCTCCACGAGTTGTGGGTGCAGGTCAACAGCGCCGCCGAGGACCTCACGACCGCGCACGGCCGCTCCCCCACCACCGCCGAGATCGCCGAGCGCCTGCGCATCGGCGAGGACGAGGTGCTCGCCTGCATCGAGGCGGGCCGCTCGTACCACGCGACCTCGCTGGAGGCCGCGCAGGAGGGCGACGGGCTCCCCGGGCTGCTCGACCGGCTCGGGTACGAGGACCCCGCGCTCGACGGCGTCGAACACCGCGACCTCGTGCGCCACCTGCTCGTCCAGCTCCCCGAGCGCGAGCAGCGCATCCTCCTGCTGCGGTACTACAACAACCTGACGCAGAGCCAGATCAGCGCCGAGCTGGGCGTCTCGCAAATGCACGTGTCACGTTTGCTCGCGCGCAGCTTCGCGCGTCTCAGATCCGCAAACAGGATCGACGCGTAACCGGAACGGGTACTTTCGCTTTTGCCTCCCACCAGGCCGTGACCCGCCTGAAATAGCCCCCGAAGCCCCTTTTCCCGGGTCTGCCCGGCTGCCGTTTGTCGACATACCGCTACAGCGTGTTGCCGACATGTGACATTCTGCAGGAACGGCGTTTGCCGCAGCCCCGCCTCCGGTATTCAGGGGGAAGGCTGCGTTCCTCAGACGGGAGCGCCCGCCGCGACCGTCCGCGACCTCAAGGGGGTGGCATGTCCTCCATGTCCGCCATGTCCGCAGAACAGGGCAGCTCGAAGGTGCTCACGCTCAGCAAGGGCACCCCCGACGGGCTCGACCGGGTGGCCGCCACGCCTCCCGCCCGGCCCTTCGCGGGCCGCAGCACACTCGACACGGGGCTCCCGCAGCCCCGTACCGAAGCCGTCACGGAGCGCCTCGCCGAGGACGCCACCGACGTTCCGTCAGACGTGCTGCCGCTGCTCGCGGCTGACGTCCCGTTGATCGACGCGCCACCGGCCGGCATCCCGCCGGTCGTCACCCCGCCCGCCGACGCCCCGTCGGGAGCGGCGCCGGAGACGGGCGCCGCCTCCTCCGCGAGCCTCGACACCCGCACCCTCTCGCGCGCCCTCTTCCTGCGCCTGGCGACCCTCGCCCAGGACAGCCCCGAGCGCGCCTACGTCCGCGACACCCTCATCGAGCTGAACCTCCCGCTCGTGCGGTACGCGGCGGCACGCTTCCGCAGCCGCAACGAGCCGATGGAGGACATCGTCCAGGTCGGCACGATCGGCCTGATCAAGGCGATCGACCGCTTCGACTGCGAGCGCGGGGTCGAGTTCCCGACCTTCGCGATGCCGACCGTGGTCGGCGAGATCAAGCGGTTCTTCCGCGACACCTCGTGGTCGGTGCGGGTGCCGAGGCGGCTCCAGGAGCTGCGCCTCGCGCTCACCAAGACGAGCGACGAGCTGGCGCAGAAGCTCGACCGCTCCCCGACGGTGCCCGAGCTGGCGAAGGCCCTCGGCGTCTCCGAGGACGACGTCGTCGACGGTCTCGCGGTCGGGAACGCGTACACCGCCTCCTCGCTCGACTCCCCGGCCCCCGAGGACGACGGCGGCGAGGGCTCGCTCGCGGACCGCCTCGGCTACGAGGACACGGCCCTGGAGGGCGTCGAGTACCGCGAGTCGCTCAAGCCGCTGCTCGCGAAGCTCCCGCCCCGCGAGCGGCGGATCATCATGCTCCGCTTCTTCGCGAACATGACCCAGTCGCAGATCGGCGAGGAGGTCGGGATCTCGCAGATGCACGTGTCGCGGCTGCTCACGCGGACGCTGGCGCAGCTGCGGGAAGGGCTGATCGCGGACTGAGCACGGGTACGCGAAACGGGGCGGGCTCCTTCGACGGGGCCCGCCCCGGACGCGTACGACAAGAAGCAGCGGTGGTCAGCCGACGGCCAGCCACACCACGGCGGCGATGACGACGATCGCCACGACAACGCCGATGATCACGCCGACGCGCGGTCCGGAGGACGTGGCGGGCTGCTGAACGCCGCCCTGGCGGCGCGGCGCCTCCTCGTCCACGAAGGCGCGGAACATCTGCGTGTTGCCGGCCGGGTCGGGGGTCTGCTCGGGGCCCTGGTTGTGTGCCATGGGCGGGACCCTAGCGAATCCGGGCCCAGGCCCCAACCCAGCCCCCCGAACAAGCCCGTTTCGTGGGGGTTTTGAGCGGTGGTCACGCCGTGCGGCCCACCCCGCCCAGCCCCTCCGGCGCTTGAGGGGCAGAGCGCGGGGCGGAGCCCCACGAGGGGCCCGGGGCGCGACCCCGGAGTCGAGGCCCGGGACGGAGCCCCGCACGGCACTACGGCCACTCTGCGTCACCACACCCCCACCTTTGCGCACCCTTTGCGAAACCTTTGACTCGCTTGGTCCGATTTCGTTTGCCTGGGGCAACCATCAGTTTTATGTTTGCCTTAAGCAACAAAAACGGGAGATCGAGATGGCCAAGCAGCCTCGATACGAGGAGCTGGCCCGTCAGCTCAGCGCCTTCGGCGTCGTCAAACGCAGCCTCGGCCGCATTCTCCCCCCCGACTGCCCCGGTGGTTCCGCCGCCGTCCTCCACCTGCTGAGCAGGTACGGAGAGATGCGGATGAGCAGACTGGCAGAGCTGCTCGCGGTGGACATGTCCGTGACCAGCCGGCACGTGGCACACGTGGCCGATCGGGGGTGGGTGGAACGCGTGGCGGACCCGCACGACAAGCGGTCCCGCATCCTGCGGCTCACACCCGAGGGCACGGACCTGCTGGCTCAGCTCGCCGAGCGCCATGTCACGGCGCTCTCCTACTACCTGGAGGACTGGTCCGACGAAGACGTCGACCAGCTCAACTCGCTGCTCGCGCGCCTGCGCGACAGCTTCGGGGACTGCCGGACCGCCTGGTCCAAGCTCCCGGACTCCATCGCACAGACCACCGGTACACCCTCGTAGAAGAAGGAAGTCCATGGCAACAACCACACCATCCGGTGTGCGGGGCAGCCATGCCAAGCACGGTTCCTCGGCGCCTGGCGACAACGGCCAGGTGCAGATGAGCCACCGGCAGATCATGGAGGCGCTCTCCGGGCTGCTGCTCGGCATGTTCGTGGCGATCCTGTCGTCCACGATCGTCTCCAACGCCCTGCCGAAGATCATCGGCGACCTCGGTGGCGGCCAGAGCGCCTACACCTGGGTGGTCACGGCCTCGCTCCTCGCGATGACCGCGACGACGCCGCTGTGGGGCAAGCTCTCCGACCTGTTCAGCAAGAAGCTGCTGGTCCAGGTCGCCCTGGTGATCTACGTGCTGGCCTCCGCCGCCGCCGGTCTCTCGCAGAGCGCGGGGATGCTGATCGTCTGCCGCGTCTTCCAGGGCATAGGCGTGGGCGGTCTCTCCGCCCTCGCCCAGATCGTCATGGCGGCCATGATCCCGCCGCGCGAGCGCGGCAAGTACTCCGGCTACATCGGCGCGACCTTCGCGGTCGCCACCGTCGGCGGACCGCTGCTCGGCGGCGTCATCACCGACACCTCGTGGCTCGGCTGGCGCTGGTGCTTCTACGTCGGCGTGCCGTTCGCGATCATCGCGCTCGTCGTGCTCCAGAAGACGCTGCACCTGCCCGTCGTGAAGCGGAAGGTCAAGGTCGACTGGGCCGGCGCCTTCTTCGTCGCCGCCGCGGTCTCGCTGCTCCTGCTCTGGGTCACCTTCGCGGGTGACAAGTACGACTGGATGTCGTGGCAGACCGGGGCGATGCTCGCCGGCGCCGTGGTGCTCGGGCTGATCTTCGTCTTCGTCGAGTCGAAGGCGGCGGAGCCGATCATCCCGCTGCGGCTCTTCCGCAACCGGACGATCACGCTCTCCTCGCTCGCCTCGCTCTTCGTCGGTATCGCGATGTTCGCGGGCACCGTCTTCTTCAGCCAGTACTTCCAGCTGGCGCGGGGCAAGTCGCCGACGATGTCGGGTGTCCTCACCATCCCGATGATCGCGGGCCTCTTCATCTCCTCGACGGTCTCCGGCCAGGTCATCACCAAGACCGGGCGCTGGAAGGCGTGGCTGGTCTCCGGTGGCGCGCTCGTCACGGCGGGCCTCGGCCTGCTCGGCACGATCGAGTACGACACCGCGTACTGGCAGATCGCGATCTTCATGGCGCTCATGGGCCTCGGCATCGGCATGATGATGCAGAACCTCGTGCTCTGCACGCAGAACCAGGTCAAGCCGCAGGACCTCGGCTCCGCGAGCTCCACCGTCACCTTCTTCCGTTCCCTCGGTGGTGCGGTGGGCGTCTCGGCGCTCGGCGCGGTGCTCGGCAACCGGGTCAGCGACCACATCAAGGACGGCATCGCCGCGCTCGGCCCGAAGGCGGCCAAGGCCGCCGGAGGCGCGCTGGGCAACGACGGGGCCATCCCCGACGTGAAGACCATCCCGGAACCCTTCCGGACCGTGATCGAGAGCGCATACGGCTCCGGCGTCGCGGACGTGTTCCTCTTCGCCGCCCCGTGCGCGCTGATCGCCTTCATCGTCACGTGGTTCATCAAGGAGGTGCCGCTGCGCACCTCGATGAGCCAGGAGCCGGCCACGACCGGCGAGGTCACCTCGGAGGCGCCCGCACAGGCCGCCGCCCAGGTCCCGGCCCCGCAGGCCGCCGCCCTCGGCGCCACGCAGCCGCTCCCCGCGGACGGCAGCGGCACGGCGACCGCCCTCGCCACCGCCCCCGTCGCCCAGGCGACGGCAGCGGAGCCCGAGGACACGGCGCCGACCGGGGGCATCCCGGTCAGCGGTTACGTGCGCGGCGCCGAGAACGCGCCGCTGGCGCAGGCGAGCGTCACGCTCATCTCGCTCGGCGGCAGCCAGCTCGGCCGTGCCGCCGCCCGTCCCGACGGCGGGTACACGACCGAGGCGCCCGGCGCGGGCTCGTACGTACTGATCGCCTCGGCCGACGGTTTCCAGCCGCAGGCCACGACGGTCGTCGTCGGCGAGGAGCCGGTGACGTACGACATCGTGCTGAGCGGGACGAGCGGCCTCGCGGGCGTCGTCCGCAGCGCCGACGCCGGTGAGCCGGTCCCGGACGCGATGGTCATCGTGACCGACGTGCGCGGCGACGTCCTCGCCACGGGCAAGACGGCCGCGCAGGGCGAGTTCGCCTTCGGCGAGCTGGTCCCCGGACAGGTGACGGTCGCGGTCAACGCGAGCGGCCACCGCCCGGCGGCCCTCCCCGTCGAGATCGCGGGCACCGGGGTCACCCGGGTCGAGGTCGCGCTCCGGTCCGGCGCCCAGGTGCAGGGCGTCGTCCGCGCCGCGGGCGGACCGCTGCGCGACGCGCGGGTCACCCTCGTGGACGCGGCGGGCAACGTGGTCGGAACGACCACGACCGGGGACGACGGGGCCTACGGCTTCGCCGACCTGGACGGCGGCGAGTACACGGTCATCGCGACCGGATACCCGCCGGTGGCCACCGGTCTGACAGTCAACGGTGCCGGGGCCGAGGGCCACGACATCGAGCTCGCCCACCCGGGCGAGTAGAGAACCCCGGTGGGCCCGCGCACGCCCGGAGCGGAGGCGTGCGCGGGCCCTTCGCGGGAAGGGCCCCGGTGAGCGGCGGCCGGCAGGGGACGGCCGGCCACCTCCGCGCACCGGGGCCCGCATTTCGTCGTACGGACGCCGGGGGCGCGCTCCCGGGGGGCAAGGAGAAGGAAACCGGATGGGACTCAGCGCTCGTATCCGCACCCGCGACGGGTGGGCGGTACCGCACGCGGTCGTCACGATGACCGACATGACCGGCACGCAGGTCCTGCGCGCACAGGCCGACACCGACGGCGACGTCCAGGACGCCACCGACCTCAAGCCGGGCCCGTACACGGTGATCGTCACGGCCGTGGGCTACGCGCCCGCCGCGTCGACCGCCCTCGTCACGGTCTCCGGGCGGGCCGAGGCGGGGACCGTCGTCCTCGCCCGCCAGGGCGGCACCGAGCTGCCCCCGCCCGGCCCCTGGTCGATCGACCCGGTGCACTCCTCGGTCGGCGCGGTCGCGCAGCACCTGGGCATCTCCAGCGTCCGCGGGCGCTTCACGCGCTTCAGCGGCCGGATCGACATCTCCGAGGACATCGCCCGCTCGCAGGTCACCGCGACGATCGAGGCCGCGTCGATCGACACGGGCAACGAGATGCGCGACGGGCACCTGCGCTCCGCCGACTTCCTCGACGTCGAGAGCTACCCGGAGCTGACCTACCGCTCCACCGCCGTCGTCCCCGCGGGCCAGGACCGCTGGACCGTCGAGGGCGAACTGACGATGCGCGGCGTCGCCCGCCCCGTCGCCCTCGACCTCAGCTACCTCGGCACCGGCGCCGACCCCTGGGGCGGCACCCGCGCGGCCTTCCGTGCGACGACGGAGCTGCACCGCGAGGACTTCAAGATGAACTACAACCAGGTCGTCCAGGCGGGCATCGCGGCGATCGGCACGACGCTGCGGGTCGAACTGGACATCCAGGCGGTCCAGGGAGCGGAACTGCCCCAGATGTGACCGGTTCCGGCCGGAAAGAGCGCGCTTCCGCTGTGGCGGGGGCGCGCTTTTTCGCCTGTGGGGCGGGGTGGGTGGGCTTCGTCGCGCGCGGGGCGGCGTGGGTGCGGTTCTTCGCGCGCGGCGCGGGGCGGCGTGGGTGCGCCTTTTCGCGCGGGCTGCGGCGGGGGGGGGAGGCGCGGGGGGTGCGGGTGAGGCGCGGGGGGCGGGGTGCGTTTTTTTCGCGCGCGCCGCGGCGGTCCGCGCCGGTACGGTGACGGCCGCGCCGGTGCGCGGCGGGTCCACGACCGCCGGTACGCGGCCGGGCGCCCCGTACCCGTACCGCCCCTCCGGAAGGACGTACCGCCGCATGACCGCCACCACCGCCCAGGACTGGGAGGACCGCAGCGCCGCGCTGTGGTCCCGTATCGACGCGCTCGCCCCCGAGGACTTCCTCGCCCGCACCGACGCGCTCGCCGCCGAACTCGGCGCGGACCACCCCGTCGCGCTCTTCGAGCGCGCGGCGGCCCGCGACTCACTGGGCCGTACCGACGAGGCCGTACCGCTCTACCGGCGGGCGCTGCGCGGCGAGCTGCCCGGCGAGCGCCGCCGCCGCGCCGTCATCCAGCTCGCCAGCTCGCGGCGCGCGCTCGGCGACCCGGAGGAGTCCATCAGCCTCCTGACCGCCGAACGCGCCCACGGCGAGGACCACTTGAGCGACGCGCTGACCGCCGTGCTCGCCCTCGCGCTCGCCGACGCGGGACGCGCCCGCGAGGGCGTCGCCGAGGCCGTCGCCGCGCTCGCCCCGCACCTGCCGCGCTACCAGCGCTCGATGGCGAACTACGCCCGGATGATGGGGGAGGCAGAGGCGCAAAAAACCAGCCCCTCCGGCGATTGAGGAGCGGGGTCCGGGCGGAGTCCCGGAAGGCGAGCCGGCTTCACGGGACGGCCCCGCCGAACGGCAGCCGCTTCTCCAGCCGCCCCGAACGGGAATAGGCTCCCCGCCATGGCACCTTCCGTCGCGACCAACACCACCGTGGACCTGGCCGGGCTGCTCGACTTCGTACGCCCCCGGCACCACGCGATCCTCCTCACCCGCCGCGCCGACGGCTCCCCGCAGGGCTCGCCGCTGACGTGCGGCGTCGACGACTCGGGGCGCATCGTCGTCTCGACGTACCCGGAGCGCGCGAAGACCCGCAACGCGCGCCGCGACCCGCGCGTCAGCATCCTCGTCCTGAGCGACGACTTCGGCGGCCCCTGGGTCCAGGTCGACGGGACGGCCGAGGTCATCGACGCCCCGGACTCCGTCGAGCCGCTCGTCGAGTACTTCCGCAACATCTCGGGCGAGCACCCCGACTGGGACGAGTACCGGGCCGCGATGATCAAGCAGGGCAAGTCGATCATCCGCGTCACGCCGACCCGCTGGGGACCGGTGGCGACGGGCGGCTTCCCGGCGAGGCTTGTCGAGGGGGACTGAGGCGGGGAGCGGGGGTTGCCGGGGGGGGAGCGGGCGGACTGGGCGGGGCGGGGCGGGGTGACTGTCGCCGGGGACGGGGACGGAGACGGGGACCTGGTGCCGGAGACGCGGACGAGGACCGGGGGCCGGGGACGAGGTCTTGCTGTCTGCTGAGGTGGCGGCGGTCTCCCGTCCGCCCGGACGACGGCCGTTCCCCGCGCTCGGGTGGCGTCTCCGTACCCGGGCGGGCGCACCGGGGGCTCAGGTGGCGGCCGTCTCCCGTGCCATCGCCTCGATGCCGGTGACGAGGAGGTCGAGGGCGAAGGCGAAATCGCGCTCGCGCATCTCGGCGACGCCGCCGCCCATGCCCTCGGGGCCGAACAGCTCCTCGGTGTCGCCGAAGGACTCGACGAACTCGGGGCGGCGCGCCATCGAGCCCATCGCCTCGCGGTAGTACTCGTCCTGCGTGTGGCCCGCCGCGCGGCAGCGGCGGATCACGTTGCCCTCGATCGCGCCGAACCCGTAGACGAAGCGGAAGACGGCGGAGAGCGCGCCGAGTTGCTCCTTGGCGCCGAGCCCCGAGTCGTGCAGCACGGCGCGCATGCGCCGCGAGAACGCCTGCGAGCAGGGGCCGATGTTGAGGTAACTGCCCATGAGCGGGGCGACCCAGGGGTGGCGGACCATCATCGCGCGGTAGGCGCGCGCCAGCTCCCGCAGCCGCTGCCGCCAGTCGCCCTCCAGGCCCTCGGGGCCCACGGTCAGCTCGCCGACCACGGCGTCGAGGGCGAGTTCGAGCAGGTCCTCCTTGGTGTCCACGTACCAGTAGACGGACATCGCGGTGACCTTCAGCTCACCCGCGAGCCGCCGCATGGAGAACCGCGCGAGCCCCTCGCGGTCGAGAAGCCGCACCGTCGCCGCCGTGATGCGCTCGCGGTCGAGCCCGGAGGGCTGCTCGCTCCTGCGGGTACGTGTCCGGGCGGCGGCGTCCGTGAGCCACACGCTCGCCCGCGGAGCACTCACCGCGCGCCCCTTCACCATGCCCACCTCACCACGCTGCCCTCACCTCCGCCGCCGGAGCGGCTCCTGCCGGCCCCACCCGCGCCCCGCACGGGTGTGCGGACCGCTGAGGACCGCGTACCCCATGATGCGCCCTGTCCTCCCCCACGTCTGCCACCGTGCCCCCGCGACCTGCACGGACCGGGCCGAACGGCCCTCGCGGAAGAGGCCGTTCGGCGGGGCGGGGAATGTGGCGGGAGTGGTGGGGACGGTGGGGCGTGGGCGGAGCGTCGGGAGGGCGTCGGCGGGGCGGGTCGCCGGGCGGTGAACCGCGGGTGAGAGGTGTCGCACAGAGCCTGCACGCCACGGACCGCACCGAAACCGGCCCCCGCGCGCTTTCATCCCTGCGGGTGAAGTGAAGGGTGGGTGGGGGGTGTTCGGAGGGGCGGAGGGTGCGGGCCTTGCGTGGGCCAGGTTTCGGGGCCGGGTGATGCGGCGCGGCCCGGGTCAGTGGCGTCCGGCGGGGACGGCGGCGGCGAGTTCGGCGGGCTTGATGAGGTACCCGGCGCCGCGCCGGGTGTGGATCATCGGCTCGCGGCCCCGGTCGATCTTCCGCCGCAGGTACGAGATGTACAGCTCGACGACATTGGCCTGGCCGCCGAAGTCGTAACTCCAGACGCGGTCGAGGATCTGCGCCTTGCTCAGCACACGTCGCGGATTGCGCATGAGGTAGCGGAGCAACTCGAACTCGGTCGCGGTGAGATGGATGTCCGTACCGCCCCGGGACACCTCGTGGCTGTCCTCGTCGAGTACGAGATCCCCGACCGTGAGCACGGAGGTGGACCGCCGCCCGGCACCCGCGCGCCGGATGAGCCCGCGCAGCCGCGCCACGACCTCCTCCAGGCTGAACGGCTTGCTGACGTACTCGTCGCCACCGGCGGTCAGCCCCGCGACACGGTCGGCGGCGGCGTCCTTCTCGGTCAGGAAGAGCACGGGCGTATCGGGCTGCTCACGGCGCATGAGGTGCAGCACGCTGAGCCCGTCCATGTCGGGCAGCACCATGTCGAGCACGACGGCGTCGGGCCGGAACCCCCGCACCTCGCGCACCGCGCCCGCGCCATCCGTCGCGGTACGGATCTCCCAGCCCTCGTAGCGCAGAGCCATGGAGAGCAGCTCGGTCAGATTGGTCTCGTCGTCCACGACGAGCACCCGGACGGGACGCCCGTCCACGCTCGCTTCGGTGTGCCCCTGGGGCGGAATCGTGGTCATGCGCCCCATCCTGTGCGTCTCCTCTGAGAGGCCCCTTGCGCGAATCTGTGATTTCGCTGAGAAATCCGTTGAGGGGTGGCAAAGGGAGGGTGGGGGGAGGCAAAGGGGGGTGGGGTCGGGGGAGGGGTCGGGGTGGGGGTGGGGGGAGGAACGGAGGGCGGGGTCGGTGGGCTGGGCGGGCTGGGCTGTGGACGGGCTCGGCGGACGGGACCGGGGGGCTGGGTGGTGGACGGGCTCGGCGGACGGGACCGGGGGGCCGGGTGGTGGACGGGGTCGGGGGGCGGGACCGGGGGACGGGCTCGGCTAGCTGGGTCGGTGGACGAAGCTGGCGCGCTGGACCGGTAGATGGGGCAGTGCGCATGGGCGGGGGACGGGGTCGGCAGACGAGGTCGGGGGGCGGGCTCGACGGGCCGGGCTGAGGGCATGGCCGGTGAACAGGCCCGAGGACAAGCCCGTCGAACAGGCCCGGCGGACAGCCCCCACCCGCCCTGGGGGGCGACCCCAACACCAAGTCTTCCGCACCCCCGCCCCCATCCCGTCCCCTCCGCCCACTTCTGTGGACAACTCCGCGAAACCCGCGCAACCGCTCACCCTCACGAGTGAGCCGATTTCCGCTTGGGCCCGACTTATCCACAGGCGGCAACGAACTGTTCGCCTGCCCCCCACTCCTCAACTAGCGTTGTCATCCAGTCCGAAGAGGCTAGCCGCGTTGTCGTGGCAGACCGCCCGCAGCCACTCCTCGCCGAGGCCCAGGTCCGTCATCACCTCCAGCTGATGCGCGTACGGGTACGGGGTGTTGGGGAAGTCCGTGCCGAGCAGCACCCGGTCCCCGTACGCCGCGAGCCGGGGCAGTTCTGCGTGCGGGAACGGCGCGAACTCCTCGGCGAAGCCCGTCCACGCCATCGTCGTGTCGAGCCGCACCTCCGGGTAGTCGGCGACGAGGTCGAGGAACTCGCTGTACTCGGGCATGCCGAGGTGCGCGACGACGAGTCGCAGTCGCGGGTGTCTCGCGAGGACCTCGCGCATGGGCCCCGGCCCCGTGTACTTCCCCGGTACGGGCCCCGAGCCGCAGTGCGCCACGACCGGCACCCCGGCCTCGGCGAGCAGCCCCCACACCGGGTCGAGCACCGGCTCCGCCGGGTCGTAGGCCCCCACCTGCACATGCGCCTTGAACACCCGCGCCCCGCCCTCGACCGCCGCCCGCACGTAAGCCTCGACGCCCGGCTCCGGGAAGAACGTCGCCGTGTGCAGGCACTCCGGCACACGCGCGGCGAAGTCGGCGGCCCACCCGTTGAGCCACTCGGCCATGCCCGGCTTGTGCGGGTAGAGCATCGACGTGAAGGCGCGCACGCCGAAGGCCCGCAGCACCGCGATGCGTTCGTCCTCGGCACGGCGGTACGTGATCGGCCACTGCCGCCCGACGAGCGGCTCCGCCGCGTCGAAGTACGCCCACACCTTGCGCAGCACCCGGTCCGGCATGAAGTGCGTGTGCACGTCGACGAGCCCGCGTTCCGCCCCGATCCGCCGCGCGAACTCCCGTACCGCCGCCGCCTCCCGCGCGCCGCCGGGCTCAAGCCCCAGGACCCGCGCCGACCGCTTCCCGTACTCCTCGCCCAGTTCCTCACTCACCATGCCGGCCACCCTGCCGCCCCCACCCGCCGGGAACAAGCCCGGGCGGAAGACGCGCAGGCGAAGGCCGGGACCGCACCGCCAGAGGCGACCCACCCGGAAGCGGCTCACCCGAAGGCCACCCGGCCGGAAGCAGCCCCGCGGAAGGCCGCCCGGCCGCCAGCAGTCCAGCCCGAAGATGCCGCGCCAGGGCAGGCCGCGCTCAGAGCCAGGACAGGCCGCGCTCAGAACAACTCCCCTTGTTCTCCCCCCTCTCCCACCCGCTCGACGAGACCCGCCGTCGTCACCGCGTCCTCGCCCACCCCCGCGAGGCACCACCCCGCGAGCCGCCGGGTGTCCAGCACGACGGTCGCTGGCTCGCCCGCGACATCGAGGTGCACATCAGGACCGGCCACCCCCCGTACCGTCCCCACGAGCACCGCTCCGTCCCGCAGCCCGCGCACCAGACCCCCGTACGGCAGCGGCAGGCCGAAAACGGCGCCGTGCTCCACGACCTCATCGGGCAACGGCTCCAGCGTCTCCGGCCACCCGGGCAGTTTCCGCGCCGCCCCGTGCACCCGCTCCAACTCGGCCCGGCAGTCGCCGCCGCCCGCGCGGGCCGCCCGCTTGCGCGCGTACGGGATCCGGTCCGGCACCCCCAACCCGTGCCGCACCACCTCCTCGGCCCGCCGCGCCGCCATCAACGGGCCCTGACCAAGCCAGCAGTAAGCGAGCGCCCCCTGCTCCAGGAGCCGCACCCCCTCACGCGCCACCCCCGTGATCCCCACCTTCACGAGCCCCGGCCCGAACCACGCCAGGTACACGCGGTACGGGCGCGGGTCGTCCGCGTACGTATCGGCAGCCACCGAACGCACCCGGTCCAGCGCCGCGCACTCCTCGCACTGCGCCCGCGCACCTCCTTCCCGGAGCACGGCCCCCCGGCCGCACTCCCGCCACCGGCCGCCCCGCCACACCCCGAGACACCGTCGCTCACCCAAGACCCGGAACCCGACCCGCTCCCCCGCGCCGAGCCCGCTGACCCGTTCCCCCACCCACCGCAGGCCCACCCGCCCGGACGCCTCCCACCGCGCCCCGGCACACCACCACCCCGCACCACGCTCCATTGCGCCGACCGTAACGGAAGCCACTGACAACGGGCCCCGCCTCCGTCCCTCACCGGCCCACCCGGGACACCGGTCCGCGACCACCGCGCGACGCGACGCGGATTACAAATCGGCCACACCTCCTCCACACCATCCCCACATCCGGCACCGGCTCACTACCGTCGTCCCACTTCACCAACCGCTCCCCGGGGGGACGACATGACCAGCCCCAACCCGTACGGCACACCAGCAGCGTCGACGACGGACCCCGCCCCCGCGCGCCCGCTGCACAAACGCGTTTTCGTGTGGGTGGGCGGTACGGCGCTCCTGCTCACCGGCGCGCTCATCGGCTCCGCCGGGGACGACGGGCAGGAGACCGTCGCAGCCAAGGCGGCACCCACGACCACCGTGACCGCGCGGGCGACCGTCACCGCCACGGCCACCCCCGAACCCGCCCCCACCGTCACGAAGACGCTGGAGGCCAAGCCCGAACCCGCCCCGACCGTTACGGTCACGGTCACCAAGACAGCGCGCGCGAACACCGCCGCAGGCACCAGTACCAGCGGCGGCGGCGGCACCAACAACAGCACGGGCGGCAGCGGCACGGCACGGAGCAACACCGGCACCTGCTCGATCGTCTCGAACGCGGGCAACTGCTACTCGGCGGGCCAGTTCTGCCGCAACGCCGACCACGGCGTCCGCACCACGACATCCGCAGGCACCCCGATCACCTGCTCCTACCGCTCGAACGCCTGGCGCTGGACGTCCTGACGGACCCCGCCACCCCACAGAACCGACCGACGGGAAACCGCACCCACAACGCGAAGAGGCCCCGGAGAAATCCGGGGCCTCTTCTCTGCTGTGCACTCGGCAGGATTCGAACCTGCAACCTTCTGATCCGTAGCTCTATGTGGATCGGTCAGGCTGGGGCAGAGAGGTCATCATCTAGGCGCTGTCGGGTGATGCTGTCCGCAGCGGGTTGCTGTGGTTGCGGTACTTCGCTGCTGTACCGCTGGCTGCGATGAACAGTGCAAGCAGCGCTCCTGCGTCCGCGTACGCACCGACAATCTCGGCCCAGGACGGTGAGGCGAGCATGATCACGACGATCACCGTGATCGCGATGAGTTGACGTCGCGGGTTTGACACGCATCGCTCGGCAAGGGGCAAACTCATGTAGAGCCTCCGGGTTCAGTTGCCCACCTGCCGCTCGGCCTGCCAGCATGCGCGGTCAGGTGGGCTTCGTTCTGACCTGGTGGATGCTAGCCGGCACAAGCTGTCGACTCAGTTCGTGCGATTACTCCCGGCTGCACGGGTCGAACCCCGTCTCTCACGCGAACACCGAGCGTGACAATAGATGCAAGAAATGCTTGCGTCTCTGCAACGCATAATTGCGTTACTCATGAGCACTTGGCCTTTGGTGAGGCTAACGCCAAGTAATTGTGGCGTACAGTGTTGGCCCGTTTTGGCCCCTCGCAGTAAGTACCTGACTGGGGGCGCGCTACTCAAGCAAGATCTCTTCTGGGCGCCGGTTCGTGATCGCGATCTCCCTCTGGGTGAGGATGTGATCGAGGCAGGCTTCCAGATCTCCCCCGTGATCGTCCCGGGCCATGCTCCTGAGCTCCCTGGCCAGTTCCAATCCGTTGATCAAGACGATCGGGTACTGGTCTTCGACCATCTCTGTCTGTGCCGGCACGGAGTAGGCCCCGGTCGTGACGTACACGCCGATCCAGCCGCGGCGGAGTCGGGCCACGACGCGGGCGATCTGTTCCGCGGTGACGAGGTTGTCGAGCTTGACGCACTTGGCCTGGCCGAGGACGACAAGGCTGGTGCCGGCCAGTCCGCTGCCGATGTCGAGCCGGCCTACGAAGTCGGCGCCTCCATCCCCGGATCGACGCGTCAGCCAGCCTTCGACGTAGCTGTTCCCGGCGCCACGCAGCACTCGTGCTGCTACCGCTGAGGCCACTGCCTCGAAGTCGTGCTTACGCCCGTCGAAGTGCTTGTAGATCAGCTCAAGGTCCTTGGCCTCAACGGTCCCCGGCTTGGCCCGCTGCTCGGGCACCTTGGTCACCTTGGCCCGGGCGACCCGCCGGCGGAGCCTGGGAAGGGCCGAGTGCCCGTGCTTGACCCACTCCCGCCAAGCCCGCGGGGCGAGTTCGAGCGTCTGCGCGTCGGCCAGGCTCTTGTCCCTGCGAGAGTCGATCCAAGCCCAGGCAACCGTGTCATCCTCAGCAGTGAGGTCGATGAGGGCAATGTCGTAGACGTAGTTCGTGAACGTCGCGTGGTCGCTACCTCCCCACTGCACCAGACGCTCCGCCCGCTCGATCACGCCCAGTCCGCAGAACTCGACGTGACCCTTGACCTTTCCGCTGCGCGATACCGCGCGGAACAACAACAGCGGGACCGCGGCTGCTCGCTCCTCAGGCGTGTGCCCCTGGTGTCCGGTGAAGGCATCGAGCAGGGCCGCATTGCCCGTGGTCCTGCCAGGCGTCACGGTGGTCGTGGCCTTGTGGTCCCCGAAGTAGCGAACGTGTCCGTTGTCCATGTCGAACACGTCGTGCCAGGGCGTCTGCTCCGAGCCAGCCTTCCAGGGACTCGACCGGATGAAAATCGCCGGTCGGCGGTCGCTAGCCGCTGTCCGCACCTTGGCCATGCCGTTGATTCCAGCTTCCAGCAGGGCCCGGGCGCGGTCCGGCGAGTGAGTCACATGGTGGAAGTTCGGGTACCCCTCAAGCGTGGCCGGCTTCGGATCCTTGCCAGACGCGTACCGATAGACCTGACCAACACGCAACTGCCCACCCACGTGAACCCTCCGCAACAGATCTGGCCTGACGATTTCCATGACCGTAGTAGCCAGCACTGACATGCGAGCCAGACTCGTAAAGCCCTGAGCTTGGGAATCACCGTCGTCAATGACTGAAAGAACCGGCTGAGCAGGCCCTTTGCCCTATGGAGGCTGCCTGTCAGGTGCGTCCGAGTGACCGTGGTTATCCGGGGTTTCCCGTCCCGTCTGGTGCGCTTCTGGTGCGTGCGCTGGCCCACTACCCCTACCCACCACCCACCCTTGCTTCCATCCCGTCCGCCTTCGGCCCACACACCGTGGAGCGGGCGCGGTCCAGGGCGTCAAGGTGGAGCGCGCCACTGTACGAACGACCTTGACGCCCTGGGCCGTGGCTGCTCGCCTCTGGCTGGGCCGAAGGTGGGCGGGATGGAAGCTCCCCACGCTCACCCCGACGATGCCGGCGGACGCCTGCCGCGCCCCCTGCTCCCCGGACGCATGAGCGCCCCCGCCGGAGGCACGTCTTTGACCGGAGCTCCCGTGCGGGTCGCAACCCATCGGGTCCTCGTCGCGCACCCGCTTGCAGGGGCGCGCGTCGGCGGAGCGGGGCGGAGCGGGCCGGAGGCAGGAGCGGCGCCCCGGTGGAGCCGGGAGCGCGCCCGGCGGAGCGGAGCGCAGCCGGGTGCCTTGATGAAGTAGAGAAACCTGTAACAGCGGCTGGCTGGTTCGCTTCCTAGGCACGGGCCTCGTACGGATGATGCGCTGATGGGGTTATCGAGGCAACGGGGGAGGAACGGTGCGGGATACCGGTGATCTGTCGGCGCGGCGCGCTGGGGATGCGGTTCGGCGCAAGCTGATCGAGTTGGAGCCCAACCCTCTGAAACGGGCTATCGACCGACGACGGCCGAAGTCGGACCTCTGGAGTTGGTCGAGCGGGCTGGCAGGCGAACAGTTCACCGGCAAGCGTCTGAACCGTCTTCGCCGCCACGGCTGGTACGTGCTCCACGCGCTCCAGTGGCCGACCGGCACGGACGTAGATCACCTGGCCATCGGCCCAGCCGGGGTCTTCTCCATCAACTCCAAGCGCCACAAGGACAAGAAGGTCTGGTACGGAGATCGTGCCATCACCGTCAACGGCCGCTCGACCCCGCACATAGCGGCCAGTCTCGCTGAAGCACGGCGCGTCTCCGACCTCCTGTCGCGGCGCTGCGGCATCGCCATACCCGTACGCCCCGTGATCGCCGTCATAGACGCTGCCAAGGTCACCGTCAAGAACGCGAACCCGCCGGTCCTGGTGGTCGAAGCGCCGGAGATCGGGCGGCTTCTCTCCGGGCTCACCCCGTCCTTGGACCGGGACTTGATGACCCGCGTGTACGAGGTCGCCCGGCGCGAGGAAACGTGGCTGTCGCCTCGGTGAGACTCAGGCGTCGAAGTCGTACTCCAGGATGTACGAGGCGGCGTCGAGCGTCATTTCGTTGATCTCGACGGGGCGGCCCTCGTCGGCGAACGCCGTGCGGCAGATGAGGATGACGGGCGTGCCGGCGGTGATGCCGAGTTGCCGGGCCTCGTCCTTCGAGGGCATACGGGAGCGGATCTCTTCGCGGAAGTGCACGGGCTTGAAACCGAGGTCGGCCAGCCTCGCGTACGTGCCCCCGGGCCCGGTGTTCTCCTCGGTGATCGCGGACCCCGCGACGATGCTCATCGGCAGGTAGCTCGTGGCCAGGAGGACCGGCTTGCCGTCGAGGACGAACCGGCGGCGGCGGACGCACACCGTCCCCTCCTCCTCCAGGTCGAGTACCACCCCGATGCGCTCGGGTGCGGCCTCCTCGGTCACCTGTACCTGATCGACCACGAGGTCGCGGTTCTCCGTGTCCGCCGACCAGATCGAGCGGCCCGAACCCCACTGCTGCTGTGAAAGCCGCTGGATGCCCCGGCGCCGCAGGGGACGGAACGCGCGGACGAAGACGCCGGCGCCCTTGCGGGATTCCGCGATGCCCTCGCTCTGCAACACCCCGAGCGCCTGCCGGGCAGTCATGCGCGCCACGCTGTGCGCGTTCATGAGGTCGTTCTCACCAGGAAGCCGATCACCTGGGACGTACTCGCCTGCCTGAATCGCTTCCCGCAACGTGTCCGCGATCCGCTGGTACTTCGGCCGACGGTCGCCGTCGGTGCTGGCCATGGGTAGCCCTCCTCTCTTCTCTAGACAGCCTAGGGCAAAGGTCCGTCACCGCATCTCGCGCGCCTTGCCGATCTTCGACCAATCGAACGTCTCTATACATCCCTCTTGACGTCTCTAGAGATCTGCTTTTCACTAGAGATGTCTAGAGAGGTTGCGAACGGCAGCCTCCTCGAACAAGGGATGAGCTATGGCCGTCTTCAAGATCGACCTTTCGACCGCGATTGTGTTCGTGGCGACCGCGCCGGTGCCGAAGCTCGTGAACAAGCAGACCGGGGAGCGGGCGGTGGACCGGGAGACCGGTGCCGGGCTCTCCACGGTGGGGCTGCTGATCTCGGACGACGGGGAGGGGAACCTCTACCAGGTGACCGTGCCGGAGACGGGTGTCTCGTCGGACCTCGCGCCGGGTTCGCCGGTGTCGGTGACGGGGCTCAAGGCGCGGGACTGGGAGAACGAGTTCAACGGCCAGAAGCGGCACGGGATCTCGTTCCGCGCGGTCGCGGTGACCAGCCTGGCGGGTGCGTGAGTCATGCCGGATCTGTCGCTGTGGCTCGAAGCCTCGGGGGCCTTGTCGGCCGCCGGCGGGCTCGGAGTCGCGAAGTACCGTGCGCCTCGCCTGTACTGGTCCACGGTGGGCCTCCCGCTCGCCTCGGCCCGGTTCACGTTCACGTACTCGTCTGTGATGGACGTGTGTGACCTGACGGTTCAGCCGTCGCGGTTGCGGGCTTTCATGGTCCGCAACGTCGCTCACCGTGAGGTGCAGCCGGTTCCGCCGAAGGTGCGTCGCTTGCGCGGTACGTCCACGGGTTTGCGGGTGTCGTTGCGGCTCCCGGCCGGTCTGGAGCCTGCCGACGTGGCCGCTGCCTCGGAACGCCTTCGGCACGCCTGGGGTGTCCACTCGGTGACGGTGGTCCCGACGAAGCCGGGGTTCGTGGAATTGCGGATGACCGGCTACGACGTACTGCGTCGGGTACGGATGCCGCGCCGCTCGCCCAAGGGCAAGGGCCTGGTCGTCCCGGTGGCGCTGCGGGAGGACGGTACGGCGTTCGTACGGGACTTCCGGCAGGTGCCGCACTCGCTGACGCTGGGGGCGAACCAGTCGGGCAAGTCGATGTACCAGCGCAACCTGGTCAAGGGCCTCGCGCCGCTGTCGGTCGCCGTGGTCGGGATCGACTGCAAGCACGGCGTCGAGCAGTCCGCGTACGCCCCGCGCCTGTCCGCCCTGGCGACCACCCCGGACGACGCGGACCGGCTCCTGTCGGTGCTCGTGGCGGAGATGGAGGCGCGGTTCGACCTGATCGCCTCGCACGGCGCCTCGGACATGTGGGAGCTGCCCGCGAAGTTGCGGCCGGTGCCGCTGGTGGTCCTCGTGGACGAGGTGGCGGAACTCTTCCTCACCGCCTCGCGCAAGGACGAGGAACGGCGGGAGCGGCTGGTCACGTCATTGATCCGGCTGGCGCAGATGGCCCGTGCGGTCGGGATCTACCTGGAGGTGTGCGGGCAGCGCTTCGGCTCCGAGCTGGGCAAGGGCGCCACGATGCTCCGCGCGCAGCTCACCGGGCGGGTCGTGCACCGCGTCAACGACAAGCAGACCGCCGAGATGGGACTGGGGGACGTTGCCCCGGACGCCGTACCGGTCGCCACGTCGATCCCGCCGGACCGGCCCGGCCTCGCGGTCGCCGCCGACTCCTCCGGGGGCTGGTCCCGCATCCGCACCACGCAGACGACACAGGCCGAAGTGGTCGCCGTCTGCCGGGAGTTCGCCCACCTCGTCCCCGACAGCCTGCCCGCGCTCGCCCCGTTCCGCCCGCCCGCCCCCGCGACCCCGGACACGGTTCCGGCCCCGGTCGTGCGGCCCCGCCCGGTGACGGAGTGACCGCCATGACCAGGAAGAAGACGCCGCCGGCACCCGCCGCATGCGAGACGTGCCAGGGCTCCGGAGTGGTCGCGGTCGCCGTCCGGGTCGGTCGCAAGCGCCGCGTGGTCGGCAAGCAGGACGGCATGTGCCTCACCTGCTTCGGCAGCGGCGAAGCCACCCCGACCACTCCCGAGAAGGAGTGAACCACCGTGTCTCGTATGCGAGTTGACGCGGTGCTCGTGCAAGCGGTCATCGCCGGTGCTCTGTCCTTCGCTCACATCCACGACGTGGCGGACGCGGCGGGGCAGGACGGGTGGAAGGCGTGGGCCTACCCGATCTCGGTGGACCTGCTCCTGGTCGCCGCGTGGCGCCGCCTGCGGACCTCACGCGGGGACCGTACGGCCTGGACGTGGTTCGGGATCGCCCTGACCGCCTCCCTCGGTGCCAACGTCGCCACCGCCGGTCTCCTTGACCTCGTGCATGTTCCCGCCTGGCTGCGCATCCTCGTCGCCGGCTGGCCCGCGCTGGCCTTCCTCGGCGGCAGCCTCCTCATCCACCACACCACCCCGAACCCCGCACCCGACCCCGATCCGGCGCCCCCGGCCCCGGTCCCGGCTTCGGCTGAGGTCGAGATCGACCGCGAGGAGGAACCGGCCCCGGCCGCACTCCCTGCCGCCGACCCCGCACCCGCACCGACTGTCGAGCCGCCACCCGCCCCGAAGCCTGAACCACCGGCCCCGAAGCCGTCCGCCCCCGGTGTTCCGCCCGCGCTGCTCGATCACGCGCGCAAGGTCGCTGACGCCCACCGCGCCGCCTTCGGCGAACCGATCCCCGCCGCCACGCTCCGGGCCCGCCTCGGCCTGCCCGAAGCCCTCGCCAACGCCGTCACCGCCGAACTCCAGCCCACCTGACCGAAGGGAAACGCCGTGCCTCTGCCCAACCGCTACCGCCGCACGATCCGGATCGGACCCGTGCAGGTCGGCACCTACTACGACCGCCACGGCACCGCCCGCCACACCGCCGCCTGCACCGCCCCCGGCTGCGGCTTCTCCGCCGACTACCGCGACCGCTCCGCCGCCGAACTCGCCGCCCGCACCCACCACTGCAAGCCCTGACCGGAAGGAACCACCACCGTGTTCACGCCGAAGTACCCGCCCCACGACACCCCGCCGACCACCCCGACCGCCCCCGTGGACGGCACCGTCCCGATCCCCATGCAGGCCCCGGCGCCCGTGCCGGTCTCTCGGCCCACGGTCCAGCTCACCCCGACCGCCGTCATCACGGTCGCCGCCGGCGGGACGGCCGTCGTCCTCGTCGTCGGGACCGTGCTGGTGTCCATGCTCCTCGCGGTCGCCATCACCGGCGTGTCCGTCGCCGTGGTCGCCGTCGTCCTGCGCCTGCTCCTCAACGACCTGCGCAAGGCCCGGTGAGCCCGGTGGACGCCACCGCCCTCGCGGCCGTCGTCCCGGTCGTCGGCTGGTCCGCCCACTCCGGGTTCCTCACCCGGCGTCTCGCGACCGCCCGCCGCGACCCGCTCACCGATCTGCCCACCCGCGCCGCCTTCACCGCCCGCGCGTCCCGGCTCCTCGCCAAGTCCCCGAACGCCGTCGTGCTCCTGGTGGACCTGGACGACTTCAAGGCGGTCAACGACACGTACGGGCACGACGCCGGTGACGCGGTGCTCACCGCGACCGCTCAGCGCCTTGCCCTCTGGGCCGGACCCCACGGGATCGCTGCCCGCCTCGGCGGGGACGAGTTCGCCGCCGCCGTCCCCGACCTCGCCCGCACCCCCGGCCCCCGCGCCCTGGGCTGGGCCCTCAACCAGCCCGTCACCCACCACGGCACCCGGCTCCCGGTCGGAGCCTCGGCGGGCTTCTGCCACCGCTACGACCTGCCGGTCCCGGACCTGTCCGCCGCGCTCACCCTCGCCGACGCCGCCATGTACGCGGACAAGGGCAGGGGCCGTCGCGGCAGGCGCAACACCCACAACTGACCAACCCCCGGAGCGGCCTCGGTCGCCAAACTTCCGCCGCTCCGGGGCGTACCCACCCGATCCGAAGAATCAGAAAGGCACGCCCCCATGATGCCCCAGCCCTACCCCGTCACGCCCATCTGCGGCGCCTGCGACGGTTTCGCGGTCGCCCACATCACCACCGGCCGGACCACCCCCACCGGCCAGCGGCACACCCTCCCCGCCGTCTGCCCCGCCTGCCACGGCACCGGCATCACGACCCGCACCGCCCCCGCCCCCGTCACGGCCGGGCGGTGACCGGCATGGCCTTCCTTGACTGGCGCTCGCCCGAGCACTACGACCACAACGGCGACAAGCCGTGCGTGATCTGCACGAAGCCGACCCCGCTGCGCTCCGACCGGGGCAAGCCCGTCCACAAGGTCTGCGCCGAGGAGTGGATCGACGCCCACACCCCGAAGGACGAGGGGGCGGGCAAGTGAACCGGCCTCTCCTCCTGGACCTGTTCTGCTGCGCCGGCGGTGCCGCCACCGGCTACGCCCGCGCCGGATTCGACGTGATCGGCGTGGACCTCGTGGACCGCCCCCGCTACCCCTTCCCGATCCACCGCGCCGACGCCCTGTCCCACCTCGCGGCACTGATCGGCTCGGGCGAGATCGAGCGGTACGCCCTCGTGCACACCTCCCCGCCCTGCCAGGCCGGCTGCGGGCTGACCGTGGGCACCAACGCCTCACGGGGCTGGGGCGGCACCCACACCGACCTCGTGCCCGCCGTCCGGGCCCTGTTGGAGCGCTCCGGTGTGCCGTACGTGATCGAGCAGCCCAACGGCCGCGCCGCGATCCGCAAGGACGTGTCGCTGTGCGGGGAGATGTTCGGTCTGGGCGTCCTGCGGCACCGCAACTTCGAGTTGGGCCGCTGGGCCACCGCCCGGCCCGCCCACCGTCCGCACCGGGGCTATGTGCGCGGCCACCGCCACGGCGTCTACCGCACCGGCCCCTACGTCGCCCCGTACGGCAACGGCGGCGGCAAGGCGAGCGTGGCCGAGATGCAGAGGGCTATGGGCATCACCTGGACCGACGTGCGCGAGGAACTGACCGAAGCCATTCCTCCGGCCTACACCGAGTGGATCGGCCACGCCTTCCACACCGCCCGCCAGGAGGCCCTGGCATGACCCACCCCGCCCTCACAGCGGCGGGCCTGACCCCGGCCATCCTCACCGACGTGTGCAGGGTGGCCGGGGCCCCCGGCTTCGACCGCTGGCAGGACCAGACGCGCCGCACCGGCGGCTGCGCCGACCCGATCCGCCTCACCGGCGGCACCAAGACCCTCGACGCCGCCACCCGCCAGGTCCTCCACGCCTACACCACCGACCACGAGCCCGGCGCCGTGCTCCGCGTCGCCTGCGGCAACCGCCGCGCCTCGCGCTGCCCCTCGTGCGCCCGCACTTACAGCGCCGACACCTACCACCTGATCCGCGCCGGACTCACCGGCGACCCTGACAAGGGCACCCCGCACACCGTGCGCGACCACCCCCGCGCCTTCATCACCCTCACCGCCCCCAGCTTCGGCCCCGTCCACAACCGCCCCCGCACCGGCCGCTGCCGCTGCGGCACCACCCACCCCGACGACGCCCCCGAACTCGGCACCCCGCTCGACCCGGACACCTACGACTACGCGGGCGCCGTCCTGTGGAACAACCACGCCGGACAGCTCTGGCGCTACCTCACGATCTACCTGCCCCGCGAACTCGCCAAGCGCGCCGGCCTCACCCAAGCCGACCTCAAATCACAACTCCGCTTCTCGTACGGGAAGGTCGCCGAGTACCAGAAACGCGGCGCCATCCACTTCCACGCCGTCGTACGCCTCGACGGCCCCGAAGGCCCCGACACCCCGCCCCCGCCATGGGCCACCCTCGACCTCCTCGAAGACGCCTTCCGGGCCGCCGCCACCCGCGCCGCCGTCGACGTCCCCGCCGCCGGTGACCAACCCGCCCGCACCCTGCGATGGGGCACACAGCTCGACGTGCGCCCCATC
Organism: Streptomyces sp. Tu6071; assembly: GCF_000213055.1. Taxonomy (NCBI): domain Bacteria; kingdom Bacillati; phylum Actinomycetota; class Actinomycetes; order Kitasatosporales; family Streptomycetaceae; genus Streptomyces; species Streptomyces sp. Tu6071. The sequence goes on along the minus strand of NZ_CM001165.1, from coordinate 3,940,323 downwards.
GTCGCCTTCGGCGCCGGCGAAGACCTCACCGAACAGGCCGTCGCCTCCTACGTCGCGAAGTACGCCACCAAAGCCGCCGAGACGACCGGCACGGTGGATCGCCGCATCGGCAGCAAGGACGCCCTCGACCTCCTCGGCGTACCCGACCACCCCGCCCGCCTCATCGCCGCCTGCCTCGACCTGCACCCGCTCTACCCGGACTTCAAGCTCCGCGACTGGGCTCACATGCTCGGCTTCCGGGGCCACTTCTCCACCAAGTCTCGCCGCTACTCCACCACCCTCGGCGCCCTGCGCCAGACCCGCGCCGACTACCGCGCCGCCCAACAACGCGAAGCCCTCGGCCTGCCCGACCCCGACGACGCCGAAGCCACCACCCTCACCCTCGCCCACTGGGCCTACGCCGGCCACGGCCACACCCCCGGCGAATCCTGGCTCGCCGCCCGCATCGCCCACGAGATCCACACCAACCGCGAAACCGCCCGCGAAGAACTCGCCCAACTCGCCCACGAGGAAGGGGACATGGCATGACCGCTGTCGTGATCCAGCGCAAGTGGCACACCACCGCCGAGGTTGCCGAGATGCTCGGCTTCGGCCTGTCCAAGACCAAGACGCTCGTGCTCACCGGAGAGATCCGCTCAGTGAAGGTCGGGCGCAACCGCCGCATCCTCCCGGCCTGGGTGGACGAGTACGTCAGCCGCTGCGCTGAGGCCGCCGAGGAGTGGTCCGCATGAGCGGCAAGCGCGGCAACGGTGAAGGCTCCATCTACCCGTACAGAAACGGCCACGCCGCCTACGTCTGGGTCACCAAACCGGACGGCAAACGCGCCCGCAAGTACGTCTACGGCAAGACCCGCGAAGAGGTCCACGACAAGTGGATCAAACTGCACGCGGAGGCGAAGAAAGGCCCCGTGGCCACGAGGCACCGTACGCTCTCCGCCTTCCTCGCGTACTGGCTGGACGAGATCGTCAAGCCGAATCTGGCGCCGTTGACGTACGTGTCGTACGAGGGCTCGGTGCGGCTATACATCAACCCGTACCTCGGGCAGAGGCGGCTCGACAGGCTCACGGTCCGGGACGTTCGCGAGTGGATCAACAAGCTTGCCAGCAGTTGCCAGTGCTGCGCGCAGGGCAAGGATGCGAAGCGTCAACCCTCAGCTCAGCGATGCTGCGCCGTGGGGGATTGCTGCGAGGCTCATCCGTCGAAGCGGGTTGTGCAGGCGGCCCGCGATGCCCTTCGAGCGGCCCTCACCCACGCGGTGACCGAGGAGGAGATCAACAAGAACGTGGCCTCCCTGGTCAAGGTTCCCAAGCCCCGGCGCAAGAGGATCAAGCCTTGGTCCGTGACCGAGGCGGGCCGCTTCTTGGCCGACTGTGCCACTCGGGGAGATCACCTGTTCGCGGCCTGGGTGCTCGTGCTCTGCCTCGGCCTGCGCCGGGGGGAAGTGCTGGGCCTGACCTGGAAGTCGGTTGATTTCGAGGCGGGTGAAATCTATGTGGATCACCAGATCCAGCGGGCCCAACGTCAGATCCTGCACCGCCAGACCAAGACGGAGGAGTCGGACGACTTCATGCCGCTGCCCGCGCTGTGCCTGAAAGCGCTCAGGATGCGTCGGGCTCAGCAGCTCGGAGACCGGAAGGCCGCAGGTGATCTCTGGCAGGACACAGTCGGCCTCGTCTTCACCACGAAATACGGCACCCCGATCGAGCCGGGCAACCTCACCCGCATGTTCGCCCTGCGGGCCCTTCGCGCCGGCGTCCGGGTCATCCCGCTGCGAAACACGCGGCACACGGTCGCGGCGCTGCTGGTTGTTCTCGGCGTGCACCCGAAGATCGCTCAGCGCATCCTTCGGCACTCGCAGATCGCCATGACGATGGAGGTCTACGCCGAGGCAAGTGACGAAGACGTGCGGGCTGCACTCGGCAAGCTGTCCGACGCGATGGGCGGTAACGGCTGAGCGGTTGCTGTACTTCGTTGCTGTACGGCACGACAAAGCCCCTCCCGGATGAACCGGGAGGGGCTTTGACCTGTGTGCACTCGGCAGGATTCGAACCTGCAACCTTCTGATCCGTAGTCAGATGCTCTATCCGTTAAGCTACGAGTGCTTGTGCTCAGTGCCTGGGTTTTTGTCCCCCGGCTGCCTTGCGAGAACAACATTACATGAAGGTCGCCCGGACGCGAAATCCGTATCGCGCGCCCGGCCTGAGCTGGGCGGACGGCCGATTTCAGGGCCCGCCGCAGAGCCGCGATTCGCGTTCCCCGGCGCCCCCTGGTCCCGCGTTCCCCGCGCCCCCGGTCCCGCGTTCCCCGTCCCCCCGGTCGTCCGCCTCCGTTCCCGGGCCCGGGAACGCCGCAGGGCCCCGACGTCCTGGGGACGAGCGGGGCCCTGCGGGTGCTGCGGAGGCGGAGGGATTTGAACCCTCGATGGGGGGTAAGCCCCAAACCGCATTAGCAGTGCGGCGCCATAGACCGGACTAGGCGACGCCTCCAAAAGCCACACCTGCCTGCGAGCAAGCGCCTGCGGGTGCGTGGAGATGATGACACAGCCGTGCGGGCTGCCACCAATCGGCACCCACGGTACTAGGCGGCAACGGGTGGGGCAAAGAGCTTTCGGCGCCCGTTCCCGGGGGCGCACGCAAGCGCTCCGCCGCTGCCCGTACGGCGTTGCGCGCCCTCCCCGCAATCCCCCGCCCGCCGTCGCGCGCCCCTTCCACCCCTCGACCACTTTCCCTGGGCGACCCCCCGCGCGACGGCTCCCTCGCCGTCCCCACGCACCCCCACCCCGTCCACCACACACCCCCCGCCCCGTCGCCCAACGACCCCCGCATCCCCTCCCCCCACCACCCCCCGCGTGTCCTCCCCCCTCCCCCTCCCGTTGTGCACCCTGATGCGGAACGGGGCCCCCGTGCCGCGCGCCCGCTCCGAGCGAGGGTTCATGTCCGTTTTCCGTCCGCGTGCTCCCCGTACCGCCCTGCTCCTCGCCGGCTGCCTCCTCGGCCTCGGTGCCGGGGCCGGGCCCGCCGCCGCCGTCTCCGTGCCGGGGCCGGTCGGGGGCGACCGGCTGCTCGTGGAGGTGAAGGAGGACGGCGGGTCCGTCACGCGGTACGAGCTGCGCTGCCACCCCGCCGGGGGCGGCCACCCCGACGCCGAGGCGGCCTGCGCGCGGCTCGACGAGGTGACGGTATGGGGGCGCGACACCTTCGCGCCCGTGGCGCCTGACGCCATCTGCACGATGCAGTACGGCGGGCCGCGGACCGCGCACGTCAGGGGGGAGTGGGCGGGGCGGCCCGTCGACACCACGTTCACGCGGGCCAACGGGTGCGAGATCGCGCGCTGGGACCGGCTCGTACCGCTGCTGCCCGCGCAGGACGGGGCGGGGACGGGCGCCGCGTAGAGCCGAACGCCCGGCGCGCGGCAGGCGACAGGCGACAGGCGACAGGCGCGAGCCCACGCCGTCCCGCTCCCCCGGCACCCCGCGCGCCGTCCCACTCCCCCGGCACCCCACCCCGCCAGGCTCCCCCGGCACCCCGCGCGCGATCCGCGCCCCGCGCCCGCGCCGCGCCCCACCTCGCGAAGCTCCCGCGCACGGTCCGTCGCCGCTTGCGCGCGGGATGCTCACGACTTCCTCGTGCGACCGCTCGCGGCTCCCCCGTACGAGCGAGCGCGGCTGCCCGTAGACTCCCAGGCGTGACACGTCGCGGACCGCGCGGCACGATGGCCCAGGCGGGCCGCCGGCGGGACGGTCCGGGAGGGCAGGGCGGGGAGCCGCAGGCGCGGTCCCCGTGGAACGGCAGGGAGGAACGTTCGTCGTGAGCAGCAGGCCATCCCGGGGCACTGCTCGCCTCGCAGCCATACTCGACTCCCTCCCCGACGCCCTCGTGCTCGTCAACACGAACGGCACGGTCGTCAACGCGAACACCATCGCGCTCCAGGCCCTGGAGTCCCCGGGTACGGCGCTCGTCGGACGCGGACTGCTCGATCTCCTCCCGGAGTTCGACTCCCGGCTCATCCCCGGCTCGATGCGCCGCCCCGACGCGAAGGACGAGCGCGGCCGGACGAAGCCGCTGCGGATGATCGCGCGGCGCACGGACGGCGGCGAGTTCCCCGTCGAGGTCACGAGCGCGAGCATCAACCCGGCGGCGCAGTCCCCCGGCTCGTACTCGGGTCCGTACGAGGACGCTTCGCGTTACTCCGGTGACGAGTTGCTGATGATCGTGATCCGCGATCTGACCGGAACTGTCGATACCGAGGCCGAACTCGCCCGCTCGCAGCGACAGACGGAGATGATCCTGCGCGCGGCGGCCGAGGGCGTCGTCGGTACGGACACCGAGGGGCACGTCGTCCTCGTCAACCCGGCGGCGGCGCAGATCCTCGGGCACCGCGCGAGCGACCTCGGCGGTCGCGAACTGCACCCGCTCGTCCTGCACTCGCGCGCCGACGGCACCCCCTTCCCGTACGCCGAGTCGCCGCTCGCCGACACGCTCCGCTCGGGGCGCAAGCACCGGGTGCGCGGACAGGTGCTGTGGAACAAGAAGGGCGAGAAGGTACCCGTCGACCTCACGACGGCACCCGTGCGCGACGGTGATCAACTCGTCGGCGCCGTCATGACCTTCACCGACCGGCGCGCCTACGAGGAGCTGGTCGAGCGGCACGCGGCGGAGAGCGGGGAGCTGCGCGAGAGCCACGCGAGCGAGGTCGCAGGACTGCGCGAGACGCACGCGGCCGAGGTCGCCGGGCTGACCGAGGGCTACGAGGCGCGGATCGCGGAGCTGGAGGCGCGGCACGAGGAGGCCGTCGCGCAGGCGCAGGACCGGTACGCGGCGCTCGCCGAGCGCGAGAAGGACCGCTTCGAGGCGCTCGCGGCGCGGCACGAGCAGTTGCTCGCCGTGCTGGAGACCTCGCTGCGCGGGCCGCTCGACGAACTGCGGCGCGAGCTGGGGACGCTGGCGGCCGACCCGGCCGGTCAGTTGTGGCCGGAAGCGAACCAGATTCTTCACCATCTGACCGCCGGTTATTCGCGTATGACCACGCTGGTCGACAACGTGCTCAGTTATCAGCGGCTCGACGTCGGTACGGACACGCTGCACCGCCGCAACGTCATGCTCGACGCCGTCGTCCAGGCGGGTGTCGACGGGGCTGTCGAGCTGATCGGGCCCGGACGCGCGCAGTTCGCGGTGCACGCGCCGCCGATCGAGGCGCAGGTCGACCCCGAGCGGCTCGCGACGGCGCTCGCGCACCTCGTCGCCGACGTCGCGGGCATCGACGCGACGGGCAACGCGCGCCAGGGCCTCGTCAACACGGGCTGGGTGGACTCCACGATCGTGGTGGCCGCCGCGCAGCGCGGTGACGCGGTACGGATCGAGGTGCGCGGCCCCTACCCGGGCGGCGACCCGGTGCACGGGCCGATCGTCACGGGCATCGTGCGCGCGCACGGCGGCGTCCTCCAGTCGCACGTCGTTCCCGGCATGGGCGGTGCGACGTACGTGCTCGACGTGCCGCTCGGCGAGGGCGCCGGGGCGGTGGCGGCCCCGGTGGCGCCGCAGACCGACGCGGGCGCGGACGGGGGCGGGCCCGGTGCGGGCACCGTCGACGGCACGGGCGACCCCGACTCCACGACGAGCGGGCACGGGCGGCGGCGGGCGCGGCGCTCCTCCGTGGACGCCTTCCTGGAGAGCGACGTCGAGGCGGCGAAGGCGCGGCCGACCGGTCGGCGGCGGCGGCCGTCGTCGGAGGGCGGGGGCGGCCCGGAGTCCGAGGACACGGCCGGCGGGGCCATGGGGGCGGTCGCGCTCCCGGCGCCCGGCGGGGCACGGTCCGGGGCTGCCGCGGGACCCGGCGGCGGGTCGCCGTTCGCACTGCCCGCGGGGCCGTCGGGCGCGCCCGGCGCGGCTCTCGCGGTCGCCGGTCCCGGCGGGCATGTCGGCCGTACGGGGCACACGTTGCCGCACGGCGCCGTCGTGACCGCGGCCGAGCACGCCGCCGGGACCGCCGCGGCGTCGGCCTCGCTCGGCCCTGTCAGCGTGCCGCCGGGCGGGATGCCGGTACGGGTCGGGGCCGCGCAGTCGGCACTCGCTCCCGCGCTGCCGCTCGCGGCCGGGCCCGAGGCGGGGAGCGCGCAGCCGCTCGCGGTCGAGGCCGCGCCCCCCGTACCCGCCGAGAACGCCGGGGACGCGCAGGCTCCGCAGGGGCGCAGGGCGCGGCGGGCGGCGGCACGGGCCGCCGAGGAGGCCGCCGCGGCGGCGGAGGCGGGGCCACGGGTGCCGTTCGCGCTGCCGCCGGCGGCGGGTGACACGGAGGGCGCGATGCCCGCGCCCGTACCCGCCCTTCCGGCCCTCCCGCCGCATCCGGCGAACGCCGGGAACGCGGCCGAGGTCGTGTCCGAGGCGCCGTCGCCCGCCGTTCCCGGGAGCCCGCGCGGCGTGATCCAGCCACCGCTCGCCGCGCCGCCGCAGCCCGTGGCACCACCTGCCGCTCAGCCGGTGGCGCAGCCTGTCGCTCAGCCGGTCGTCCCGGCCGGGGCGCAGCCGCACGGCGGGCCCGCCGTGCCGGGGGCCCCGGCGAACACGGCGGGGGCCGGGCAGCAGCCCGGCAGTCCCGCGCCCGCCGACCCGATGGCGGGTCAGGCGGGTCAGGAGGCCGTCGAGGCGCCCGGCGTGCCTCCCGTCGAGTCGCCCGAGACGCTTTCCCAGCCGCTGCCCGCCGAGGAACCGGCGCCGGGGCACGAGGAGGCCCATCAGGGTGCGACGACGCGGAGCGGGCGGGCGTTCAGCGTGCGCACGCTCGGTGCCGGGGTGCCCTTCGACGAGGGCATCGGCGGACCGCACCCGGCCGCCGGGCAGTTGCCCGCGCAGGCGGCGCAGCAGTTGCGGCAGGCCCGGATCGCGCGCCGCCAGGGCCAGCCCGCGCCGGGCACGGCGGCGGGCACGCCCGCGCATGGCACCGGCTCGGGCGGGTCCGGCAGGCGCCGCAAGCTCGCGACGCCGCAGGACCGCGAGGCGACCGCGGGAGCGGGCGGAGCTACTGCGGCCGGTACGGGCACGGCGGGTGCCTCGCGGCCCGCGCCACCCCACAGCGGCGACCATGAGACCACCGGGGCGCGCCCGCACCCCGCCTCGGCCGACCCCGCGCCGCACCCCCCGCTCGCGGCACCCCCGCAGCCCCCCGTCCCGCCGCGGACGGTCCCGACGCAGGGCGGACCGGGGCAGGGCGGACCGGCCCAGGCCGCACCGGCGCAGGCAGCGCCCCCGCAGCCCGTACCGCCGCAGTCCGCGCGCGCCGCGGAGGCGCCCGCCGCCGCGGCGCAGCAGCGGCTCGCCGGGCAGGAGCACGGGCGCTCGTACGCGATCGGGGCGCCGGACGCCGGGGCCGAGGGGCCCGAGCCGCTCGACGGGCCGAACGGGGCCGTCGAGGTCGCGAACCGGCCCGCGCCACGTCCGCAGGACGACGAGCTGCCGCCCGAGCCGCTCGACAACCCGCGGCGGCTGCTCGTGTGGCCCGCGCCCGACGCGTCGACGCAGGCCGCGCTGAGCGACCGGGGCTACCGCCCTGTCGTCGTCTCCTCGCGCGACGAGGTGGACGCGCAGATCGCCGCCTTCCCCGCCGCGCTCTTCGTCGACCCGCTCACCGGGCCGATCACGCGCACCGCGCTCCAGTCGCTGCGTCAGGCGGCCGTCGCCGCCGAGGTGCCCGTCCTCGTGACGGCGGGGCTCGGGGCGGCGGCCCGCGAGGCGGCGTACGGCGCCGATCCGGCCGTGCTCCTGAAGGCGCTCGCGCCGCGCGACAGCGAGCAGCACCCGCCGCGCGTCCTCCTCGTCGAGGAGCGCGACGCACTCGCGGGCGCGCTGACGGCCGCGCTCGAACGGCGCGCGATGCAGGTGACGCGCGCCGCCGACGACGCGCAGGCGGTCGCCGCCGCGAGTCAGGTGCCGCCGAACCTCGTCGTCCTCGACCTCATGCAGGTCCGCAGGCGCCGCGCCGGGATCATCGACTGGCTGCGCGCGAACGGCCAGCTCAACCACACGCCGCTCGTCGTCTACACGGCGGCGGGCATGGGCCCGGGGGAACTCTCCGGGCTCGCGACCGGCGAGACCGTCCTCTTCCTCGCGGAACGCTCGACGAGCGAGGAAGTGCAGACGAGGATCGTGGACCTGCTGGCGAAGATCGGGACGAACTAGGGCGATTCGGGGCGGGAAGGTGATGCGGTACGGGTACGCAGCCAGCCCGCGCCCACCGCGCCCCGCCCTTACGTCAACCGTCCGCCCGCGCGCTCACACGAAAGGGACTAATCCACAACGGATTCGCCCCTTTCCGGCACTCCGGACCGATCTCAGACGTCTGTGCGAATGACGACGTCGAGCGTGCGCGGTCCGTGCACGCCCTCGACGCGTTCGAGTTCGATGTCCGAGGTCGCGGAGGGGCCGCTGATGAGCGTGGTGGGACGGCCGGGGACGAGGCGCGCGATCGCCTCGGGGACCCCGACGGTGACGGTGGAGAGGTCCACGACGCACACGTGCAGGTCGGGGACGAGGCTCAGGGCGCGGCGGCCCTGGTCGGCGCCGCCGTCGAGGAAGATCGTGCCGGTCTCGGCGCAGGTCACGGCCGACGCGGTCACGACGCCGTCCAGACCGCCGAGCGCGGGCGCGGGCACGTCGGGGCTGTCGGTGCGTACCTCCCCCGCGAAGTCCGCGAGCCAGGCGCGGTCGAGCCCGGCGGGGACGCCGACGAGGCGCGCGCCGCGCGTACGCAACACCTCGGCGATGGTCCCGGCGGTATCGGCGGCGGTGCAGGGGTGCACGTATGCCTTGTAGTCGAGGAGCCGGTCGGTCAGGAGGGCGAGCCGCTCGGCGTCCGGGAGCGTACGGCCCGTGCGGTAGGCGCGGGGGACGGTCACCGGGTCCTTCGGCGCGAGCGCGAGGGCGTCCCGGACGCGGGAGAGGACGGTCTCGCGGGCGCTGCCGCCGCGAGGAGTGGTGGTCTCGCTCATGCCTTCTCGCCCTTGTCCTGGTCGTCGTGGGTCTCGGTGGCGGCGGGGGGCTCGGCCTGCGTAGGGGGCACGTCGGCCTGCGTACGGGGTGCGTCCGGCTGCGTGCGGGGCGCGTCGGCCCGCGCCTCGGACGGGTTCCCCTGCGTCCGCGACGCGTCGGCCTCCGCACGGGACGTATCGGCCTCCGTGTGCGAGGCGTCTGCCTCCGTACGGGACGCCTCGCCCTCCGCCTTCGCCGCGCGCAGCGCCTCGCGGCCGTCCGCCGAGTCGAGCCAGCGGCGGAAGCTGCGCCGGGGCGGGGCGGGGGTGTCGCGGCTGTCGCTCCAGCCGTTGAAGGGCGCGGGGAGGTGCTTGATCTTCGCGTCTCGCCCCGCGAGGACGCGGCCGAGCCCGGCGGCGCGCTGCGCGCCGGTGTAGAGCCCCGGGCGTGCCATGACGGCCGCCGCCGCCTTCATCGCGAGCGATTCCGCCGTCGTGCCCGCCTGTTCGGTCTTCTGGTGGCGCAGTTCGACGAGCAGCGAGGGGATGTCGATCTTCACGGGGCAGGCGTCGAAGCACGCCCCGCACAGGCTCGACGCGTACGGCAGCGAGGCGTTGGGGTCGTCCTTGGCCGCGTCCATGCCCGCGAGTTGCGGGGTGAGCACCGCGCCGATCGGGCCCGGGTAGGTCGAGCCGTAGGCGTGGCCGCCCGCGCGCTCGTAGACGGGGCAGACGTTGAGGCAGGCCGAGCAGCGGATGCAGTGCAGCGCTTCACGGCCGATCTTGTCGGCGAGCGCGGCGGTGCGGCCGTTGTCGAGGAGTACGAGGTGGAACTCCTGCGGCCCGTCGCCCTCGGTGACGCCGGTCCACAGCGAGGTGTACGGGTTCATGCGCTCGCCGGTCGAGGAGCGCGGCAGGAGCTGGAAGAAGACCTCCAGGTCCTGGTGGCGGGGCAGGACCTTCTCGATGCCCATGACGGTGATGAGCGTCTCGGGCAGCGTCAGGCACATGCGGCCGTTGCCCTCGGACTCGACGACGGCGAGGGTGCCGGTCTCGGCGATGCCGAAGTTGGCGCCGGAGACGGCGACCTTCGTCGTCATGAACTTCTCGCGCAGGTAGGCGCGCGCGGCGGCGGCGAGTTCGGCGGGGACGGAGGTCAGCTCCGGGTCGACGCCGGGGATCTCCTTGAGGAAGATCTCGCGGATCTCCTCGCGGTTGCGGTGGATCGCAGGGACGAGGATGTGCGAGGGCTTGTCGTGGGCGAGCTGGACGATCAGCTCGGCGAGGTCGGTCTCGTGGGCCGTGATGCCCTCCGCCTCCAGGTGCTCGTTGAGCCCGATCTCCTGCGTGGCCATCGACTTGACCTTGATCACCTCCTCGCTGCCCTTGGCGCGCACGAGGCGGGTGACGATCGCGTTCGCCTCGACGGCGTCGCGCGCCCAGTGGACGGTGCCGCCGCGCGCGGTGACCCGTTCCTCCAGTTCTTCGAGGAGTTCGGGGAGGCGGTTGAGAGTGTCCGACTTGATCGCGGAGCCCGCGTCGCGCAGGTGCTCCCAGTCGGGGAGTTCGGCGGTGACGGCGAGGCGCTTGGCACGGATCGTGTGGGTGGCCTTGTGGAGGTTGCCGCGGAGCTGAGTGTTCTGGAGCTCGGTGTGGGCGGCCTTCGGGAACTTCTGGTCGCCGCGCAGGTTGCCCGCGCCGTAGGGGGCGCGGGGCGGGGCGCTGGGCAGGCCGAGGAACGTCGTGCTCATCGGGTCACCTCCGGGGTGGTCGCGGCGGGGGTCGTGCTCGCGCGCGGGCTCGTCGGGGTCGCGCGCGCGGTGGGCGGGACGCCCGGCAGGACGTACGGGGTCGTGCGGGTCGAGGCGAGGATCTGCGCGAGGTGGAGGGTGCGCGTACCGGCCCGGACGCGGGAGAGGCCGCCGCCGATGTGCAGGAGACAGGAGGAGTCGCCCGCAGTGCAGACGTCCGCGCCCGTCGCCGTGACGTTGCCGACCTTGTCCTGGAGCATCGCCGAGGAGGTGTCGGCGTTCTTGACCGCGAAGGTGCCGCCGAAGCCGCAGCAGGCGTCGGCCTCGGGCAGTTCGACGAGGTCCAGGTCCTCGACGGCGCGCAGGAGCCGCAGCGGCTTCTCGCCGACGCGCAGCATCCGCAGCGAGTGGCAGGTGGGGTGGTACGTGACGCGGTAGGGGAACCAGGCGCCGACCCCGGTCACGCCGAGCACGTCGACGAGGAGTTCGGACAGCTCGTACGTCTTCGCCTTGACGGTCGCGACGCCCTGCCGGAGCGCGGCGTCGCCGTAGCGCTCGGCGACGATCTCGTGCTGGTGGCGCACGGAGCCGGCACAGGAGCCCGAGGGCATCACGACGGCGTCGAGCGAGGGATCGCCGAACTGCTCGGCGAAGTTGCGCACAAGGGGGACGGGTTCGCGCTGGTAGCCGGTGTTGACGTGCATCTGCCCGCAGCACGTCTGCCCGGGAGGGAAGACGACCTCGTGGCCGAGCCGCGTGAGCAGCACGGCCGTCGCGGAGACGGCGTCGGGGAACATCGTGTCGCCGAGGCAGGTGGCGAAGAGTCCGATGCGCATGAGGACCTTCCCGTACGCGGGCGGTGCCGTACGTGGGCAGTATGGACGATTTACGGTCCGACCATACCGCCGTAGAACCCGTGAAGGCAGGGGGTGGGGCCCAGCGAGGGCAATGAGTGGTCGACAACACTTTGGTCGGACCTTATTGACATGGGACTTCAGGGAGTGCACTACTTCTCGGTAGTTCATTTCCCGCCACACCCGTCGCCCCCGTCCCCCGCGCCGCGCGAGGGACCGGCTTCCGCCTGCCCGCACGGCGGCGGCCCGGTCCCCGGATGCCGACCGGGCGGTATGGCGGGGCGGCGGCGCACAACTCAACGAGGAGCACCTTGTGGCCTCCCTGCTGACGGCCCTCGCGGCCACGGGTACCGGACCCGCCTCCGGTGCCCCGGTCCCGGAACCGGCCGCCTCCGGCCTCCCGGCGCCGGGTACCGCGACGTCCGGCCTCCCCCTGGCCTCGTACACCCCGGACGTGCACGCCGTCGGCGGCAGCCTCGCCGGGACCGCGCTGCTCGGGCTCGTCCCGCTCGCGGTCTTCTTCGTGCTCCTCATGGTCGTGCGCCGCTCCGCCTTCCAGGCGGCCCTCGGAGCACTGGTCACCGCGCTGCTCGTCGGCATCCTCGGTATGGGCATGCCGGTCCGGCTCGGCCTGCTCTCCGCGAGCCAGGGCCTGCTCAACGGCCTCTTCCCGATCATGCTCATCGTCGTCGCGGCCCTCTGGTTCTACGAACTCACCGTCGTCAGCGGCCGTTTCGAGGACCTGAGGCGCTGCTTCAACGCGGTCGGGCGCGGGGACCTCCGCATCCAGGCGATGCTCATCGCCTTCTGCTTCGGCGGCCTGCTCGAAGCGCTCGCCGGTTTCGGCGCGCCCGTCGCGATCACCGCCGCGATGCTCATGGCCCTCGGCCTGCCCAAGCTCAAGTCCGCGATCACCGTGCTCGTCGCCAACACCGCGCCCGTCGCCTTCGGCGCCATGGCGATCCCGGTCACGACGGCCGGGAACCTCACCGGCATCCCGCCGGAGGACATCGCCGCCGTCATCGGACGGCAGAGCCCGCTGCTCGCGCTCTTCGTGCCGCTGCTGCTCCTCACCCTCGTCGACGGCAGGCGCGGGCTCCGTCAGCTCTGGCCCGTCGCGGTCGTCGTCGGCCTCGTCTTCGCCGTCGCCCAGTACTGGTGCTCGGCGCACTTCGCCTACGAGCTCACCGATGTCGTCGCCTCCCTCGCCGGCTTCGTCGCGGGCGTGCTGATGCTGCGCCGGTGGCAACCGCGCACGCCGGACGACCAGCGCTCCCAGGTCGAGGCGGAGCGACTGCCCGCCCGCCGCGTGACGCTCGCGGTGCTCCCGTACGTCCTCGTCATCGCGATCTTCGCCGTCGCCAAGATCCACGTCGGCGGCTTCGACATGCCCGACATCCTCAGCGTCGCGACCCTCAGGTGGGAGTGGCCGGGGCTGTACGGCGAGATCCTCACCCCGGACGGCAAGCCGTCGACGAGCGCGGTCTACTCGCTCGACGTGCTCGCCAACCCGGGCACGCTGCTGATCATCTCGGGCATCCTCGTGACGCTCGTCTACAGCCTGGTCAAGGACAGGGACCAGTACCCGATGTCGGCGGCGCTCAGTGTGCGCACCGCGGGGCGCACGCTCGTCACCCTGCGCGGCGCGATCGCCACGGTCGCGACCGTGCTGATGCTCAGCTACGTCATGAACCAGTCGGGCCAGACGGTCGCGATCGGTACGTGGCTCGCGGCGGCGGGCGGCGCCTTCGCCTTCCTCTCGCCGATCCTCGGCTGGCTGGGCACGGCCGTCACCGGCTCCGACACCTCCGCCAACGCGCTCTTCGCGACGCTCCAGCAGACGGCGGGCCACCAGGCGGGCATCGACCCGACCCTCCTCGTCGGTGCCAACTCCTCCGGCGGCGTCGTCGGCAAGCTCGTCAGCCCGCAGAACCTCACGATCGCCGCGACGGCGGTCGAGGAGCCGGGCAGCGAACGCGTCCTGCTCCGCAAGGTCGCCAAGTACAGCCTCGCGATGCTGCTCGTGCTGTGTGTGCTGGTGTATCTCCAGTCCACGGCCGTGCTGTCATGGATGCTGCCCTGAGCCGACGGCGGTGTTCCACGTGAAACATGGCGGGGCTCCCCGATCCCGGGAGCCCCGCCATGTTTCACGTGGAACCGTCGTTCACCGCGCGCTGTCCGCGTCGCCGCCGCGCTCGGCCGGTTCATCCTTCACCAGCGTGCCGTGGAAGCCGCGGATGTGGAGCTCGGCGAGATCGGCGGCGGTCGTGGCCTCCCCGGCGCGGACGAGGCGGAGCAGTTCGGTGTGCTCCGCGTTGAGCGCGGCGGCGGTGGCGGGCCAGTCCTCGGCCGCTTCGAGGGCGTGCAGGATGAGGGGCCGGACGGACTCGCGCACGGCGGCGGTGAGCGTGGAGACGAGGCGGTTCCCGGAGGAACGGGCTATCGCGACGTGGAAGGCCGTGTCCAGCTCGTTGAACTCGGCCGGTTCGATGCCGGGTTCGCGCAGCCGGGCGAGGAGGTCGGCGGCCTCGTCGAGATCCTCGGACGCGGCCTGCCGCGCGGCGGCCTCGAAGCTGGACCGTTCCAGGACCACGCGGGCCTCCAGCACGTCCTCCAGGCGGTAGCTGCCGAGGCCGAAGTGCAAGCGGAGGAGGCGGCCGAGGGCGTCGTCGGGGTTCCGTACGATCCGGGCGCCCGCGTCGGCACCGCGCCCCGAGTGGGCGACGAGCACGCCGATCGTCTCCAGGACCCGCAGCGCCTCGCGGAGCGCGGAGCGCGAGACGCCGAGCGCCGGGGCGAGTTCGCGTTCGGGGGGCAGCCGGTCACCGGCCTTGAGCTGCCCGGCGAGCACCTGTTCCTCGATGCTCTCCAGGACCAGCTCATGCGTACGCGCCTGCCGCACCGGTCGCCATTCCGCGGCCATGCGCACCTCCCCGACAGGAACCGACGTGAGGTCTCCCAATCTATGTCACACACGGGGAATGGTCGGACCTGTGGGGCGTGAGGTGTGGCACCGGGGGGTGGGTGCGGGGGGCGCGGGGTGGGACGTGCGGGGCGGGACGTGCGGCGTGGGGCGTGGGGCGCGCGGCGTGGGGCGCGCGGCGTGGGGCGTGGGGCGCGCGGCGTGGGGCGCGCGGCGTGGGGCGTGTGGCGCGCGGCGTGGGGCGCGCGGCGTGGGGCGCGCGGCGTGGGGCGCGCGGGCTGTGCGGTGCGGGGGCGGCGTCGGCGGTACGGGCGGGGCCTCGGCGGTACGGGGGACGGGCTGACCGGCTGGCGGTGCGGGAGCGGGGTCGACCGCCCGGCGAAACCGGGCGGTCGGCCATCTCGCGGTACGGGACCGGGCCGCGCCTGGCGCCGCCTCGCCCCCGTACCGCCGTGACGCCCGTCGCCGCGCCCCTCAGAGCACCGTGACGTCGAGCCCGTCCTCCGCGTACCGCGCTCGCAGCACCTTCTTGTCGAACTTGCCGACGCTCGTCTTCGGCACCGACTCGATCACCGACCAGCGCTCGGGAAGCTGCCACTTCGCGACGCGCTCCGCGAGGAAGGCGCGCAACTCGGCCGGGCCCGCCGCGGCGCCCTCCTTGAGGACGACCGTCGCGAGCGGGCGCTCGCCCCACTTCTCGTCCGGCACCGCGATGACCGCCGCCTCGGCGACGTCCGGGTGCGCCATGATCTCGTTCTCCAGCGCCACGCTGGAGATCCACTCGCCGCCGGACTTCACGACGTCCTTGGCACGGTCGGTGAGAGTGAGGAAGCCGTCCGCCGAGATGACGCCGACGTCCCCCGTGCGCAGCCAGCCGTCCGGGCTGAACTTGTCCTCGGGCCGCACCGGCTCCTTGCCCGTGCCGCCGAAGTACGCGCCCGCGATCCACGAGCCGCGTACCTCCAGCTCACCGGCCGACTCCCCGTCCCACGGCAGTACGTCCCCGTTCGGCCCGATGAGCCGCGGCTCGACCCCGGCGGGAAAACGTCCCTGCGTGAGCCGGTAGCGCCACTCCTCCTCCGGGCTGTCCGCCCCGGCCGGGGGACGCGCCACGGTGCCGAGCGGCGAGGTCTCCGTCATGCCCCAGGCGTGACAGACCCGCATCCCGAGCCGGTCGAACGCCTCCATGAGCGCGGGCGGGCACGCCGAACCGCCGATCGTCACCTGGCCCAGCGAGCTGACGTCGCGCGTCTTCGCCGTCAGCTCGGCGAGCAGCCCCTGCCAGATCGTCGGGACCGCCGCCGCGTGCGTGGGGTGCTCGGACTCGATCATCTCGGCGAGCGGTGCGGGCTGGAGGAAGCGGTCCGGCATGAGCATGTTCACGCCGGTCATGAAGGTGGCGTGCGGCAGTCCCCAGGCGTTGACGTGGAACTGCGGCACGACCACGAGGCTCGTGTCGCGATCGGTCAGGCCCATGGACTGCGTCATGTTGACCTGCATCGAGTGCAGGTAGACGGACCGGTGGGAGTAGAGCACGCCCTTCGGGTCGCCCGTCGTGCCGGAGGTGTAGCAGAGCGCCGCGGCCTCGCGTTCGTCGAGCTCCGGCCAGTCGTACGTGGTCGGACGGCCCGCGAGCAGTTCCTCGTACTCGTGGACGCGCACCCCGGTCCCTTCGAGCACGGAGCGGTCGCCCGCGCCGGACACCACGACGTGCTCGACCTTCGGCAGCTGCGGCAGCAGCGGTGCCAGGAGCGGCAGCACCGTGCCGTTCGCGATGATCACCTTGTCCTCGGCGTGCCGGACGATCCAGGCGAGCTGCGCGGCGGGCAGGCGGAGGTTGAGGGTGTGCAGGACCGCGCCCATGGACGGAAGCGCGAAGTACGCCTCGACGTGCTCGGCGTTGTTCCACATGAGCGTGCCGACGACGCTCTCGCGGGTGACGCCGAGTTCCTCGCGCAGGGCGTGGGCGAGCTGGGCGGCCCGGTCGCCGATCTCGGCGAAGGTACGGCGGTGCGGCTCGGCCTCCCCGGTCCACGTCGTCACGGTCGAACGCCCGTGAATCCTCCGCCCGTGCTCCAGAATCCTGCTGATCAGAAGCGGGGTCTCTTGCATCGTGCTCAGCACGGCGTCCTCCCGATGGGCGCTACGCGCCTGTAGGCAACGGCTCTGTCGTCTCAACGGTCCGTGGGGGTGTGGCGGCCCGTGGGGGTCGTGGCCCGATTCTGCGCACATACCAAGCGGTATGTCACTAGCGGCAGCCAATCGATTCACGGAACACGTGAAGACGGGGGGGGGAGGGGGCGGGCAGGCCCGCTCGGCCCGGTGCGGGCCAGAGCGCGAGGCCGGGGTGGCGCGGGCGCGTGGCTGGTGCCGGCCCAGTAGCCGGGAGCGGGCAGGCCCACCAGGCCCCGTGCGGGACAGAGCGCGAGGCCGGGGCGGCGCGGGCGGGTGGCTGGTGCGGGCCCAGTAGCCGGGAGCGGGCAGCCCCACCAGGCCCCGTGCGGGCCAGAGCACAAGACCGGGGTGGCGTGGGGGCGGCGTTCAGCGGAGGAGGACCAGTTCGCGGTCCTCGCGGAGTTTGGCGAGGGCGCGGGAGACGGCGCTCTTGACCGTTCCCACGGAGACGCCGAGCACCTCCGCCGTCTGCGCCTCGCTCAGGTCCTCGTAGTACCGCAAGGTGACCATCGCCCGTTGCCGCGCCGGAAGCCGCAGCACCGCGTGCCACATCGCGTCGCGCATCGCCTGCGCCTCCGCCGGATCGGTCGCGGGCAGCGGCTCGGGCTCGGGAAGCTCCGCGCACGAGTACTCGTCGACGCGCCGCTTGCGCCACTGCGAGGTCCGCGTGTTGACGAGCGCCCGGCGCACGTACCCGTCCACCGCTCCGTGGTCCTCGATCCGCTCCCAGGCACTGAACGTCTTCGCCAGCGCGGTCTGGAGCAGGTCCTCCGCGTCGTACGGGTTCGGCGTCAGCGACCGCGCGGTCCGCAGCAGTCCCGCTCCCCGGGCCCGCACGTAGGACTCGAAGGTGAGGGGGAGGGCGGGCGCGGTGCGCGGGGAACGGGCGCGGGCGCGCGCGAGGCGGGGCTGGGGCGCGGTGCCCGGAGCCGGCTCCGGGTTCGTACGGGCCTCGGGCCTACGGGCCTCCGCCTTACGGGCCGTTGCCGCGTGCTCCGCGATGGTGCGGGCGGCGGCGCGGTCGCGGTCCGCCACGGTGCGGGGCGGGCACGGAGTGGACGGGCCTCGCGGGGGCGCGGGGGTGGCCGGGGCGGCGGACGGCCGGGGACCCGCGGACGCGGGCACGGACGCCTGCGAGGACCGCGAAGCGGTTCGCGCGGGGGCGGTCGGTGCGGCGGCCGGCGCGGCAAGGCGCCTGGGGACCTCGGTCACAGTCATATCCCCCACGCTAGAAGCGCGGAGCGTGCCGGGGATCGCCCGTAGGTCCCGACCGCCCGTCCCCCTTGGGGAGTAGGACGGGGGGTTCGCACCACCTCCTGAAGGGGGAGGACGCACCCCGACCCCCTCCGGGTTGAGCCCCGCCCCCACTCCGCCGACCGAGGCAGGAAACGGCTCAGCCCAGCGTCGCGACCGGCGCGTCCACCTGGTTCCGGTCGATCGAGAGCGCCTGTCCGCCGTACGTCTCCGTCACGTTCCCCTCGTACTGGTGGATGCGCCGCTGCGGCGTCCACGCCTGCGGCGCCAGCACCTCCGGCGCGTCGAGCGAGGCCCTTCCCGTCCAGTGCGCGAACCACATCACCTCCGGCAGGTCCGCCGTTCCGGCCCGCCGCTCCCGTTCCAACTGCGCCACCCCGGAATCCGCGCTGCTGTAGAACCCCGGCACGTATCCCTCCGCGGTGACCGCCCGGTCCCACGCGCGCACGAAGGAGAGCACGGCCGCCGCGCACTCCGCCCGCCGCTCGTCGTACGCCTCCACGTCCAGGTACAGCGGACTGCGCGCGGCGATCCCCAGCTCCCGCGCCGCCCGTACCGCGTCGCGTCCCTCCTCCGTCCCGGTGCCCATCGGGTCCTCGCCCAGGCGGTACTTCTTCTTGTTCGCGGCCTGCACGCAGGGCGCCTGCGAGCCGACGTAGAGCGGCAGCACCGACCAGCCGAGGCCCCGCACCCCGCGCAGCCAGCCCGCGTTCAGCTCCGGCTGCGGGCAGGCGCGTGCCCGCCCGCCGACATACACGCCCACGGCCCGGTAGGGCGAGGCCCCCCATGCCCGCATCGTCGCGAGCGGCGGCGCGGAGCACGCGTCGAAGGCGCGCCCGGCGAAGGTCGCGACCCCGCGCGCCGACCACGAGGGCCCGTCCGCGCCGAAAGCGGGAGAGGAACCTCCGAAGAGGAGAAGGAGGACGGAACTCAGGACGCTCAGCCGAAGCGGGACCGGTCCCGCAAGTCGTCGCATACGCATCTCCCGAGTCAAGGCGGCTCCCGCCCCGCTCCGCCGGTGGACACACCCCTCCCCGGGGCGGCTCCCCCTTCTGCCCGCCGACTGCCGCCCACGCGCCTCCCTGCGGACGAGCCCCGCCGGGCCCGGCAGGCGCGCACGGCCCGGCGGGCCCCTTCCGCCCTCCGGCCGCCGCACGACCCGGAGCACCCGGGCCACTCCCCACCCACCGGACCACACCACGCGAGCCGCCCGAGGCGCTCCGCGCGGCGACGGACACGCCACCACGAGCCATCCGCGCCACGACCGGCACGCCGCCCTCGACCGTCCGCATCACTTCACCCACGGCCCCACCGACCGCCCGCCTCACGACGCCCACGGCCCCACCCGCCGCAGCACCCACTGCCCCACCGGCCGCAGGCGCCACGACACCCATGCCGTGACCGGCCGACCGCTCCACGACACCCACGCCGCCAGCCTCCGAGTGCGTCACGGCACCCACACCGCCACCGACCGCCCCTCTCACGGCACCGACAGCACCACCCGCCCCCCACACACGCACGCGCAACACCCGACGCACAGCCCCCTCGGCCGTCCACCCCACCGCGCGCCCGCTGCCATCGGCCGTCCGCCCCGCCTCACCCACACCACCGCGTGCCGCGCTCACCGCCACCCCCCGCAGGGTCGCCCCGGCCTTGACCGGACCTGCCGGCCGCGGCCTGTCGCCGACCGGAGCACCGTTCCCTGTGGCGGCGGTTGACGCGCCGTCGGTGGTGATCGTTTCCTCGTACGAGGCGCCCCTCGCCGCCCCGTACGAAGCTCTTTCCGGTTCCCCTGAGTTCCCGCCTCCCGGGGCCGTCCACTTCCGGCTCCGGCGCGGTGTTCGGGTCTCCGCCCCCTGAAATCCCATGTCTCCCCCTGCGGGCCCCTCTCCCCCTCGGGCCGTCGTCGTCCCCCGGCGCGGTGCGCCGTTCCCGCTGTTCTTCCTCCCTCACGGCTTCTCGGCGTGCCCCCGCACGCCGTGCCGCTCGGGCGTCCTCGTACTCCCTCAAGGACTCACCTCGACGCACCAGCTCTGTCGTGCGAGCCCTCCCCCCTCTCCTCAGGTCCCCGAGCCGTGGGTCGTTTCTCCTCAGGTCCCCGGCCCGTGGGTCGTTCGCCGTTCGGTGTTTCCCGGCCCCCCGCCCGGTCACGAACCGCGCCTCACCGGGCAGGCCTTGACCCCTCCACGAGGGAGGACGCGGGCTCGGCCAGGGACTCACGTCCCTCCCGCGCGCGCTGCTGGCGGGCGGTCGCCCTGGCCTGCCGCGTGGCCCCATGTCCTCGCGACTACCAGAGGCCGGTGTGGTCGACGGCCAGGTCGACGTTGTGCTGGTCGATGGCCGTGAAGGCGGAGCCCGCCACCTGGGCCGTGTTGCTCTGGTTCGAGGCGCCGGCGCCCACGGCCTGTTGCTGGGTCGTCGACGAGTCGTCGAAGTTGTCCCCGCCGACGCCGGAGGCACCGTTCGTCGACACGGCCGCGTTCGATCCGTTGCCCGCGACGGCAGCGTTGTCGGCCTGCGCGACGCCGGTGAACAGCGCGGCGGCGAGCGGCAGCGCGGCAACGGCTGCGAGAGTGCGGGCGGTACGGATGCTTGCCATGTCTTTCCTCCACTGACCGGGATGACCGGTGCGGTAGCCGGCTGCCCCGGTCCGCTCGCGGCAGCTGGGGTGGCCGGTCAGCTTTTCGTGACGCCGGTCCGGTCGGCCGACCGGTCCGGAGTGAACTGTGCGACGTTGTGCGTCCAGAATTGCCCAGGTGACAGCCGTAAAACCAGCCCACGGGCCGCTTTTCGCCCGCACGCGTGACGATCTCTAGATAAACCCCATATGGCCCTGAAATACACCCGCGTGGAGTATCAGGGTCTCTCGGGGTAAACCCTGAGATCACCCCTGAGACAGGCGCGGGCAAGCCTCCCATCGCGCCGGTCCGCCGTGCGCCGCTCACGCACCCCCACACCCCCCGCACGCCCTACCCGGATGCGAACTGGAGTACGAGACTGGGTGGATGGATCGCGATCCCACCCCGCTCGCGCTCGCCCTTGCCGCCGCGGCCCACGGCTACGCCGTCTTCCCGCTCGGCCGCACGAAACGCCCCGCGCTCCCCTCACCCCACCGCTCCGCGGTCCCACCGGTTACCGGAGCACTCCCCCTTGCCCCTGGGGCACTGCCTCCTGCCTCCGGGGCAGTCCCACCTACCCCTGGGCCGCTCCCCGCTCCCGCCGCCCCCTGCCGGGGCGCCTGCGGTCTTCCCGGGCACGGCGTTTACGACGCGAGCACCGAACCGGCCGTGATCCGTGCCCTGTTCACCCGCGCGCCCCGGGCCTCCGGCTACGGCATCGCGTGCGGTCTCGCCCCGTACCACCTGATCGGACTCGACCTCGACACGAAGCACGGCGCCGATCCCCTGCGCGCGCTCGCGCTGCTCGGCGCCCGCCACGGCTTCGTGCTCCCGGCCACCGTCCGCGTCGCGACACCGAGCGGCGGCGCACACTTGTGGCTCTCCGCACCCGCGGGGCTGACGGTGCGCAATTCGGCGAGCAGGCTCGCGCCTGGGATCGATGTCCGGGGCACGGGCGGCTACTTGGTGGGCCCCGGCTCCCGTACCACCCGCGGCGTCTACCGCTTTCTGCCCGGGGCCCCGCCGGGCCCGCCCCGCCCGGCGCCGGCCCCGGCGGCGCTGCTCCGCCTCCTCGCACCCCCGCGCCGCCCGGTCCCGTTCGCAATGCACGGGCACCCCGCCGACCCGGACCGGACCGCCGAGGCCCTGCTGCGCTTCGTCCGCGCCTCGCTTCCCGGCGAACGCGACAGCCGACTTTACTGGGCCGCGTGCCGTGCCGGCGAGCACGGCCTCGCGAGCGGAGTACTCGCCGCCCGACTCGTCGCGGCGGCCCACGCCACGGGGCTCCCGCCGCACGAGGCCGCCCGTACGATCGCGTCCGCCTTCACCCGTACCGCACCGCGCCTCACACCCGGCGGCACGCGGCCACCGGCACCGGAACGGGGGCCGTAGGGAGCCAGGCACGGCGGGAGCACGCGTACCGCAAGAGCGCCACGAAGGGACGGCCCCGAAGGAGCCGCAGCCCTACGCCAGCCGCAGCCCGTCAGGACCCCCAACAGCACGGGAGCCTCATGCCGCGGCGCGCGCGCCGCGCGAGAGCCTCGGCAGCCGAAGCCCGCCCCGCCTCACACCCGCTCCGGCTCCGCGAACGTGTCCTCGCGCCGCCACACGAACACCTCCGTGCTGGGGAGGCGTTCGGAGAAGAGGCCGGGCGGGGAGATCTCACGGAGCAGGCGGCGCAGTTCGGCCTCGAAGTCCTCGCGGCGCGGGCCGAAGAGGTGCGGGGCGGCCGAGGAATGCGAGAAGACCCAGGCCACGAGGTCGTCATCGGTGCGGTCAAGGGGCTGGCCACCGGGTACCACGTGCCGCTCCGGGGCCGAGAAGCCGGAGCGCGCGAGGACGTCGCGCTCGCCGCCCGGCGTCCCGTCCGGCAGCACGCCCTGTCCCGCGCGGCGCACGGGCCCGAGGTAACGCTGGACGAGTTCCTCGATCTCCTGGTGCGGCACGCCCGGGTACGGCAGCCCCGCGTGCGTCCGCACCTCGCCCTTGAGATCCGCCACGTGCACGAGCGAGCCCCCCGGCCGCAGCATCGCGCGCACCGTACGGGCCACCCGTTCCTGGTCCATCCAGTGGAAGGAGTGTCCGAAGGTCGCCACCGTGAAGCTCCCGAGCCCCGCCGGAAGTTCCTCGGCGCGCGCCCGCACCCACCGCACCTTCCCCGTGAGCCCAGCGCCCGCGGCGCGCCGCCCGGCCTCCGCGATCATCCCCCGGTCCGGGTCGACGCCCACGACCTCGCGGAACAGGTGCGCGAGCCGCAGCGTCAGCGTGCCGGGGCCGCAGCCCACGTCCACCAGGCGCCCGCGCCCGTCCAGGCGCAGCGCGCCCGCGAGCGCCTTCGCGAGCCCCGGCGCGTACGGCAAGCGTCCGCGCTCGTAGTACGGGGCAGCCCCCGAGAACAGCGTCTCGTCCCACTCCCAGCCGGAAACCACGCCCGTTACCTCACTCCGTCGTCCGTGCTCTGTCGCCGTGCGCTGTCATGCGTCGTGCCGTGTTGCCGTCGTGCGCCCTGCCGTCACGCCATGGTGCCGTCGTGCCGTCGTGCCGTCCCCGGCGGTACGCGGCGGCGGGCGCCGGGCCGACGGGGCCCTGCCCAGAGCAACGAGCACAAAGCCGAGGAGCGACGGCCCGGCACGCAGAGCGACCGGGAAACGTCCCGCACCCGGCCGGGAAACGACGCTTTACACCGCCGCTGCCGCCGCCAAGTACGCGCGAATCACGGCCGCGCTCCACGCTCCCGCCTCGCCCAACCCCCCTGCCAACTGCGCCAGGTAGCGCTCCGAGGGAGGGTTCGGCGCCACGTCGGCCGCTCGCCACGGCGCCGTGAAGGTGAGTGCGGGGCGTCCGTCGAGCGCGCCGAGACAGAGCAGCGTCTCGTAGCGCCCGGGGCCGCAGCGCACCGCGCGCTCTCCGCCAGCGAGCACGGTCTCCAGCCCGGGACCGTCGCCCGGCGCCCGGTACATCTCCTGCGCGGCTACGTCCGCGAACTGCTCCCGGCTCACGTCGTAGGCCCGCGCGAACACCCGACCCGTACCGACGGCGATCCGTGCCGTACTCACGGCGATCCGTCCCGCACCGAGGCCCGGCCGCCCGTCGTCCAAGTCCGCTCGCCCCGCGCCGGGGTCCGTCCCGCTGTCGCCGGGGCCCGTCCGCCCGCCACCCGCTTCGTCCGGCGGCTCCAAGAACGCGCGTCCACCGCCCCAGATCAGCGATTCCGTCGCGAAGTACAGCCGTCCGCGCAACTCCAGGGCGGCCCAGGCGCGTGGGGGTTCGGGGTCACGGCACCCCGGGTGCTCCAGCGCCCCGCCTTCGGCCCGGCCGCCCCGTACATAGGCAAGGAAGCGGGCGAGCCGCATATTGGAGCCGTAACTGACGTACCAGACCCGGTCGACAGCGCTCCCCGGAGCGCCCACCCAGGGCTCCAGCGTCCGCACCTCGTTCATGAACACCCCGCACTCAGCGATGTTTCACGTG
This sequence comes from Streptomyces sp. Tu6071, assembly GCF_000213055.1. Taxonomy (NCBI): domain Bacteria; kingdom Bacillati; phylum Actinomycetota; class Actinomycetes; order Kitasatosporales; family Streptomycetaceae; genus Streptomyces; species Streptomyces sp. Tu6071. Next base: position 3,916,318 of record NZ_CM001165.1, on the reverse strand, counting down.
AAACATCCCTCCCACTCCACCCGAACCATGATGTTTCACGTGAAACATCACCACGGACCACCACCCTCGGCGTCACCTCGCACGCTCCAGCCCGGCCGTCATCCGCACGCTCGGCGCCAGCACCACGCTGTGGCTCGACAAGCGGGCGGCGCGCGGCCAGTTGATGCCGGTCGGCGACACCGTGATCCGCCGACAGACGGAGGCGTTCCCGGCGGTACGGGAGAGGGGGGAGCGCGGGGCGAGAGGACGGGTGACCGGCGCACGACGCGGTTGGCGGTCGGAGCATGCGGCCGGGGGCTGTACCGGCTTCAGTCGTACCGTCGCAGCAGCTCCGCCACGTACTCCTCCAGGCGCTCGCCGAGCAGGGCGGGCGTGAGGTCGGTGCGGCCGAGCTCGCGCCAGGGCACGGCGACCTTCTCGGCGTCCGGCGCGAAGGCGAGGGCGTCGAGAAGGCGCCAGTACAGGTGCGCGGAGGGTTCGGGACTCGGCGTCCCGCCCGCCGCGACGTACCGCTCGACGAAGCGCATCCCGGCGGGCACGCCGTGGAGCAGCGCGAGCGCGGTCGAGCAGTGCGCGACATCGAGGTCGACGGGCCCCCACGAGGTCTCGACCCAGTCGACGACACCGCTCACAGCGACCTCCGCCCCGGCACCCGTGAAGAGGACGTTGCCGGGGTGGAAGTCACGGTGCAGAAAGCGGGGTTCGTACGAGGGCGGAGCGGCGCCGATGATGTCAACGGCTCGCGCCCACACGTCCGGCCTCCGTGTCCCCTCGGGAACCCGCACCCGCGCGGGCGAGGTCCACGCCTCGTAGACGCGTGGGCGCTCGGCCGCCGCGGGCCGCACCTCGTGAATGGCCCGGAGCTGCCGGGCGAGCAAATCGGCCCGCCCCTCCGCCCCGTCCTCGTCGAGCCGCACGCTGCCCGGCAACAGCGTCATCAGCAAGGAGGGCGGTTCTCCCGCCGGTTCGACCCCCAGACACCTCGCCGCCGGGACCGCGGCCTCCCGCTCCAGGAGTCCCAGCACGTCGGCCTCACGCCGCAGCAGCCCGGCGGCGTGCCGCACGTAGAACTCCTTCACGAAGCTGCGCAGCACCACTCCGTACGAGCCCGAAGCACCCCGCACCTCCAGCCGCCTCATCTCCGAGGTCCAGCCACCCCGCAGCCGCTCCGCACCAACGACCCGGTCCCCCTCGGGCAGCACAAGCCGCGCCCACGCGACCGCCGCCTCCGCCCCCACCACTCCCGCTGTCCCCATCCCCCGACGGTATGTCACTCCCGGCCGCGCGCCGATCGGTCACGGATTCATGCGCCTCCCCTCTGCGCTGGTGCGCCCCTGTGCCCACTGGCAGGGAAGTGACCCGCTGCCGAGGCTGGCCACGTCCCGCCGAGGGCGGGCGGCGTGTTCTTCGGGGAGGGAGGGCGGACGATGAGCATGGTGAGCCAGTGGGCCGAGGAGACGTTCGGCGAGGCGGCGAAGGCGCTGACCGAGGCGGTCCCCGCGTGCCTGGCCCGTGCCCACGAGCGGGCGCGCGACGGTCACCAGGGGGTGCACACCCAGACCCTGGAGGCTTACGGGCACGGCCTCTACGCGGTCCAGTACGAGGAGCTCGCCACCGGTCTGGCGTCGATACCCGGCGCGACATCGGTCCGGCTCCAGGCCCGGAACGTCATGATCGTCTCCGGCAGACTGATCTACCCGATCCGCTACGCCAAGACGGACGTGCCCGTCACCTCCGCCCGGCTTCGACGGGCCACCGGCCTGCGCGCCGAGCTGATCCGCCGCCACGGCCCCGAACCCCTCCAGGGAGAACTGGACCTCGGGCTCGAAGAACTGAGACCGCGGGAGACCTCCCAGGACCTCGACCGCCTTCCCCCGGACGCGGAACTCGTGCTCGTCGCCTACGCCTGCTCCATGTCCGACGGAGTGATCAGAGCCGAGTGGGGGACCGCCGAACTCCGGACCGAGGACCGCTACCTCATCTGGCACCACCACGAGCCCCTGCCCGTCCCGCACCGACCACCCCAGCCGCCACCGAGCCGGGCAACCACCTGACGAAACCGCACACCGGGCCACAGCTTGGCCACCCCGTCCCCCCGACACGGTGCACCGAGCGATCACCCCCCCCACACGCCGAAGGGGCGCCCCGCTCTCGCGGTGCGCCCCTTCTGAGCTGCGGTCTTTGTGACCTGCGGCGGAGGGTGTGGGATTTGAACCCACGGTGGTGTCGCCACCACGACGGTTTTCAAGACCGATGGGTTGCCGCAGCCGTCATCGCTTCTGAGGTGCGAAGACCCGCACAGAGCGCTCCTCGGATCACCCCCGCTGGCCGGAGGTTGGCCGCAGTCAGCTCGGCCGCGCGGTTACTCGTCCTTGCGTCGGGCCGCGCCCACGGCAAATGGCACGGTCACAGCAGCCACGCCGACACCGACTTCGATCGGTACAGCCAGGGGAGGGAAGAACCAGGCGACGGCCCCTGCCGTGAGAGCCGACATGGTCACCACGACCACGCCTACCACGCGACGAGGCCTAGCGGAGCCGCCGTCGCCACTTTCGACATCGGCTTGTACTGTCAAAGGGTCACCTTCCAGACGCTTGGGAGTGACAGGGCGGCTCCCGTGGCACCGGGGGCCGCCTTTTTGCGACCAGCGCCACCCTGTTATCGCCATAGTGACACCACGTGATCACCCGTCAAATCTGCTTATCCACAACCCTTGTGGATAAGCCTTGGATTCCAAGGATCACTTGTGCAGAAGTCGCGCGATACTGTGGATGAGGCTGTGGAGAGGGGTGTGACCGGCAAGGCCTCATAAGCCTCCGACCTGCGGAGAAGCAGTGTTCACCCTGTGGATAACAAAAACTTTCCAGCCCTGAGGGATGAATTAGTGCGTCATCTCCACAGGCGAGCACGATCGATCATTTACCGACAAAGCTGATCCCGAAGAACTTTTGCCGTGCCCGAGCCGTCGCCGTGGAGGGCGCCGTGAGCGCTACACCAAAAGCCGCCCACGCTATCGCGCGGGCCTACGTCCGATTTTCCCCAATCAGTACCGCAAAGACGCAGATTGTTGAGGCATACCTAAACGATGCCCTACGCGTGCTGCCCCATCATGGGCACTGCCGGACACGGGCTGGATGTCGCTTCGCCGTCGACACCCGCGACCTCATCCAGCGGTACATCTACATGTTCGGGATGTGGGAGCCCAACCTCACCAAGTGGCTGAGCAGTCGGCTCAAGCCCGGGGACGTGTTCGTGGACGTCGGGGCGAACATCGGGTACTTCTCCGCGCTCGGGGCGCGGCTTGTTGGGCCCGGCGGCGCCGTCGTCTCCGTCGAAGCTTCCCCGCCCTTCGCCGACTTGCTGCGGGCGAACCTCCGGCTGAACCGCGCCGACAACGTGCGCGTTGTCGAGCAGGCCGTGTCCGATCGGGAGGAGACGCTCACGCTCGTGCTCGCCAGCTCCGCCAACATGGGCGCGAACAGCATCGTTCCGTACGACGGGCCCATAGAGGCGCGTCACGAGGTGCCCGCCTCGCCGCTCGCCTCACTGCTCACCGAGGATGAGGTGCGGCGGGCGCGCGTCATCAAGGTTGACGTGGAGGGTGCCGAGGGGAAGGCCGTACGGGGACTCGCCCCGTTCCTCGGCAAGCTCCGCCCCGACGCCGAGGTCACCGTCGAGGTCACCCCGTCCCGTATGGCCGAACTCGGGGACTCTGCTGCCGAGTTGCTCGGCACCATGGCCGCCGCCGGCTTCCACCCGTACCGTCTGCCCAACGACTACTCCCCCGGCTCGTACCCCGCCGCGATCCGCGCGCCCCTGCCGCCGCTCCGGCGGCTGCGCGGCGACGTCAACGGGGAGTCCGACCTCATCTTCTCGCGGGTGGATGCCGACGTACTGCCCTGACATCATGCTTCGGGCTGGCGTCGGCACGGGGGAGTCGCGGGGATGGACGTTGTCGGGCAGGTCGTCACGATCGGGGCCGTCGTGATCGGTGCGCTCACGACGCACCTCACGAACCACATGCTGGAGCGGCAGCGTGTCCGGCACGTGCTGCTCACGCGGTGGGACGAACGGAAGTTGGAGACGTACGCGGTGTACATCGACGCCGTGCGGACCTGCATCTACTCCGCCGTGGCGCTGTACGAGGCGCGGACTGGCCTCGCGCAGTCACCGCACCCGGACGGCCGCCTCACCGAGAACCTGACCAACGCGGAAGGCGCGCGAAGCCGTGCGTTCGAGCGCGTCATGCTCCTTGCCCACGAGGACGTGATCGAGGCCGCGCACGCGGTCAACACCGCGACCAAGGCCGTGGACTGGCGGGCGCGCGGGACGACGGACGGGCCGCTCGCCGAGTGGCGCGAGCTGAACCGGGACGCCTTCCGCGCCATCAACGCCTTCCACGAGGCGGCCCGTGCCGACCTGGGCGTACTCGGGGCCTTCCAGGGCGAGGACCACTCCGCCCGCGACCTCATCCTTCCCGAGAGCCGCCGCGACGGTCAGGCGCCGGCGGCCGGGGAGTAGGTCCACCCCGTCGCCGCGAGCGCCGCCGCGCGGTCCGCGATCACCGCCATACGCGCTTCCCGCTCGGTCGGGTCCGTGTGCGTCGCGTCGCCTGTGACCTGCCCCGGCCACTTCCGGTAGAGGAGCCCCGTCTCGGCGTTGAACCATCCCGCGCTCACCGCACTGAGCGCAAGGAGAAGCCCCGTGTCCTCGCTCGCGGGCAGCGCCATCCAGCCGCCCACCGCGAGGAGCAGGGCCCGCCGTACCGCGAGCGTCGCCGGGTGCACGGAGGCGCGGAAGTCGTGCATACGCCAGTAGTCCAGGACGCTGCCGCGCGCCAGCTCGCCGGCGGGCGGGTCTCCCTCGAACCCCACCGTGCTGCCGTCCGGGAGCAGGTCGAGGACGCGGGATGTCGTCCACCCGACGTCGGGGCGGCGTTCGAGCGCCTCAATGTCCCGGGCGAGCGTCCCCGGCGGTAGTTGGTCGTCCGCGTCGAGCACCTTCACGATCTCGCCGCGTGCCCGCGCCAGCCCGAGCATCCTCGCCATGGCGGCCCGGCCCGCGCGCCCCTGTCCGAAGGACACCCGGTCCTCGTCCGGCACGTACGGGGCGACCTCGTCCGTCTGGCCGTCTTCCTGTACGACCCATTGCCAGTCCCACCCGGCGGGGAGTTCCTGCGCCAGCAGGGACTTGTAGGCGTCCGGGAGGTGGTGCGCTCCTGGCGCGTGAACGGCCGTGATGACAGAAATGGTCTTCAAAGGGGTCACCGTCACCACTTTCGCAGAGGGGTCACGAAGGTCAGTTCCGTACGGTCGCCGGGCAGGATGATGCGCGAGAACTCGACCACCCGCCCGTCCGTCGCTCGCGAAGTCTTCCGCAGAACGAGGACGGACACACCCGGTGTGATGTCCAGTTCTTCGGCTTCCTCGACGGTGGGCGGGCGCGCGGTGACCTGCTCCTCGACGGAGCCGAGTTCGATGCCGACCGTGTAGAGCTGGTTTTGCGTGCCGCCCGGCCACGGCTCGTTGGCGGCGTCGAGCAAGTCGGGGTTCGCACTCACGACGTCGCGCACGAGATACGACGAGATGAGCGAGAACGGCGCGTCCTCGGTCCGCTGCCGCGTCCGGTAGCGGCGTTCGAGCAGCCGCGTACCCGCCTCGACGCCGAAGACGGCGGCCAAGTCGTCGTCGGCCTCGGTCTCGACGTACTCGGCGTGGAAGACGAGGTCGGACAGGGTGAGGCCGGTGTCGTGCTCGGTCGACCCGGTCTCGGCGCGCTGCTCCTCCGGGTGCCTGGCGCGGTCCTTCTCCCACTGGTGCCGCTCGTTCGTCCGGTGGTTTCGGGTGCGCTCCTTCCGTACGAAGGTGCCGCGACCGTGGATGCGCTCAACCAGCCCTTCGGCCTGGAGCACGCCCATCGCCTGCCGCATCGTCGGCACGCTCACGCGGTACTTCTCCGCGAGCGCCGTCTCCGCCGGGAGCCGCTCCCCAGGCGCCGGGTGACCGCTCCGGATCTCTTCGCGCAGCTCATCCGCGATTTTCTCGTACCGCTTAGCCATGGCAAGTCTCCTTGGTTCGTAGCGATCACAGCTTAAGTCCTCATGAGGTCTTGACGACCCCGCGTGAGGCAGTTCATAGTCTTAGCAACTCCTCAAGAGGACTTCTCCTCAACAGGACTGAACGGCCCGGTATTCCGATGCCCTTGCGGGTGTCGCCGCCGGGCGGAGGGCCGGGAGAGCGCCCGAGGAAGGCGGCTTCGCCGCACGCCATCGACGCCCTGACCTGCTCGTTCCTTGACAACTGAACAGTGGACGAGGACCCGCCACCTGTCCTCAGGACAAGAAGGTGGCCCGCGCGGTTCAAGTCCCGCGCACAGCTCACCTCCGCCGCCGCTGATCTGCGGCGGCCGGCTGCCTCTCCTCCTCGTCCCGCCCGTTGTGGCGGTACCAGGAGGAGCGCGGGGAGCCGGTTCATCCCCTCTTCTGACCTGTGAGGTTCTGATGGCTGCTGTACAGCTCATCTCGTTCGGCTACCTGCACGGTGCGGCCCCAGCCGCGCACCTGACCGTGGACCTGCGCGAGCACTTCCGTGACCCGCACGTCTCGCCCGAGCTGCGGTACATGACCGCCGAGGACGCCCCCGTACGCGACGCCGTCCGGTCCACGCCCGGTGTCCTCGACCTGGTCGCCGCCACGGCTCGCGCCGTCACCGCCTTCGCCTCCGGGCCGAGCGCCGGGGAGGTCACCGTCGCGGACGGCTGCGCCGGGGGCCGCCACCGCGCCCCGACGTTCGCGCTGCTGCTCGCCGAGCTGCTGCGGGCCGAGGGCCACGAGGTCAGCGTCACGCACCGGGACCTGAGCCGCCCGGTCGTCGAGCGCTGAGCCCTCCCGTACGCACAGCCCCGATGGTCGAAGGCCGGGTTCGACTCCCGGCCGGGGCACTCCGGCGCGCTCTGGCGCCGAGAACCCACCTCTTCAAGGAGTCCGTATGTCCTCCGCCCGTCACTTCTTCTCCCGCAACACCTTCTCCGACGACCAGCTCAAGGCGGACATCACCGCCGACATCAAGGCCACTCGTGGCGCTCAGGACCAGATGAAGGCGGTCGGCAACTACGGGGAGGCCGAGAAGCTGGGCCGTTCCGTGGACGACAAGTTGGACGAGCTGTCCGACGTCAACAAGGGCCGGTGGTTCCCCCGCCACGCCTGATCCCCGCACCGCAGCCCCGATGGTCGAAGGCCGGGTTCGACTCCCGGCCGGGGCGCTGCCTGCCGTCTTCTCGCGGCGGGCCCACCTTCTCAACGGCGAGCACCCCCGGAGTTGCAGCTCCGGGGGTGCGGTTCGGGCCGTTGCCAACTTCCAGGGAGACCACGACCCATGTTCATCATCTCCCCGATTCAGGGGAACCTCATCCCGCGCGGGACCGAGCGGGAGCCCTCCGACGCGGAGCTGCTCGCCGTCGAGGCCGAGATGCCGCTCATCGAGGCGGAGGTCGAACACCTCGACGCGTACATCACGCTCCTGGACCGCGTCCCCTCCGAGATCGACATGCAGCGGCTGCGGCGGACCAACAACCGGGTCCTCGCCGTGCGGCGCGACCTCGCGAACGCCGCCGCGCGGCGGCCGGCGGGGGGTGCCGCATGAGTGCCCCGACCGACACCACCGTCCCCACCCCGGCGCAGCTCGCGGACCACCGGGGCCGCCCCCGCCCGCTCATCGAGGTGCCCCTCAGCTACGAGGAGGCCCGTCTCGGCCTGGCGTTCCACGAGGCGGGCCACGCGGTTCTCGCGCTCGCCTACGGGATGCGCGTGCACACCAGCGAGGTCATCGCCTGGGCCCCGGAGCCGGGCCGGTGGGGCGTGACCGGCGGCACCCGCTCCGAGTCCTCGGTCATGTCGCCGTGGCAGTTCGCCGCGATGTGCGCCGCCGGGCAGGTCGCGCAGGTGGGCTACCTGCTCGCGTACGGGTTGTGGACGCCGGAGCGGGCCCTTGCCTGCGCCGCCGAGCACGACCGCGCCATGGCCGTCGACGCGCTCGCCGGGTTCGGCATCCCGCTGGGGGTCACCTCGGTTCCCGAGGGCGGCAAGTCCTGGGGGATGGTCCGGGGCATGGCCCGCCGCAAGGTCGGCCACCTGTGGGGCGAGATCCGCGCCGTCGCGCTCGCGATGAACGAGCGCACGAAGCTGACCGGCGACGATATCGCCGACCTCACGGGCCTGCCCAACAGGGTCATGCCCGCAGCGGGGGTGGCCTCATGAGCAGCACCGCCGCCGGGCCCCGTACGGACGTCCCGCCGCTCACCCGCCCCGAGATGGGCCTTGCCGGAGCCGGGGCATTCTCCGCCGCCGGGGTCGGCGCGCTCGGGCTCGTCTCCTCCTTCAACGCCGTGTCGAGGGCCGCCGCGCAGTGGGGGTTCACCTCGCCGTGGATGCTTCCGGTCGGCATCGACCTCGCCATTCCCGTCTTCACCGTGGCGAACCTGCTCCTCATCCGCCTGGACATGGCCCTTGCGTGGGTGCGGTTCGTGCCGTGGGTGCTCACCCTGATCACCTGCGGCCTGAACGTCGCCGCCGGGCACGGGGTGTGGGCGAAGGTCGCGCACGGCACGATGCCGCTGCTGTGGGTGGTCTTCTCCGAGATCGGCGCCCACGTCTACAGCGTCCGCATCGGCGCCGCGACCGGCCGCCGCATGGAGAAGATCCGCCGTTCCCGCTGGCTCCTCGCCCCGCTCAGCACGTTCGCGCTGTGGCGGCGCATGACGCTGTGGGAGATCACCAGCTACGGCGACGCCCTCGCCCGCGAGCGCGAACGGGTCCTCGCCCGCGCCCGGTTGCGGGAGTTGCACGGGCGGCGCTGGCGCTCGCGTACGCCCCGGACGGAGCGCGTACTCCTGCGGCTCGGCGAGATCGCCCCCGCCGACGAGGTCGCCCCCGTCACTCCCGTCGCCGAGGACGCGCCCCCGCCCGCCGCGCTGCCCGCTCCGAGCGCGGCGCCGGAGCTGCCGCCCGTACCGCCGACCCCGGCCCCGCCCGCGCCCGCGCCCCGCAAGACGGTGCGGAAGAGGACTGCGAGCAAGCCCGCACCCCGTCCCGCCGACGAAGTCCTCACGGAAGCCCGGAAGTTGACGCACGCCTGGGCGGACGCGGCGCTCACCGCCGACGCGCTGCGCCGTGAGCTGCACTGCTCGGCCGCCGCCTCCCGCACGGTCCGCGACACCCTGCGCGCCGAACGCGCCGCGCAGCCCCCCGTACAGGCGCCCACCGAGGACACGTCCGTACGGGAGGACGAGGACGAGGCGGGCGCCGAGGAGCGCGAGGCGGTCGCCGCGTGAACGCCCTCGACCTCCTCGCCCTCGTGCCGCTCACCGGATGGGCTGTCCACGTCGCGCTCCTGCGGCGCGGCCTGCGGCGCGCGCGCCGTGACCCGCTCACCGGGCTGTGGACGCGGGACGCCTTCACCCGCAAGGCGCGCCGTCTGCTCCGTGACAAGCGGGCCGTCGTCGTCCTCGCGGACGTCGACCACTTCAAGCAGATCAACGACACCCACGGCCACGCCGCCGGGGACGCGTTGCTTGCCTCGGTCGCCCGTCGTCTCGCTCACGCGACCGGAGCGGACGGGGTGTGCGGGCGGCTCGGCGGGGACGAGTTCGCCGCCGTCCTGCTCGACAAGGACGGCACTGCCGCCGACCTCCTCGCCCTGCTTCACGGGGTCCTCGCGCGGCCCGCCGAGGGGCAGCCGGCCGAGGTCGCCACGACAGTCTCGCTCGGCTGGGTGAGGGCCGCCGAGCACCCCGGCACCGACCTTTCCGGACTCCTCGGACGCGCCGACGAAGCGATGTACGAGGCCAAGCGCGCCGCCCACGGGCTCGTCCGCGCTCCGCTCGGGCGGCGCCTGTGGCAGGGGCTCACGTCCCGGCGGAGCGGGCGCCGCAACACTGCGGGGGTGGCGGCATGAGTGAGCCTCTGGCCGGTCTCTCCACGTGGCGGCCGGTGATGCGGGCGGCGGGCTTTCGCTGCCAGTGCACCGGAGCGTGCGGGAACCTGCACGCCAAGAGCGAGGGGCGCTGCCCGCGCGAGCACGACGCCTACACCAGTAAGCACGGGGAGCGGGTGCGGCTGATCGCCGCTCCGGCCGACCCGCTCACCAGGGAGGTGGCCGCAGCCGCCACTCCTGTCGGCGCCTTGCTCGCGTGGTGCGCCCCGTGCCACAGCGCCGCCACGCGCGCCGCGCGCCGTGCGGCGGCCCCCGTCGCCGACGTGCCGGGCCTGTTCGAGCTGTGAACCACCGACGCTTTGAGGAGTTGGGCATGGGCCTGACGTTCACTGACCTGTTCTGCGGTGCGGGCGGCTCATCCACCGGGCTGGTCGCGGCCGGGTACGACCTGCGCCTGGCCGCGAACCACTGGCAGCGCGCGGTCGAGACGCACGCGGCGAACCATCCCGGCGCAGACCACCTGTGCGCCGACGTCAACAACTACGACATGCGGCGCCTGCCGCGTACCGACGTGCTGTGGGCCTCGCCGATCTGCACGGAGATCTCCCCGGCGGGCGGGCGCAAGCGCACCCACGGACAGCTCGCCTTCGACCTGGAGGAGTACGGCGGCGTGGCCGACGGGGCGTGGGAACGCACCCGCGCCACGGCCTACGACGTCATCCGGGCCACCGAAGTCCACCGCTACCAGGCCGTGCTGTGCGAGAACGTCCTGGAGTTCGTCGTCGACTGGGAACTGTTCGAGTGGTGGCGCAAGGGCATGGAGATGCTCGGCTACAACAGCCAGATCGTCTCCGCCTCCTCCGCGCACATCGGGGGCGTGGGCAACGACCCCGCCCCGCAGTGGCGGGACCGCGTCTACGTGGTCTTCACCCGCAGGGGCATTCCGCTCCCGGACCTCAAGCCGTCGCCGCCCGCCTGGTGCGCGCAGTGCGGCCAGGACGTGTACGCCGTCCAGTCCTGGCGCAACGGCCGCCGGGTGGGCAAGTACAAGCAGCAGTACGACTACCGGTGCCCCAACACCCGCTGCCGTCACGCGATCGTGGAGCCCTACGTACGCCCCGCCGCCTCGATCATCGACTGGACCAATCTCGGGGTACGCATCGGCGACCGCGCATCCCACAAGCTCCGACCGCTGGCCGCGAACACCATCAAGCGCATCCGTGCCGGGCTCGACCTGCTCGGCGAACAGCGGATGGTGCTGACCGTGAACCACGGCGGTCACGACGGACGGGCCGTGCCCGCCGACGCGGCACCCCTGGCCTCCCGCACGGTGAAGATCGGGGACGCGGTCCTCGTGCCGAGCGGGGCGTTCTACGTCAAGAACTACGGCGGCAACGCCCGACCGGTCGACATGGTGCGCAGCATCACCGAGCCCTTCGGGACCATCACCGCGCGGGACAGTCACGCGCTCGCCGTCCCGCAGCAGGCCGACGACTCCTTCATCGTCACCCTGCGCCGCAACGCCACCGCCCGCCCCGTCTCCCTGCCCGTCGACACCGTGACCGGGCAGGGCCGCCATCACTGGCTCGTCATCCCCTACCGCAACGCGGCGGCCAAGAGCACCGCAGAGCCGCTGCACACGCTGGGCACCAGGGACTCCGCCGCCATCGCCTCACCGGCGCCGGAGCTGGAGGACTGCCACTACCGGATGATCCAGCCACGCGAACAGCTCCTCGCGCAGCGCTTCCCCACCGACTACACCGTGCTCGGCAACAAGGGCGAACAGACCATGCAGGCCGGGAACGCCGTCTCCTGCAACGTCGCCCAGTGGATCGGCGCCCGCGTCGCCCAAGCGCTCGCCCGCACCAGCGCCAACGCCGCCTGAGCCACTACCTCCCCGGGCCCGGCCGCCCACCTCTCACAGCGTCGGCCGGGCCCGGCCCCTCCATCCCTGGAAGGAAGTGCCAGTGAACCACCCCGACGAGAACCACGAGTTCTTCGAACGTCTCGAAGCCGACATGAACGACGACCGCCCGGGCGATGTCGTCGACCTCGACAAGGTGCGCAACGCCCGCGCCTCCTCGCCCGACCCGTCCGCCGACCCGTCGCCCGACGCGACCGCCGCCGGGTCGGTGCTGCGGTCGGCCGACCCGGCACGCGACGGGTCGGGCGTCGCCACCCTCGACCCGTCGCCCGACGAGGACGGGAGCGAGTCGGGACAGGAGGCGGGGCCGCGTCCGGCCGACCCGGTCGCCCTGCCTGGCCCCGGGATCACGACGTTCAAGCGCAAGCCGATCCTGCCGTCCTGGCTCACGTCCAAGCCCGGGTTCGTCTCCACCACCCAGCGCGCGACGGGCAACGCCTTCTACGCCACCGCCTACCACGGCATCCGTACCCCCTGGTACCTGTACCGGCTCACTCTGGACGCGCCCGCCGGTGCGGCCCGGCTGATCTCGCAGACCAACCGGTGGGTGTGGGACGCCGAAGCCGCCCCGCTGCGCTCGTACGAGGTGGCGCACGAGAACACCGGCGAGTACCTGAAGCTGTCGCGCCAGCGCGACCGCCGCGTGCGGCTGCGCATGCTGGTCATGGCCGTCGCCGGGCTCATCGGGGTGCCGCTGGCGATGGCCTGCTACATCCTGGCGCCGGGCTGGCTCGTGCTGTTCGCGTCCGCCGCCGTGCTGGTCGCCGGGTTCAAGGGTGGCAAGGCCGATGAGCCCGTCATCGGGCGGGCGGTGGTGAAGACCGAGCTGGAGAAGCTGACCACCTCGATCGTCCTGCGCGCGCTGGACAACATCGGCAACCCGAAGCTGACCGCCGCCATCAAGAAGGGTGGCGACATGAACGGGATGCGCTTCACCTCCGAGATCACCCGCGACGGGCCCGGCTACCGCGCCGACCTCGATCTGCCCTGGGGTGTCACCCCGGAGGACATCATGGAGGCCCGCAAGTCGCTCGCCTCCGGGCTGCGCCGCAAGGTCGGCTGCGTGTGGCCCTCGTCCGACCCGACCGAGCACGAGGGACGGCTCGTGCTGTGGGTCGGGGACAAGCCGATGAACGAGACGACCAAGCCCGCCTGGCCGCTGCTGAAGTCGGGCAGCGTCGACCTGTTCAAACCGGTCGTCTTCGGCAACGACCAGCGCATGGGCGACGTGTCCGTGACCTTGATGTTCGCCTCCGTCATCGTCGGCTCGATCCCGCGCATGGGCAAGACGTTCCTGATGCGGCTGTTCCTGCTCATCGCCGCTCTCGATCCCCGCGCGGAGGTCCACGCCTTCGACTTCAAGGGCACCGGCGACTTCGGCGCCCTCGAACCCGTCTGCCACCGCTACCGCGCGGGCGACGAGGACGAGGACATCGAGTACGTCCTCCACACGCTGCGAGAGCTGCGCCAGGAGCTGCGGCGTCGGGCGAAGGTCATCAAGTCGCTGCCCCGCACGCGGTGCCCGGAGTCGAAGGTCACCCCGCAGCTCGCCGACGACAAGTCCCTCGGCCTGCACCCGATCGTCGCCGGGTTCGACGAGTGCCAGGTGCCCTTCGAGCACGAGAAGTACGGCGCGGAGATCGAAGAGATCTGCACCGACCTGGGCAAACGCGGCCCCGCCCTGGGGATGACGATGCTGTTCGGCACCCAGCGGCCCGACGCGAAGTCGCTGCCCACCGGCATCTCGGCGAACGCGGTGCTGCGGTTCTGCCTCAAGGTCATGGCACAGCCCGCCAACGACATGGTGCTGGGCACCTCGATGTACAAGGCCGGGTACCGGGCCACGATGTTCTCCCGCACCGACCGGGGCATCTGCTGGATGGCCGGGGAAGGAGACGATCCCCGCATCGTCGCCAGCGCCTTCGTCGACGCGGTCGGCGCCGAACAGGTCGTCGCCCGCGCCCGCGCCATGCGCGAGGAGTACGGCAACATCACCGGCCACGCCATCGGCCAGCTCCCCCAGACCGAAGACGCCTCCTTCGACCTCCTCGCCGACGTGCTGAAGGTCGTGGCAGTCGACGAGGAGAAGGTGTGGAACGAGAAGGTCGCCACCCGGCTCGCCGACCTGCGCCCCGACGTCTACCAAGGCTGGAAGGCCGAGACCGTCGCCAAGAACCTGCGCCCGCACGGCGTCAGCGCCCTCGACGTCTGGGGCACCTCCGACAAGGGCAAGGGCACCACCCGGCGCGGCATCGCCCGCGCCGACATCCTCAAAGCAATCACCGAACGTGACACAAAGCCCGGAAAGGGCTGACGCGGACCGCTGCTAGGTCTAGCACCCCGCCGGTGCTAGACCTAGCAGCCCCGCTAGCACCACATCCCCGATCTGATCAGGGAACTCGCATCTAGCACCCCACCTGCGGGAATCCCCGGAAGCCGCCCAGGAGGGCACCCGATGACCCCCTTCCTCCTTGCTAGCGCCTGCCTCCTCGGAATCACTCTCTGTTACGTCACCGTGTGTGCGGGCAGCCCGTACGGCGACTGCCGCCGCTGCCACGGCATGGGCCACGCCATCAAGCACAACCGCAAGGGCCGCGCCACACGCGGCAAGACCTGCCGCCGCTGCCACGGTCACGGCAAACGCCTGCGCACCGGCCGCCGCCTGTACAACCTCTGGCTGCGCGTCTACCGCGAGGGCCAAAACGACACCCCCACCCCCGCCGCACGCCCGTTCGTGAAGAAGGGCTGACCCATGGCCATCACCGTCTCCCTCGTCCTGCTCTTCGGCGCCTTCCTGGCCCTGCTCCTGCGGAGCAACAAGAGCTACGGCACCGCGCTCGTGGCCGCGCTGTTCGGCTTCTACGTCGCCTCCACCGGCGCCGCCGTGACCATCGACAACCTCATGACCGCCCTCATCAACGCCCTGCCCAACTGACCCCGCGAGGAGAGGCCGTGAACGAACACCTCACCCACGAGCCCGCCAAGAGCCCCGTGGCCGTCCACCACCCCCAGCCCCTCGACCTCTACGCCCCGGTCCCGTCACCGACGGCCGCCCCGTACGGCGAGCGTCAGCCCGTGGTGTGGGTGCCCGACGCCTACGGACGCATGGTCCCCATGCCCAAGCACCTGGCCCCCGCCCCCGTGCAGCCCATGGAGCCGCGCGACCTCACCCCGGTCCCGCTCCTGGACCCCCTCGCCCAGCGGTTCATGGGCGCCGGGCTCGGCGGCGGCGCCCTCGCGGCCGGCGTCGGCTACGGCGTCGGCGAGGTCGTGAACGCCGCCGCCGGAATCAGTGGCGGCGCCCTGATGTGGGCTGCCGTCGTCCTCGTCGCCCTGCGAGCCCCGCGCGCCCTCGGCGGCGGCAAGGGCAGCACCGTCAACATCCGCCGGGCCGTCTTCAAGCGCAACCGCTTCCACGGCTGAGGCCCCCACCGTGCCCGCCCCTCACTGGCACGCCTACGCCTGGACCGGCCGCGAACAGCCCCGCCCGCGCGATGCCCGCGACCCGTCCAAGCCCGTCCCGCCAAGCCTGATCACCGACTGGCTCTCCAAGCCCCGCAGCCTCCTCGCCGCCACCTTCGCCATGCCCGACGACGGCGGCCACGCCTACGCCTGGCTGGAGACCCAGCTCAAGCAGCACCCGCGCGGCCCGCGCGACTGGCCGCCCCGCGTGGACCTCGACGGCGCCCAAGACCGCCTCACCCGCCGCACGGATGTCGTCTGGGGCTACTGGTCCGCCACCGGCCCCTTCGTCGCCCGCGTCCTCATCACCTGCCCCCGCCCCGGCATCCCCTGCCCGCAGCCCTTCCCCTGGACCGAGGAGAACACGGCATGACGCGCCTGCGCCTCACGATCACCCACTGCCCCCGCCGGGCCCTCATCCTCAGCGACACGCCTCGTCCCGACTGCCCGCAGTGCGCGAGCCAGGGCTTCACCCGCGACGGCTGCCACCTCGCCACCAACGTGTACGTCCAGACCGCCTACGCGACCTGCCCCTGCTGGGACATGAACCGGTGCCGGGTACTCCTCCCGCTCCCGCACCTGCCCTCGCGACGCCGCACACACGACCTCCCGCCTTTCTGATCCCCCACACACACGAGGGCGGCCCCGCTCTCACCAAAGCCCGGGGCCGCCCTCACCAGTTCGCTACTGGAGGTACCAGAATGCCCGACCCCGCCCCCTCCCCGCGAGAGGTGGCCGCGTGAACATTCATGCCGTCAACCTCCGGCTCGCCGCCCTCCAGCTCGCATCCGGCGGCCTCCCCGTCCTGCCCTTGCGGGCCGGGAAGATTCCGTTCGGCAACTGCCCCGCCTGCCTGCGCAACCAGTGCGGCGGCAGGCCGAACATGAAGACCCCGGGCCGGTGCGCGTGCCCGCTGCCGTGCCACAGCTGGGCCGCCGCCACCACCGACACCCACCGCCACGCCACCGAGTGGACGCCGTACTGGCGGCGGGCCGCCGCCGTCGCCTACCACCCCGGCGGCGCGGGCCTCACCGTCGTGGACCTCGACAACGAGGCAGCCATTGCGTGGGCCCGTGCCACGCTTCCGCCCACCCGCACCGTGCCCACCACCCGGGGTGAGCACTGGATCTACCGGGGCGCCATGCCGTCCGCGAACCACGTGCGGCCCGGTGTCGACGTCAAGTCCCGCATGGCGTACGCCCGCTGGCTCGGCCTCGGCGACGGCGTCATGACGGCGCTGCCGGACGCGGTCCGCGCGCTCGTCGTGAAGGCGCCCGCCCCGGCCCGTCCCGCACCGCGCGGCCTCGCCGTGAGCGGGACCGGGGGCGAGTGCCCGCACCGCACCCCCGCCTTCCTTGAACGCGGTCTCGCGATGGCGGAGCAGCGCATCACCGCTGCCGACAGCGCGGTGCACGCCACGGTGTACCGGGCGTTCCTCGCCGTGCTCGCCACGCACGGCCGGTGCGGCTGCCTCACCGACGCCCACGTCGACCGCTTGTTCACGGCCGCTCAGGCCAAGGGCGAGAGCCTGCGGCACTGCACGGACGCATGGGCCAACGCCCGCGCCCGCCTGGGGGTGTGACCCGTGTCGGAGGAGGAGAAGACCCCGGCGCGTGAGGTGATCACCGCGTACGCGCAAGAGAACTTCCGCTACTTCCGTACGACCGAGGGCACCGTCTACGCCCAGCGGATCGGCCACCCCGTGGCCCGGCCGATCCGCTCGCAGGGCACGACGGGGAGCCACCGGCAGGAACTCATGGTCGACCTCTTCAACGACGGGGTCGGCGTCTTCAACGGGACATCGCTCAAGGAGGCGTTGGACTTGATCGAAGCGCTCGCGCTGAGCCAGGACGTACAGGCCACCCACATCCGGGTCGCCCCCGGGCTCGACGGGGCCACCTGGCTCGACCTCGGGCGGGACGACGGGCAGTCCATCCGCATCCATCCCACCGGGTGGGAGATCAAGGTCCCCGACCCGCGCGAGGTGTGCTGGCGACGCACCCAGCTCACCGGGGAACTTCCCCTCCCCGCCCGGGACACGGAAGGCAAGGGCATCGACCTGCTGTTGCGGCTGACGAACTTCGCCACCGCCGAGACCGAATCCCTGGCCCTGGCCTGGCTCGTGGGCTGCCTGGAGCCGGGAGTCCCGGTCCCGGCCCCGTTCCTCACCGGCCCCCAGGGCGCGGGGAAGTCCACGGCCGGCCGGATGCTGGTGCGGGTCGTCGAAGGCATGACCGGTGACCTGCGCCGCGCCCCGAAGGACGAGGAGAGCCTGATCACGGCCGTCGCCGCCGGATGGGTCACCGCCCTGGACAACCTCTCCCACCTGGCCCCGGACCTCTCCGACCTCATGTGCTGCATCGTCACCGGGGCCGAAAGCATCAAGCGCGCCCTCTTCAGCGACGGCGACGTCTACCGCTCCCGCTACCGCCGCCCCCTCCTCCTCACCGGAATCGACGTCGGCGTGATCCGCCCCGACCTCGCCGAACGCCTTCTCCCGCTGCGCCTGGAACGCCCGCGCGTGCGACGGACCGAAGCGGAACTCTGGCGGGAGTTCGAAGCCGCCCTGCCCGTCATCCTCGGCTCACTCCTCGACCTGACGGTCAAAGTCCGGGCCGCCGAGGCGGACATCCCGAGTGACCTGCGCATGGCGGACTTCGCGCACCTGTGCGCACAAGTCGACGCCGCCACAGGGCTGGGCACGCTCCCCGCCTACCGCACCAGCCTCGACGAGCTGAACGACGACGTGATCGAAGGCGACCTCCTCGCCCAGACCGTCCTCAAGCACGCCGCCAGCCTCACCCCCGGCAGTGAGCAGCGGCTCACGTCCTCGGAGTGGCTGCACCTCCTCAGCGGCCTCTACAGCGGCGAGGAACTGCGCCCGCTGCCCAAGGGGTGGCCGACCACCGGCAAGGTGCTCTCCGACCGCCTCAAGCGCCTCCAGCCCACCCTCGCCGCCCGTGGCGTCCTCGTCGACTGGGGCCGCACCAAGGAAGGCCGGTACGTCGAACTGACCCGCCCGGCCCTACCGCCCCACGAACAGCAGCCGCTCTGAATCCTGCGACACGGCGCAAACAAGCAAGAGGAGCACCCCGCGCCACGCCGACGGTGCTCCTCTTGCTGTTCGACGACGCCGCCCATTCACGCGAGCGTGCACAGACACACAAACATCCGCCTCTTTTTTCTTAAGAAGGAAAGAGCTGCGTCACCCGCGTCACCGCAAGGCTCGACACCACCCGTGACCAGCGGTGATCCAGGTGACGCAGGACGGCTTCGGCTGCGTCACCCCGCGTCACCTGCGTCACCCCATGACGCAGACCTGCGTCACCGATGACGCACCCCCAAGTGCCTGCGTCATCACATCACCGCAGGTCAGGTCCCAGGTGTGACGCGAATGACGCGATGACGCAGAAATCACAGCCTCGGACACATCTCGCGCCACCCCACCGCCAAGGAGCAACGCCATGCCCCGCCCGCAGATGCTCAAGCTCCCCGAACTCCTCGCCGAGATCAACCTCTCCCGCGCCGCCTTCTACCGCCTCCGCGCCAAGGGACAAGCCCCGCGCCTCGTCAAGCTCCCCAACGGACAGCTCCGCTGCCGCCGCGCCGACCTCGACGCCTGGCTCAACGCGGGCGAGGAACAGCAGCACGCCGCCTGACCCCACCCGCCTACAACCCCGAGGGCCCGCCGATTCGAACCGGCGGGCCCTCGTCTTGGAGCGACATGCATAGCTACGACGTGCGCTTGTGGAAGGTCCGGAAGCGCGCGAGCAAGGCGTCCCCGTACCAACTGCGTTGGTTCGTCAACGGTGAGGAGTTCTCGGAGCGGTTCACCACGGTCACCCTCGCTGACGCGCGCCGGGCGGAGCTCCTCACCGCCACCAGGCGGGGTGAGCCCTTCGACACTGACACAGGGCTCCCCATGTCAGAGGCACGGGCCCGTACCTCGCCAACGGTCTATCAGGCCGCGACCGAGTACGCCCGGATGAAGTGGCCCTGGCACGCCGCCAAGCACCGCGCGAGCATCGCGGAAGCCCTCGCCGTCGCCCTGCCGACGCTCGTGGACACCAAGCGCGGAGTCCCCTCCCGCTCCGTCCTGCGGCGGGCCCTCTACCAGTGGGCGTTCCGCTTCGTACGGGACGAGAGCAGCGAACTCGTCCCCCGTCACGAGGCGGAGGAACCGCCTGCTGATGTCGCCGCCGCGCTCGCGTGGATGGGCGCGCACTCTCTCAAGGTCGCTGACCTGAGCGATCCCACGCGCTTGCGCCCCGCCCTCGACGCCGTGGCGCTCCTCCTCAACGGCAAGCGCGCCGCCGCGAACACCGAGCGCCGCAAGCGCATGGTCCTCAGCAACTTCATGCGCTACGTCGTCCAGGAGCGTGGGCTCCTCGACACCAACCCGCTGCACCGCCTCGACAGCGCCCCGCCGGACGTCGATGACGAAATCGACTTCCGCTACGTCCCCGGCCCCGCTCTCGCCCGCCGCCTCATCCGCGCCGTGCAGCAACAGGGCGCCCGCGGCGACTTCCTGAGCACGTTCTTCGGCTGCCTCTACTACGAGGCCGCGCGGCCCGCCGAGGCCGCAGCCCTGCGCGACACCGACCTGAGTCTCCCGCCTGACACCCCGGAGGCGGCGGAGGAGTGGGGCGAGATGATCCTGACCGAGAGCCGCCCTGAGGTCGGCAGCGGATGGACCGACGAAGGCACCCCGTACGAGATCCGGGGCCTCAAGTGGCGCGCGAGGCAGGCGACCCGCACGGTCCCGATCCCCCCGGTCTACGTCCGGATGCTCCGCCGCCACCTCGCGACGTACGGCACCGCCCCCGACGGCCGCCTCTTCCCCGCCGCTCGGGGCGGGCGGCTGCGCTCCACCGAGTACACCGAGGCGTGGCAGACGGCGCGCGAGGCGGTCCTCACGCCGCAGGAAGTCAGGACGCCCCTCGCGGAAGACCCGTACTGCAACCGCGCCGCCGGCGTGTCCCTGTGGATCGCTCAGGGCCTCGAACCCGCCGAGGTCGCCCGCCGCGCCGGGCACAGCGTCGCCGTCCTCTACCGCTTCTACGCGAAGGTGCTCCGCAAGGACCAGACCGAGGCCAACCGCCGTATCGCCGCCGCCCTTGAGGCACCGGAGTAGGCCGCGAGCCTGGCCGGAGGTTGGCCGCACGCCCTGGTCACAGGCGGGATTTACGCGCTCAGCCTGAGACACCCCACACGCCGAAGGGGCGCCCCGCTCTCGCGGTGCGCCCCTTCTGAGCTGCGGTCTTCGTGACCTGCGGCGGAGGGTGTGGGATTTGAACCCACGGTGGTGTCGCCACCACGACGGTTTTCAAGACCGTTCCCTTAGGCCGCTCGGGCAACCCTCCCCGCCCCGCCGGAGGCCGGTGGGGCGGGGTACAGCGTACCGGTCTAGTCGTCGCCCTTGCGCTGGCCGAGGGTGACTTCGGTGGTGTGCTCGCTGCCGTCGCGCTTGTACGTGATCTTGACCTTGTCGCCGGGCTGGTGGGTCCAGATCTCGCCGATGAGGGTCGGGCCGCTGTCGATGATCGTGTCGTCGAACTTGGTGATCGTGTCGCCGGACTTGAGGCCGGCCTTGGCGGCGGGGCCGCCGGGGGTGACGGCCGGGTCGCTGCCCGCGCCCTGGTCGGAGACCGTGGCGCCGTCCATGCCCTCTTCGAGGGAGACCGTCGCGCCGATCACCGGGTAGACCGGGGTGCCGGTCTTGATGAGCTGTTCGGCGACGCGCTTCGCCTGGTTGATCGGGATGGCGAAGCCGAGGCCGATCGAGCCGCCCTGGCTGGAGCCGCCGCCGAGGCCGCCGCCCGAGTTGCCGGGCTGGATCGCCGAGTTGATGCCGATGACCTGGCCGCGCTCGTTGAGGAGCGGGCCGCCGGAGTTGCCCGGGTTGATCGAGGCGTCGGTCTGGAGGGCGCTCATGTACGAGCTCTTCGCGCTCTCGCCGTCGCTGGAGGCGACCGGGCGGTCCTTGGCGCTGACGATGCCCGTGGTCACCGTGTTCGACAGGCCGAAGGGCGCGCCGATCGCGATCGTCGAGTCGCCGACGGCCGTACGGTCCGAGTCGCCGAGCACGAGCGGCTTGAGGCCCGAGGCGTTCTTGAGCTTGATCACCGCGACGTCGTAGCCCTGCGCGTGACCGATCACCTCGGCCGCGTACTTCTTGCCGTTGGAGAAGGTCGCGGTGAGCTTGCCGCCCGACGCGGCGGAGGCGACGACGTGGTTGTTGGTGAGGATGTGGCCCTGCTTGTCGTAGACGAAGCCGGTGCCCGTGGAGCCCTCGCCGTCGCCGCCCTGCGCCTCGATCGTCACGACGCTCGGCAGCGCCGCCTGGGCGATGCCCGCGACGGAGCCGGCGGCGCGCTTGGTGCTCGCGGGGCTGTCGGCCGCCGCGATCGTCGTGGAGCCCGTGCCGCTGTCGTCGCGGTCGGCGGCCCAGTAGCCGATGCCGCCGCCTACGCCGCCCGCGACGAGCGCGGCCACGATCACGGCGGCGAGGAAGACGCCACGGCCGCGCTTGCGGCGGGGCGGCTGCGACTGCGGCTGCTGGAAGGCGCCGCCGCCCCAGCCGCCCCAGCCGCCGTTGCCGCCCTGGTCGCCGCCGTAGCCGCCGTGACCGCCGTAGCCCTGCCCGTCGCCGGGGCCGTACGCGGCGTAGCCGCCCTGGCCGTGCTGCGCCGTCGGCTGCCCCTCGGCGGGTGCGCCGGGGTAGACCTGCTGCGGGCCGCCGGACTGGTAGGCGGGGACCGGCGGCGGGGGCGGGGGCCAGGCGGCGGACGGGGCCTGCGGGGGCTGACCGGGCATGGCGGGCGCCTGGGGGGCGGAGCCGGGGGCGGCGGGCGGCGCGTCGGTGGCCGCGGGCGGCGCGTCGGTGGCGGCGGGAGCCGCCGGGGCCGCGCCGGTGGCCGACTGGGGCTCCGGCCGCGCGGCCGGCTTCTCGAAGGCCAGGGTGCTGGGTGAGGGCTCGGCCGGGGCGGCGGGGGCGGCCGAGCCACTCGGCTCGCCCGGGGCCGTACGGTCGCTCGGGCCGGTCTCCGCTCGCCGCTCCGAGCCCTCGGCCGAAGCGGGAGGTGCGGACGGGGCGGGGGGTACCTCGTTGCCCTCGTTCTCGGTGCTCACGGGCTCAGTCTCCTCGGTCACGGCGGTCCCACGGTCTGTACGGGTCCCACGAGTGGGTGCCCGGCCGCCTCCCGGCGAACCGTCCACCCGCCCGGCGCCGGAGCGCCGGTAGTGGTCTCTCGATCGTTGCGCACGATCGTCGTCCACAGTCGTTCGTCTGCGGTCAGCTTTTCCCACCGCACGTCAGGGCACTGTAAGCCGACCCTGTGTGTACGCGTCATGTCGATCATCACCGCGAGCACACCCTTCGGCCCAGCGGATTCCCTGCGGGAACCCGACTGGAGTGCGCCCCGGAAAACTCCGGACGTGCACCAGTACGCCCCCATCAAACACCCCCGCACGCCCCCCGCGCGCGCCCCCTGCCAGGCCCCGCACAGGGCGCGTACACGCCCCGTACACCCTGCGGACAGGCCCTGGCGCGGGCACCCGCGTGAAAGAAGCACCGGAGCATGCGCGAAGGAGCGGCGGTACCCCCGGCCGCCTCGTGTGCCGCGCGGGGGTGGGGGGTGCGATGGGAGCATGGCCGCGTGACCGACGCTCGACACCACACCCCCCAGGTCGTCGCCCATCGCGGCGCCTCCGAGGCGGCGCCCGAACACACGCTCGCGGCCTACGCGCGGGCCATCGAGGAGGGCGCCGACGCCTTGGAGTGCGACGTCCGCCTCACCGCGGACGGGCACCTCGTGTGCGTCCACGACCGGCGGGTCAACCGCACCTCGAACGGGCGCGGCGCCGTCTCGGCGCTCGAACTCGCCGAACTCGCCGCGCTCGACTTCGGCTCCTGGAAGGGCCGGGACGAGGCCGAGGAGTCGCCGGACTGGGACCCGGAGACCACCTCCGTCCTCACCCTCGAACGCCTGCTCGAACTGCTCGTCGACACGAACGCCTCGGGGCGGCGCCTCGAACTCGCCGTCGAGACGAAGCACCCGACCCGCTGGGCCGGGCAGGTGGAGGAGCGCCTCATCCACCTTCTCGAACGCTTCGGGCTCACGGGCAAGACGGGGGTCGCCGAGGACGGGGAGGGCACGGACGATCCCTTCCGGACCGCCCCCTCACCCGTACGGGTCATGAGCTTCTCGGCGCGCTCGCTGCACCGCGTGCAGGCGCTCGCGCCGCTCCTGCCGACCGTGCACCTCACCCAGTTCGCGTCCCCCCGGCACCGCGAGGGCCGCCTGCCCCCGGGGGTGCGGATCGCAGGCCCGAGCATCCGGCTCGTCCGCAATCACCCCGCGTACGTGGCACGCATGCAGGAGGCGGGGCACCCCGTGCACGTGTGGACCGTCAACAATCCGGCGGACGTGGATCTGTGCGTGCGGCTCGGTGTCGACGCGGTGATCACGAACCGGCCCCGGGCGGTGCTCCAGCAGCTCGGCCGCTGAGACGACGGCGGGGCCCGCCACGACACCGCCCGAGAGGCCGGGACGGTGGTGCCGGCGGCCGGAAATCGTCTTGCGTGCGGGGCGGGGGGGATTTGGGCGGGTCCCGGGTGGGGGAGCGGTGGGTGGGGGACGGGGAGGGGCGCCGGGCGTGCGCGGGGTGCGGGCGCCCGGGGCGGGCGGGGTCTCCCAGGTGAGCGCCCCGTGCATATGACGCGGGCATGTTCGCAGGACACCGGGGGTGGCGTGGGCGCGGAGCGTCGGCCGCGTGCCCGGTACGGAACCGAGCGGGCCCGTCCGCTCGTGGTAACCGCTGTCTGCCGGGACGGGCTGTCATGTACGCGGAGTGCTCCGGCGCATCCGCTCCGTGGTGGCCGGGGCGAATGCCTCCGGACTGCGGCCGTTGGCCGGTTTCCGGTCCAGTCCAGGGGGGCATTGACTCCCTGGCGTGGGGGTGAAGGAGGTTCCGGGGGTGGCAACGGTGGTCGCACAAGAGGTGCCCGCGTCGTCGAGCATGGCCGTACCGCACGGTCCATCGGGCGTACGCAGGGCACGGCATCGGCTGCGGGACGAGCTGACCGGGCACGGAGTGCCGGACCCGGTGATCGACGACGCGCTTCTCGTCCTCTCCGAACTGCTCAGCAACGCCTGTCGGCACGGCAGACCGCTGCCCGAGGAGACGGCGCGGCCGGGTGCGGAGGAGTTCGAGGAGGGTGACGTCCTCGCCGCCTGGGAGGTGACGCCCGGCGGTCGGCTGACCGTCGAGGTCACGGACGGCGGCGGGCCCACCCGGCCCGTTCCCTCGACCCCGTCCGTGAGCGCGCACGGCGGCCGGGGGCTCGGCATCGTGACGGCTCTCGCGGAGAAGTGGGGCGTCCGGGACGAACCGCACGGCGAGGTCACCGTGTGGGCCACGCTCTCGCCGGACGACCACCGCGCCGAGGACTTCGCGAGCCGCGTCACCGGCGCGGCGGGCGTCCCGGGCCTCGCGGACCTGGGGCTCGACGAGACCGGCTTCGGGGACACGGAGCCGGAGGCCGCCGGGGGCGGTGGAGGCCGCAGGGGGAACGGCGGCAGCCTCAGCGGGGGCAGCGGCTTCGGCCGGGGCAAGGGCTTCGGTCGCGGAGGCGGCTTCGGCGGGGGCGGCTTCGGAGGCTCCCCGTACGGGACGCCACGCTTCGGCGGAGCGAGCTGAACCGAAGCCTCGGCGGGGCGAACCAGGGGGGCGCTAACCCTTGGCGGCTGGCTGAGCCGGGGGCGAAGACCCGGCGTTCGCGGAGACGAGCGTGCGGTGGTGGTCGCGCCTGCGGCCCAGGGGGGAGCCTGCGGTGAGGGCGGAGCCTTCCGTGAGAGCAGAGCCTTCCGTGAGGGCTGAGCCCCAGCCGGGTCCGGGAGCCCGGGGCCGAACTGCCGAGTGAGGGCCGGGTCCCGAACGAGGCGCGAGCCCCGAACGAGGCGCGAGCCCCGAACGAGCGACGAGCCGGCAGAAGCGGCCAGGTCCTTCCGTACGGCTGATCGCACCCTCGGCAGCGCGAGCCGCACCCGGCACCGCGCGCCTGGGCAGGCTGACCCCGCCCGCGCCGATCGCACACCCCTCGCACGGACGCCCGAACGGCTCGTCCCGAACGGCTCGTCCCTCCCGGGTGCCGCACCCCGCACGCCGCATCCCCGGCCGCGCTCACCCCCGTACTTCCCACTCCCGTGCCCGCTCGGGCACCCTGCCCCCGTCCCTCTGCCCGAATCCCGACCGTCTTGGCGAGCCGCCGGGCCACCCGCCCGCACCAGCCCGCAACGCCGCGCCACCCCGCACCGACCCCGCTGCCCCGGCCCACCCCGCACCACCCCACAGCCCCACCCGCCCCCTGCCGCCCCCCGCCAAAGCCCTCACCCACCCCAACGTCCATCCCCGACCCCCCGCTCCCACCCCCGCTCCCGTTCACCCGTTCGAGTGCGTGCGGCCGGAAAGGGCCGAGGCGTTAGGCTCGCCGCCGTACCTGCCGAGCCGTGACGGGAGAACACCGACGATGGCCAAGAAGCGCCCGCAGTCCAAGGGCAAGGCGAGCACCGCGTTCGCGGGCGGTGAGGTGCCGGTGGTCGGGGCGAGGGAGCCCTGCCCGTGCGGTTCGGGCCGCCGGTACAAGGCGTGTCACGGGCGCGCCGCCGCGCAGGCGGCGACCGAGCTCGTCAGCCGCCCGTTCGAGGGGCTGCCCGGCGAGGCCGACTGGGTCGCGCTGCGTGAACTCGTGCCGGCCGCGACCGTGCCGCTCCGGCTCGCGGGCGGGCTGCCCGAGGGCGTGCCCGCCGTGACGCTCGCGACCGTGCTGCCGATGGCCTGGCCCGCGCTGCGCCGCGAGGACGGCTCCGTCCTGCTCGGCCTCCAGAACGACACCGCCTCGGGCGACCTGAGCCGCGACCTCGCCGACACGCTGCGCCGCGCGCTCGCCGCCGAGCCGGGCAACCCGGTCGAGGCGCGCCGCGCGCCGGTCGACGGCCCGCGCCTCCAGGACCTCCTGGACCTCGACGCGCCGTTCGTTCCCGAGGTGCACGAGGGCTTCGCCTTCTGGCTGCCCGAGGGCGAGGCGCAGAACGCCTCCGCCGAGGTCACGGCCTCGCTGGAGCGCGCCGACGCGGCGGCGGTGCCGACCGTGCGGCTGAGCGGCGTCGACGCCGCGTACTGGTGCGAGGTGCCGGAGAAGAACCACCTGCGGTGGGTCACGACCGTGCCCGAGGAGCGGCTGCTCGACGCGCTCGCGCGGCTGCACGCCGCCGGTGAGTCCTCGCTCGGCGAGGGCACCCGGCTCGTCGGCTCGTTCCGCGCGCACGGGCTGACCGTGCCGGTCTGGGACCTGCCGAGCACGATGAGCGCCGCGGACACCGAGAAGCCCGCCGCCGCCTTCGCCGAGCGCCTCGACACGGCACTCGCCGCGACGACGCCGCTCACCGCCGAGGAGCGACGCGCCCGCGCCGGTCTCACCAACCGCCAGGTCACGCTCAACTGACGCACGACGCCGGTCGCTCGACGCCTGCCGCGTGAGTCCGGTCACACCCGAAGGTAAAGTCCGCTTGAGACCGGGCCCGAACGGATGAGACCGAATTTGCGAACCGGCGATCTCTTGTTACCGTTCAATTAGCCCGGTTGCTGGTGCATCCCCCGTCGCCAGCAACCGGGCCCTTCCATGTCCGGACGCAGGTCACGAGGCCCGCCGCGGCGCCCCGTCACGGAACCGCGCCGTCCCGCGCGCCACCACGTCCCAGGGACCGGCTTCCCCGGTCCGGACCGCTCCCCCGATACGGCCCCGCCCCGCCCGCCTCCGCGCTCAGAACTCCGGCGCGTTGACCCCCGGCCGGGTGAGCGTCTCCACGACCGGCCCGAGCAGCGTCTCCACCTCCGGCAGCCACGGCCGCGCCGTCGCACCGCGCGCGCCCGGCCGCGCTCCCGCGGTGACCCCCGCCGCGCCGTCCCGCTCCGGCAGCGGTCCGCGCGCCCAGCCCGTCGTCCCCGCCCCCGTGCGCGAGGGCGGCAGGACGAGGTAGCCGCCGCTGCCGTGGAAGCGCAGCGCGCCGGGGACCCTGTCCATCGCGTAGAGCAGCGCGCCGAGGCGGGCGAGGTCGTACGGGGCGACGAGCAGCGCCCAGCGGTCGGGGCCCGCCACGACGGGGCCGAGGCGCACCCCCTCGCGGTCGAGCGCCGCGAGCGTCGCCGGGCCCACGGCGGCGGGCACGCTCAGCGCGCAGGGCGCCTCGCCCTCGCCCGTCGCGAGCAGGACGGGGGCCTGCGGGCGCTCCCGCCACCACCAGGCCACCATGCGCGGATCGGTCGTCGCGGCGAGCAGCCCCGGCTCGAAGGGGTGCGCGCCCGGCCCGGCGCACAAGGCGTCGGGGCAGGCGCAGCGCTCGGCGGCGCGCAGCGCGGGGTGCGGCGCGCGGCGCGCGGGGCGGGTACCGGCCCCCGGCAGGACCGGCCATTTCCAGCGCGTCGCGAAGAGGGCGGCGGCCTCGGGGTTGCCGGGGCCGTCCGTACGGCCCGGCCCTGAGCTGCGGTGCTTTCCGGGGATCTCACGCATGCGCGCTCGTTCCTTTCCGTGGGACGCCGAGGAGCCGCACCACTGCGGTGCGGATCGCTTGCCTGCCGTTGCCCGCGCCAGGGAGCTGCCTGCGGCGCGGATGGTGCCTGCGGTGCCGGTGGTGCGTGCGGTGCCGGTGCGGTTCCCGGGCGGGGAAGCGCGGCCCGGTCGCCGGGCGTGCGTCTGGTGCTGTCGTACGTGCGCCTGGTGCGGTCCGACGCGAGGGCGGCCCCGTGCTGTTCGCGGTGCGCGCGTCGGGCGGAGTCGTACGTGGTCGCTGTCGTACGTGTCGCTGTCGTACGTGGTCGCGCGGGGCGGATGCGTACGTCGCCCGCGCCGGGGCCCCGTGCCCGGCGGGCCGGCCGCGGGCCGGTCGTGGTCCGGGCCGGTGGTGGGCCCGCCCGCCCCGGCGGGCCCCAGCCCCGGTCGGCCAGGACCCCGGCGTCTCGTGCCGGGCTCCGTGCCGTACCGCCCCGTTGTGCTGTCGTTCAGGACGCCTTCCGCGCGTCACAGGGTTCCGGCCCAGCCCCCACTGGGTCGCCGCCCTCATCCACGTAAGTACCCCGAGCGACTTCGGTGACGCTCCCCGAGCGCCGTTCGCATTCCGGCGTCGCCGGAGGGCGAACTCCCCCAGTCGACCCCAGCCCCCTGTCCACACCTCTTTTTCCGGCCAACCTGGCGTCCCACGACGGAATGCACGCCCCGCGGCCACCCTGCGCGCACCCCGTTGCCGGGGCCACGGACACCGGGAAACAGCACCGGACAATGCTGGACATGCCGTGACGTACCCGTGTAGATGTGAATCTCTCGCCCAGCCGCAGCACACTTTGGGGGTTTGCGATGCTGACGCGCCACCGGCACCTGCCAGAGAGCCGGACACCATGAGCACCCCGCCCGCCCCGAAAGTGGCCGGAACCCACTCCCCGAATCCCTCCCCCGCCCACAATGCCGACACTCCGGCCGAGTCGGCCGAGTCCTCCGCCGACGCCTCGCTCCCCTCCCCCGCGAGCGCTCCGGGCGCCGGGGAGTCCCGGGCGAGCGGCATCCCGGCCCGCGCGTCCCTCACCCTCCAGGAGCGCCTCGCCTCCTGGCTGCTCGACCTCAGCACGCTCCACGAGCTGAGCGAACGGCTGCACCGCACCCGTACCACCGAGGACGCCCTCGGCGAACTCCTGCGCGCGGGCGCCGTCCTGCTCGGCGCGGAGCGCGGGCTGGTCCGCTTCACCCACGCCGCGGCCCATCCCGCCCGCCTCCACGGCCACGGCCTGGACCGCGGCGAACTCGGCCGCCTGGAGGCGCTGCCCGAGGAGTGCACCTCGCACGGCGCACTGCTCGCGGCGGGCACCGGCGTGCCCGTGACCCGCAGGGACCTGCTCGCCGAACCCGGGCTCGACCCGCGCTGCGCCGCCGTGGCGCGGAGCCTGGGCTGTGCCGCCACGTACGCCGTGCCGCTCTGCGACGCGGAGCGTGTCTTCGCCTCGGCACTGTGGTCCTTCCCCGTGCCGACCGCTCCCTCCTCGCGACAGAGCCGCCTCCTCTCGCTGTACGCGCGCGAGGCCGCGAGCCATCTCGTGGCGCTCGGCGCGCAGGACACCGCCGTACGCGAGACGGCGGCCCTGCGCGCGCACCTCGGCCCCGGGACGCTGCCCCGCGTTCCCGGCGCGCGCCTCGCGGGCCGCTGGCTCGCCGGTCCCGGCGGTGCCGGAAGCTGGTACGAGGCGCTGACGCTGCCCGACGGCGGGTGCGGGCTCGCGGTGGGGACCGCGAGCGGCGACGGTCCCGAGGCGCTCGCCGCGGCGGCGCGGCTGCGCGGGGCGCTGCGCGCGTACGCGGTGCTCCAGGGCGAGGACCCGGCGGCGGTGCTCGCCGACCTCGAACTCGTCCTGCGGCTCAGTGAGCCGGGCCGCAGCGCGACCGCGCTCTACGCGCACCTCGGCCAGGACGGCAGGCGGCTGCGCTTCGCGGGGGCCGGGCACGCGCCGCCGCTCCTGATCGGCCCGCGCCGCGTCGAGTACCTGGAGAGCAGCGTCTCGGCGCCGCTCACGATGCTGAGCTGCTGGGAGGCGCCGAGCGTCGAGGTCCGGCCCGAGCCCGGCGAGTCGCTCGTGTTCTACACGGACGGGCTGCTGCGGGCCACGGGCGACACCACCGACCGCGCCTTCGCACGGCTCCACGCGGCGGCGGCGGGCAGCCCGCTGCGGCTGCGGCGCGATCCGGGGGCGCTCGCGGACCATCTCCTGGAGCGCCTGCTGCCGGAGCGCGCCCTGCCGACCGGGGAGGACCTGGCACTCCTGGTCCTGACCTTCGACTGAGCCGCAGCCGGAAGCCGAGAACGGAAGCCGGGAGCCGCAAGCCGGGAGCCGGAAGCCCGAGAGCCGAGAGCCGGAGAACCGGAAGCCGGGAGCCGGGATCGGCGATGTTTCACATGGAACATCGCCGATGGCCCCTCTTGCGATGTTTCACGTGAAACATGCGCGCTGTCCTGTGGCCCTGCTCACAGCCGCCCCGCCACCGCGCCGGGACGAGCGGAGTCCGTACCGGAGTTGGTCGCCCTCCGCCCGCGCGCGCTCCGCGCGCCCTCCCGCACGCCCTGGCCGGAAGTGCGGACAACCGTACGATGGCCGCATCAGGCGTTCGTATAAGGAGACAGCCCATGCAGGACGGCGGACAGCAGGTTCCGAGCACCGAGGACGGGTCGGAGGAGGAGGCGATCAAGCAGCGCAAGAACGGCCTCTACCGCAACGTCTCGGACGAGCTGGCGGAGAGCATGCGGACCGGCTGGGCCGACACGGAGCTGCACGACCTGAAGCCGATCCCGCAGGCCGCGGAGACCGCCGCGCGCCGCGCCGGGCTGTCGGCCGCCTTCCCCGGTGAGCGGCTCGTGATCCCGGCGGGCAACCTCAAGGTCCGCTCGAACGACACGGACTACCCCTTCCGCTCCTCGGTCGAGTACGCGTACCTCACGGGCGACCAGACGCAGGACGGCGTCCTCGTGCTGGAGCCGACGGCGAGCGGTCACGAGGCCACCGTCTACCTGCTGCCCCGTTCGAACCGTGAGAACGGCGAGTTCTGGCTCGACGGCCAGGGCGAGCTGTGGGTCGGCCGCCGGAACTCCCTCACCGAGTCCGAGAAGCTGCTCGGCATCCCGGCGAAGGACGTCCGCGAACTGCCGGACGCGCTGCGCGAGGCGAGCGGCCCGGCGCGGGTCGTGCGCGGCTACGACGCGGGCATCGAGGCCGCGCTCACCGACAAGGTGACGGGCGAGCGGGACGAGGAGCTGCGCGTCTTCCTCTCCGAGGCGCGCCTCGTGAAGGACGCCTTCGAGATCGCCGAGCTCCAGAAGGCCGTCGACGCGACCGCGCGCGGCTTCGAGGACGTCGTGAAGGTGCTCGACAAGGCGCAGGCCACCTCCGAGCGCTACATCGAGGGCACCTTCTTCCTCCGCGCCCGCGTCGAGGGCAACGACATCGGTTACGGCTCGATCTGCGCCGCGGGACCGCACGCCACGACGCTGCACTGGGTCCGCAACGACGGCCCCGTCCGCGCCGGTGAGCTGCTGCTCCTCGACGCCGGGGTCGAGACGCACACCCTCTACACGGCCGACGTGACGCGCACGCTGCCGATCGACGGGACCTTCACCGCGCTCCAGCGCAAGATCTACGACGCGGTGTACGAGGCGCAGGAGGCCGGGATCGCGGCCGTGCGCCCCGGTGCCAAGTACGCGGACTTCCACGAGGCCGCGCAGCGCGTGCTCGCCACGCGGCTCGTCGAGTGGGGCCTCCTGGAAGGCCCCGTCGACCGCGTGCTCGAACTGGGCCTCCAGCGCCGCTTCACGCTGCACGGCACCGGGCACATGCTCGGTCTCGACGTGCACGACTGCGCGGTGGCCCGCACCGAGACGTACAAGGACGGCGTCCTGGAGCCGGGCATGTGCCTGACGGTCGAGCCGGGCCTCTACTTCCAGGCCGACGACCTCACCGTGCCGGAGGAGTACCGGGGCATCGGCGTGCGGATCGAGGACGACCTCGTCGTCACGGAGGACGGCAACCGGAACCTGTCGGCCGCGCTGCCGCGCACCTCGGACGAGGTCGAGGCGTGGATGGCGCGCGTCCAGGGCTGAGGGGCGCGACGGCGTTACGGGCCACGGGCGGCACATGCCGCAGGCCGCGTACGTACGCCGCCGCAGGCGGTACGCGACGCAGGCGGTACGTGGACGGGCCGGGTCCCCTCGTGGGGGCCCGGCCCGTCGGCGTGTGCGGGGCGGGCGCTCAGGCCGCCGCCAGCGGGGCTCCTTCGCGCCACTTCACGAGCTTGTCGAAGCGGACGACCGCCCCGCCGCGGCCCGCGCGGTTGCGGAACTGGGCGTGGTCGGAGAGTTCGCTGATGATGCCGAGGCCGCGACCGCTCTCCGCCTCCAGGCGGGTGCGACGCAGCGGGACGCCGCGGCGGCCCCGGAAGCCCGGCCCGGAGTCGCTCACCTCGATGTGGCAGCGCTCCTCGTCGAGGCGCACTGTGACGCGGTACTTCGCGCTGCTCGCGCCGCCGTGCTCGACGGCGTTGGCGCACGCCTCGGTGAGCGCGAGGGAGAGGTCGAACGCGGTGTCGGGGTCGACGCCGGCCGTGTCCATGGCACCGGCGAGCAGCTTCCTGGCGAGCGGGACGCTCGCCGCCTCGCGCCGCAGATGGAGCGACCACCAGATGCTCATGTTCCAGCCTCCTGTGCACGGCTCGACATAGAAGTACGTATTGCCGCCAACACCGCCCCTCAACCGCCCTCTTGACACCGTGAAGTCGGGGCAATACGGGGTGAAAGTCGCGAATCCGGCGGGAACTTCACGCCAATGCCGCCCTCCGGACACCTGTCCCGGGCGCCCCACGCGTCCCGTCCGTCGCACCCCGGGCGCCCCACGCGCCACGCCCGTTCCACGCCGGACGTCCCCATTCCCCCGTACCGACGCCATCCCCGCCCAAGCAGACCTTCGGGACCTTGCGGACCTGCCCGCCCACGCCGGGGGCCGCGATGGGATGATGGGCCCGCCATGGCTGCCCCCCACGTGTTCACGCGCGCCGGAGCGGGACTCCGGCTGCTGAGGGCCGCGGTATTCACCGCGGTCTGCGTCGCGTTGTCCGCGCTGGGGCACTCCACGGCCTCGGGGGCCGGTGTTCCGTTGTGGAGCCTGGGCCTCGGCTTCCTCCTCGTCCTCCTCGCCGTCTGCCCGCTCGCGGGCCGGGAACGCTCCCTGCCCGGCATCGCCGCGCTGCTCGCCGCCGGGCAGCTCGGGCTGCACGCCCTCTTCGGGCTCGGCCAGCAGGGCATGGCGATGGGCCCGGCGCCGGACAGCGCCGCCGAACGCGCCGCGCGCCTCGTGTGCGGCGCGGGGGCCTCCTCGCTGAGCCCCCTGGAGGCGCACCACATCCTCGCGACCGCCGGGCTCGACGACCCGGCGGCGCACGCGCACCCCGGCATGGGGGTCCTGCCCTCGCTGCCGATGCTCCTCCTGCACCTGCTCGCGGCGCTCGTCGCGGGCTGGCTGCTGCGCCACGGCGAGCGGTCCCTCTTCGGGCTCGTACGGCTGTCGGGGCAGTTGCTCGCGGGGGTCGCCGCCGGGGCGCGGCTGCGCGCGCTGTGGTGCGCGCTCGCTCTCGTACGGCTGCGGCTCGCGGCCCTCGCGCTGCTCCGGCAGCCGCGCGCCGCCCGCGGGGACGAGGAACGGCTGCCCCGGGACGGGGCCGCTCTCCGGCACTCGGTGATCAGGCGGGGCCCGCCGCGCGCGGGTCTGACTCTCGCCGCCTGACCACGACCGGCACACCCGCCGGGCCCGGCCCCGTCCGTGCCCCGGCGCCGCCGCGTCGTGCCGCCGCGCGCCACCGAACGGGCGCGTGGCCACCTCACCGTTCCCCACTGCCGAAAGTGGAGTTTCGCCATGCACGCTTCGTACGACGAGACGTACGCGCACACCGCCCCGACCGGCCGCCCCTCCGCGCCGGCGCGCCGCCGGGGCACCCGCCTCGCGGTCCTCGGCGCGCTCGCCGCCTCCGGGGTCCTCGTCCTCGCGGGCCCCGCCGCCGCGCACGTCAGCGTCGCCCCGCAGGGTGCCGCCGCCAAGGGCGGCTACGCGACCGTCAACTTCAAGGTCCCCAACGAGCGCGACGACGCCTCGACCGTGAAGCTGGAGGTCAACCTCCCGACCGACCACCCGCTCGCCTCCGTGCAGCCGCAGCCGGTCCCCGGCTGGACGGTGAAGGTCACGCAGGCCAAGCTCGACAAGCCGGTCGAGATGCACGGCGAGAAGGTCACCGAGGCCCCCTCGAAGATCACCTGGACCGCTGAGGGCAAGGGTGTCGAGCCCGGTCAGTTCCAGCAGTTCCCGCTCTCGCTCGGGCCCCTGCCCGAGGACGCGGACCAGCTCGTCTTCAAGGCCCTCCAGACGTACTCCAACAAGGAGGTCGTCCGGTGGATCGAGGAGCCGAAGAGCGACGGCAGCGAGCCGGACGACCCCGCGCCCGTGCTCGCGCTGAGCGCCGCGGCCGATGAAGCGCACGGCGCGGCGGGCGGCACGGCGAGCAGCGGTACGGACGCCAAGGACAAGAGCGACGGCGCTCACGACAAGACCGCCACCGCCTCCTCCGACAGCGACAGCGGCTCCTCCGACACCACCGCGCGGGTCCTCGCCGTCGTCGGCATCGTCGTCGGCGCGGCCGGGGTGGCCTTCGGGGTGCTCGCGGGCCGCCGCCGCACCGCCACCACCGACTGACGCACCGCGGGCGGGGCGCTCCTCGGGGCGCCCCGCCCTCCACCCCCTTCTCACTTCAGGACTTCGCACATGCGCACCACCAGCCCCGCCCGCCTCCGTCGTTCGACGCTCCTCGCCGCCACGTTCGTCACCGCCGCCGCGCTCACCCTCGGCGCCTGCGGCGGCAGCGACGACGACAAGCAGGACGCCGCCGTCGTCGACGTCTCGGCCGCCTCCGGCTCGCAGAAGGCGGCGACCGTGCTCGACCAGCCCTTCACGAAGCCGGACCTCGTCCTCACCGACACGGCGGGCAAGAAGTTCGACCTCAGGGAGCGGACGGCCGGGAAGCCGACGCTCGTCTACTTCGGCTACACGAACTGCCCCGACGTCTGCCCGCTCACCATGAGCAACATCGCCATCGCCGCGAAGAAGCTGCCCGCCGCCGAGCGCGCGAAGCTCCAGGTCGTCTTCGTCACGACCGACCCGAAGCGCGACACCCCGAAGGCGCTCGGCTCCTGGCTCAAGGGCCAGGACCCCGACTTCATCGGCCTCACCGGTGACTTCGACGCGATCCAGGCGGGCGCGCGCCAGCTCGGCATCAGCGTCGAGCCCGCGCACAAGGACAAGAACGGCAAGACCGTCTCGACCCACGGCACCCAGGTCGTCGCCTTCTCGCCGAAGACCGACAAGGGCTACGTCCTGTACGGCGAGCAGGCGACCGCCGACGACTACACGAAGGACCTGCCCCAGCTCGTCGAGGGGCGCAAGCCGTGACGGCGCGAGCACGGGTACGCGGCCCGCGCGGCACTCGTGGACGGAGCGTGCGCGGCACCGGTGCACGCGGCGTGCGCGGCGGTACGGGGCTGCTCGCGCTCCTCGCGGGGGGCCTCGCCCTCACCCTCACCGCCTGCGGCGGCGACAGCGCGGGCGCCGACGACGCGAAGCCCGAGCTGAAGGTCAGCACCGGCTACGTACCGCAGCCCGTGGGCCACGACATGGCCGCCGGCTTCTTCGTCGTCACCAACAAGGGCGGCGCCGACCGCCTCACCTCCGTGACCAGCCCGCTCGCCGCGGAGGTGACCCTGCACAGCACCAAGGACGGCGAGATGCGCGAGCAGGACTCCTTCGCGGTCCCGGCGCACGGCCGCCTCGACTTCGCGCGCGGCGGCAACCACCTCATGTTCGAGCGGCTGCGGCACACGCCGAAGCGCGGGGAGACCGTGACGGTCACCCTGCACTTCGCGAAGTCCGGGGCCGTCAAGGCCGTTCTGCCCGTGAAGGAGACGACCTACCAGCCGCCCTCGGCGGGAGACACGCAGGACAAGCAGTGAGGAGCACCCGATGCGCAGCCCCGCACCACTCGCTCTGAGCACCGCCCGCACCCGGGGGGCCGGCCGCGCCCCCGGGGGCGGCCGGCCCGGTGCGGCCCGCCGCCGTGCCCCGGGGGGGCCGCAGGCTCGCCCTCCTCCTCGCGAGCCTCGCCGCCGCGCTGCTCGCCGTGCTCGCGGGCGCCGCGCCCGCCTCGGCGCACGCGGCGCTCGTCGACAGCGACCCGAAGCAGGGCGCCGTGCTCGACACCGCGCCGGACCGCGTCGTGCTCGACTTCTCCGAGAAGATCGGCGTCTCCGACAACGCGGTCCGCGTCCTCGACCCCTCCGGCGAGCGCGTCGACACCGGCAAGCTCACCGACCTGAGCAGCGGTTCGCGCGCCCGCTACGCGGTGAAACTGCACGCCGGGCTCCCCGACGGCACCTTCACCGTCGCCTACCAGGTCGTCTCCGCCGACAGCCACCCCGTCGCCGGTGCCTTCACCTTCTCGATCGGCGCGCCGTCGAAGACGAGCGCGGGCGTCCCCGAGAACGAGGCGGGCGGCGGGCTCGTCGGCTTCCTCTACGACGTCGGGCGGTACGTCGCGTACGCGGGCTTCATCGTGCTCGTCGGCGGCGCGGCCTTCGTCCTCGGCTGCTGGCCGCGCGGGACCCGGCTGCGGGCCCTGCAACGGCTCGTCGTCGGCGGCTGGGCCGCGCTCACGGCGGCGACCCTCGCGCTGCTCCTGCTGCGCGGCTCGTACACGGGCTCGGGGAAGTTCTCCGACGTCTTCGACCTCGGCGCGCTCGGCGACGTGCTCCAGACGAAGCCCGGCGCCGCCCTCGTCTCGCGGCTGCTCCTGCTCGCCGTCGCCGCGCTCTTCATCGCCGTGCTCTTCGGCGCGTACGCGCGGCGCGAGGACCCGGCCGAGCGCCGCGACCTCGGCTTCGGGCTCGCGATCGGCGGCCCCGTCGTCGCGATCGGCCTCGCCTCGACCTGGGCACTCGCCGAGCACGCCTCGGCCGGGCTCCAGCCCTCCGTCGCGATGCCCGTCGACATCCTGCACCTGCTCGCGGTCGCCGCCTGGCTCGGCGGGCTCACGGCGCTGCTCGTCGCGCTCTACCGGGACCCCGCCGTCGAGTCGGCGGCCGTCGACCGCTTCTCGCGGCTCGCCTTCACGAGCGTCGTCGTCCTCGTCGGCACCGGGATCTACCAGTCCTGGCGCCAGGTCGGCACCTGGTCGGCGCTCACGGACACGTCGTACGGGCAGCTCCTCCTGGTGAAGGTCGGCCTCGTCGTCGTCCTCGTCGCCGTCGCCTTCTTCTCCCGCCGCTGGACGAGCCGTCTGGCGGAGGGCGGGGAAGCGGCGGCGGTGCCGGGCAAGGGGGTTCCCGCCGCGCGGAAGGCGGAGCCGAAGCGTACGGAAAAGGCCGCCGTGCGCGAGGGGAGCGGCGCCCGCGGCAAGGCCCCCGAGGGCGGGGACACCGCCGATCCCGTACGGGCCGCTCAGCTCGCACGGCAGCAGGCGGCCGTCCGGGTCGCGAAGGAGAAGCGGACGCGGGACGCCGATCCGCTCCGGTCCGGGCTACGCCGCTCCGTACTGATAGAGGCCGGGATCGCCGTCGTCCTGCTCGGCGTCACGACCGTCCTCACCACGACCGAGCCGGGCCGTACCGAGGAGCAGGTCTCCGCCGCGAAGGGCGCGAGCGGGGCCACGAGCGGCGCGGCCGTCTCCGTGAAGCTCCCCTTCGACACGGGCGGCGAGAACGGCAAGGGCACCGTCCAGCTCGACATCGACCCGGGCCGCTCGGGCGCCAACACGGTGCACGTCTACATCGAGCGCCCCGGCGGCGCGCCCTTCGACCTGCCCGAGGTGCGCCTCTCGCTCACCCTGCCCGAGAAGAACCTCGGCCCGATCGCGGTCCGCCCCCAGCACCTCGCGGCGGGGCACTGGAGCGCCTCCGGCGTGCAGATCCCGATGGCGGGCGAGTGGCAGCTCGGCGTCACCGTCCGTACCTCCGACATCGACCAGGTCACCGTGGACAAGACCGTCCGCATCGGCTGACACCCCGGCGCCCGCGCCGCCGCCTCGGCACGCGGGCGCCGGACCGCACCTGAAAGCACTGAAGCACCATGACAGACCGCATCCCGTCCCAGGACCGGGCCACCACCGGCCGGGCGTCCGCCGCCCCCGGAACCGCCGAGGACCGTACGGTCCAGGAGCGCCCCGGTGGCGTCAGCCGCCGCGCGCTGCTCGGCACCGCGGGGGCCACCGGGCTCGTTCTGGGGGCCGCGGGGGGTGGCGTGGGGTACGCCCTCGCGCCGGAGGGGAGCGAGGCGCCGACGGAGGCGCTCAGCCAACTCGGCGCCCGGCGGGCGATGTTTCACGTGAAACATCAGCCGGGGATCACCACCCCGCTCCAGGCAAAGGGCCATCTCCTCGCCTTCGACTTGCTCGCGGGGAAGGGCCGGCGGGAGGCGGCGAACCTCCTGCGGCGCTGGTCGGGGACGGCCGAGCGGCTCATGGCCGGTGAGGCGGTCGCGGCGGACGGGCACGACACGGGTGTCGCGCTCGACGCCGGCCCCGCCTCGCTCACGGTCACCTTCGGTTTCGGGCACAGCTTCTTCAGCCGTACGGGGCTGGAGAAGCAGCGGCCCGAAGCCCTCGCGCCGCTCCCGCAGTTCTCCTCCGACCACCTCGACGCGAAGCGCGGAAACGGCGATCTGTGGGTGCAGATCGGCGCCGATGACGCGCTCGTGGCCTTCCACGCGCTGCGCGCGCTCCAGAAGGACGCGCGCGGGACGGCGCGGGTGCGCTGGCAGATGAACGGCTTCAACCGTTCCCCCGGCGCGACCGCGAGCCCCAGGACCGCGCGGAATCTCATGGGGCAGCTCGACGGGACGGGCAATCCGAAGGAGAGCGACAAGGACTTCGCCCAGCGCGTCTTCGTGGGGCCCGGGGACGGCCCGGAGTGGATGGCGAACGGCTCGTACGTCGTCATGCGCCGTATCCGCATGCTGCTCGACGACTGGGAAGGGCTCGGGCTCGCGGAGCAGGAGAAGGTCATCGGCCGCCGGAAATCCACCGGCGCCCCGCTCACCGGGGGCGGCGAGCGCACCGAACCCGAACTCGACGCGACGGACAAGGACGGGGATCTCGTCATTCCCCTCAATGCCCACGCCCGTATCACCCGGCCCGACCAGAACGGCGGGGCCGCGATGCTGCGCCGCCCGTTCTCGTACCACGACGGCATCGACGCGGACGGCGTCCCGGACGCGGGTCTCCTCTTCCTCTGCTGGCAGGCGGACCCGCTGCGGGGCTTCGTCCCGGTGCAGCGCAAGCTCGACCGCGGCGACGCGCTCTCCGAGTACATCCGCCACGAGGCGAGCGGGCTCTACGCGGTGCCGGGGGGCGCGGGGGAGGGGGAGTACGTGGGGCAGGGGTTGCTGGAGGGGTGACGCGATGCTGCCGGGCGTGCGCGACGGCGGGCGAGGCGTCGCGCGCAAGACGTCGCGCGCAAGACGTCGTACAAGATGAAGAAGTTGTCCACAGAGTTATCCACAGGCGGGCGTCCGGAGCTGGGGACAAGTCGACAGACTCGCCCGACATGGTCGACAAATCGCCCTGTAGACCCCCACGGCCACCAAGTCCGTCCACAGTCATTTCCTGGCCGCTCCGGCCGGTTCACTGCCTTTCGGCGGCACTTTTCCCTTGATCAACTCTATGGGAACGAGAATTTCCACCCGAAAGGGGTCGCCCACAAGGTTTCGAAAGGGAAATCCACGGAACGAACGGCTTGATTCGGAACTCCGCATTCCGACATCCACAGCAGCCGTCCGCAGCCTGTGGATAACTTTTCGGGAACGCGCTCTCCTGTGGACAACTTCGCCCCGCGCCACCGCCGTACCGCCACCACGCCGCCCCCGCACCGCCCCGTTGGGTCTCGCGGGCCGCCCGGCCGGAGCGTTCCCGTTCCCTTTCGCGGCCTCGGCGACCGTACGCCGAGAAGCGCCGTCCGCTCAGGGGAATGCCGAATAAGCCCTGCGGCCATTCCGGCAAATCACCCATTTCGCCCTTAACGCGCAAGCAGGTCCGGTAAAAGATCACACTCGCGAACCGATGCGCCCCGAATCCCGGTCGAGCCCAGGACCGGCGCCCCGGTAGCCTGGCTCTGTGATTGACCTTCGCCTGCTTCGTGAGGACCCCGACCGTGTGCGCGCTTCGCAGCGCGCCCGAGGAGAGGACGTCGGGCTCGTCGACTCCCTCCTCTCCGCCGACGAGCGCCGCCGCTCCTCCGGGGTCCGCTTCGACGAGCTGCGCGCCGAGCAGAAGCAGCTCGGCAAGCTCATCCCCAAGGCGCAGGGGGACGAGAAGCAGGAGCTGCTGAAGCGGACCGGCGAGCTGGCCGCCGCGGTGAAGGCCGCCGACGCCGAGCAGAGCGACGCCGCCGCGCAGACGCAGGACCTCCTGCGCCGCCTCGGCAACCTCGTCCACCCCGACGTGCCCGTCGGCGGCGAGGAGGACTTCGCCCTCCTGGAGACGCACGGCACGATCCGCGACTTCGAGGCGGAGGGCTTCGCGCCCAAGGACCACCTGGAGCTCGGCCACCTGCTCGGCGCGATCGACGTCGAGCGCGCCGCGAAGGTCTCCGGTTCGCGCTTCTACTACCTCAGCGGCATCGGCGCGCTCCTCGAACTCGCCCTCGTCAACGCCGCGATCGCGCAGGCCACCGCGGCCGGTTTCACGCCGATGCTCACGCCCGCCCTCGTCCGCCCGCAGGCGATGGACGGCACCGGCTTCCTCGGCCAGGCCGGGCAGGACGTCTACCACCTCAAGGACGACGACCTGTACCTCGTCGGCACCTCCGAGGTGGCCCTCGCCGGCTACCACATGGACGAGATCATCGAGGCGGACCGGCTGCCGCTGCGGTACGCGGGCTTCTCGCCCTGCTTCCGCCGCGAGGCCGGCTCGCACGGCAAGGACACGCGCGGCATCTTCCGGGTCCACCAGTTCGACAAGGTGGAGATGTTCACGTACGTCGCCCCCGAGGACTCCGAGGCGGAGCACCGGCGGCTCCTGGAGTGGGAGAAGCAGTGGCTGACCTCGCTCGGGCTGCCGTTCCGCGTCATCGACGTCGCGACCGGTGACCTCGGCTCCTCCGCAGCGCGGAAGTTCGACTGCGAGGCGTGGATTCCCACGCAGGGCAAGTACCGCGAGCTGACCTCGACCTCGGACTGCACCGAGTTCCAGGCGCGGCGCCTGTCGATCCGCATGCGCGACGGCAAGAAGACCCGCCCGCTCGCGACCCTCAACGGCACGCTGTGCGCCGTCCCGCGCACGATCGTCGCGCTCCTGGAGAACCACCAGCAGGCGGACGGCTCGGTGCGGGTGCCGGAGGTGCTGCGGCCGTACCTGGGCGGGCGCGAGGTCCTGGAGCCGGTCGCCCCGGCCACCGCCAAGTGAGCGCCGAGCCCGTTCACACGGGGGACGAGGGGGCGCGCACGGAGGCGGGGGCGGAGGCGCGGCTTGCGCGGACGGAGGCGGTGCCCGCGGCGGGTGCTGTGCCCGCGACGGGCGCCGCGTCGGCGGCCGGGGGCGCGTCGGCGACCGGTGCCGCGTCGGCGGTTGGTACCGGGCCCGCGACCGGTGCCGCGTCCGCGGTGGGTGCGGGGCCCGCGACGGGTGCTGTGCCCGCGACGGGTGCTGTGCCGGTGCCCGCGCAGGGCCAGGGGACCGGTCGTTTCCCGTACCGGCTCGTCGCCACCGACCTCGACGGGACGCTCCTGCGCTCCGACGACACCGTCTCGCCGCGTACGCGCGCCGCGCTCGTCGCGGCGGCGGAGGCGGGCGCGCCGCACATCATCGTGACGGGGCGGGCGGTGCCGTGGACGAAGAAGGTCCTGGAGGAGCTGGACTACCAGGGGCTCGCGGTGTGCGCGCAGGGCGCGCAGGTCTACGACGCCGGGAGCGGGCGGCTGCTCACCTCGGTGACGCTGGAGCGCGGGCTCGCCCGGCGGGCCATCGAGCTGATCGAGGAGCACACGGGGCCGCTCGCCCTCGCCGTGAGCCGCGACGGCCTGGACGGCGATGTCCTCACCGGCCCCGGCTACCGGGTCCAGGAGGGCGGCCTCGCCTCCATCCGGCTCGACGACGCGGACCGCTTCGCCGCGCTGTGGGAACAGCCGATCAACAAGGTCTACATCCAGCACCCCGAGCTGAGCGACGACGCCCTCGCCACGACGGCCACCGCGATCGCGGGGCAGCTCGTGGGCGTCGTGATGGCGGGCGAGG
The DNA here is from genome assembly GCF_000213055.1 of Streptomyces sp. Tu6071. Lineage (NCBI taxonomy): Bacteria > Bacillati > Actinomycetota > Actinomycetes > Kitasatosporales > Streptomycetaceae > Streptomyces > Streptomyces sp. Tu6071. The sequence continues at coordinate 3,874,098 of NZ_CM001165.1, read as the reverse complement.
GAGTCGTCGAACTGCTCCCCCTCGGCCTCACCAAGGCCACCGGCCTCTCCCTCGCCGCCCGCCGCCTCGGCGTCAGGGCGACCGAGACGATCGCCTTCGGCGACATGCCCAACGACATCCCGATGTTCCGCTGGGCCACCCACGGCGTCGCCATGGCAGACGCCCACGAGGACCTGAAGACCATAGCGGACGAGATCACGCTGTCCCACGACGCGGACGGGATCGCGGTGGTGCTGGAGCGGTTGCTCGGGGGGTGAGGGACGCGTCCCAGCGGCGTCAGCACTCTCGGCTTTGTACGGGCGACATGAACCGCGAGGCGGCCGTGGTCCGGGGCGGTGGCCCGAGGTCGGAGGCCCGGGGCCGAGGGTGACGGGCCCCGAGGGCCGGGAGCGGGGGTCCGGGCCCGGGAGTCGGGAACGGCGGGCCGGACGAGCGGAGCCGAGGTCGGCCTTGTTCCCGGGCGAGGAAGGCTCGGGCCGTGCGCGACCCCGCGATGGAGGAAGGCTCGGGCCGTGCGCGACCCCGCGATGATCGCGTGTCCGGTTTTGGGCATACCCGTACGCCGCGGGCGGGTGTGGCGTACGGGTCAACCCCAGGGGGTGGGCGGCCCAGGGCGACAAGCGCACCATAGACCGCCCCGGGCGGGTCGCGTGGAGCTCGACGGAGCGGAGGTGGTCGACTCCGGAGCTACTCGGACGCGAGGGTCCGCCCTTTCGGGAGCGTGGGGGACGCGGAGGTCCGCGCCACGTTCCACTCCCCGTGGAGACCGGACTCGGGTGAGGGGTCCGGCACGCACAACTCTGCCCGCCCCCGCCCGCCCGCGCCAGGTCTTTTTCATTACGTTTCGGCCGCCTTCCCGCGCCGGTCGGGGGACTTCCGCTACGGCGAGCGGCGCGGCCTGAAGTCCCGTACGGCGGAGAGCGGTTTCCCGCTCCGGCTCAGCCGTCCCCGCGCCGCTTCCTCCGTCTCCGTCCCCGCCGGGAACGGCTGAAGAACCAGCCGGCCGGGGGCTCGTCCGACCGCCATGGCTGGGGCGACGGCGGACCGCCCTCCTCACGCCAGCGAGCGGCGAGCATCCGGGCCCGTGCCGAGGGCTCCGCGGTGTCGGCGGCCCGGATGAAGTCCATGTCGAACTCCACGTCGTCCCAGTCCCCGCCCTGCTCCGCGTCCGCCCCGCCCTCGGCGTCCCGGTCACCGGCACGGGACGCACCGGCCCCGGCTGCCCGGCTCCCGACGCCCGCCCCGGAGTCGGCGGCCGGTCCGGTATCCGTACGAGGATCGACGGCCCCCTCCTCCGCACCCGAACCCGTACCCGTGCCCCCACCGTCTTCCGCCTCACGGCGGGACGAGGGGTCGGGCTCTTCGGGGGATGGGGTGTTGTGTCCGGTCATGGGTTCCGCTCCTCACGAGTCCGGGAACCAGCGGCGGCTCGTCTGCGTCGACGCGACACGATGAATGCATTGAGCACCCTTCGTACCGATCCGTCCCTTCTCCTCCAGTGTCGCGCGGACGACATCAGAACGGCGTCAGTGCCCCGAAAGCCCACCCGCGCACGGCCGCAAGCCTCGTACGGCCCCCGCGCGAGGCCCCTTCCCGGCCCGGCGCGAGCCCTACGCCAGCCTCGCGCGGCACCCGCGACAGCCCGCCTGCGCCTGCCTGCCCCTGCCGCAGCCCTACGCGATCCTTGCCCGAGCCAGCACGGCGCCCGCGCGGCCTGGGGAGCACCCGCTCCGGCCCTGTACGAACCCGGTGAAGCCCCCGCCCCAGCCGGGCGCGAGCCCTCCGCAGCTCCCGCCCGCTCCCCGCGCCACCAGGGCACCTGCGCGACTGCGGGTCCCCGTGCCACCCCCTTACGAATCCAGCAGCCCTGCGGCCAGCACGGCCCGCCGCCGGGTCCCTGCCCGAGGCAGCCGCCGGGTGCGTGCGGGCCCGGGCCCCCGCGCCACCCCGTACGAGCCCGCCGAAACCCCTGGATCGGCCTTGCGCAAGCTCGACCAGAGCTCCCTCTGAGCCCTGTGCGACCCTCCGTTCGGCCACGCACGAGCCCTTCCAACCCCACGCCCCCTGCCCCTGCCCTGGCCCCTGCCGCAGCCCTCCCGGTGAGTGCTACCGGAGCCACCGGGGCGGCGCGCGCGAGCCCGGGGAGGATCCCTGCGGCCAGCCCCGTACGAGCCCGGCGGAGTCCCAGGCCAGTCAGCCCGCGCTCTCGCAGATCTGTGCCCGAGCCACCGGGACGCCCCCGCTACCCAGGAGGTATCCCCGCACGAGCCCGACGCGGCGGCCCCGGCGGCTGGTCCGAGGGCCTGCGCAAGCCGCGCCACGACACCCGTGCGCCCCGGGCGCGCCCCCGCACTACCCGGGTACCAGCCCCGGGAGCCCCCGGCCAGCCCCGCCCCAGCCGCTAGCCCCCTACTCCTCCCCCGCCGCGAGCTTCAGGCTGCGGAGTTTCTGGCCCGCGTACCACGTGGCGAGGCCCGTGACCGCGACGAGGAGCACGATGCCCACCGGCAGGCTCACGTCGGAGCTGACCAGGTCCGGCCGGCCCACGACCTTCTCGGCGAGCGAGAGTGCCCACTGCTGCACGCTGAGCGTTCGCGCTCCGGCGACGAAGGAGCCGAAGAGGGCCTCCCAGACCAGCGCGTAGACGAGTCCGGCGATCACCGCGTGCCGCGTGATCGTGCCGAGGAGGAGGAAGATCGCGGCGTAGGCGATGGAGGCGACGAGCGCGGCGACGGTGTAGGCGACGGCGAGTTGCTGGCCGTTGCCGTTGAGGATGAGACCGGCGACGAAGGTGGGCACCGCGGCGAAGGTTATGGTCACGGCGATCGCGACGATCAGCTTCGTGAAGATGATCGTCGGCCGCTTCACCGGCTTGGCGAGCAGGTAGAGCACGGAGCCGTCGTCGATCTCGGGGCCGATCGCGCCCGTACCGGCGATGACGCCGATGATCGGGACCATCGTGGCGAGGGCGAAGCCCCCGAGGACCTCGCTCGCCGTGTTGTCGTCCGCGCCCGCGAGGACGCGGGTGAAGACGGCGATGACGAGGAGGAGGACGGGCAGGGCGAAGAGGATGAGCGCGCGGCGGCGGCCGAGCAGTGCCCGGTAGGTGAGCCGGGCGACGGTGGGGTGGTACATCGGACTCCTTCCGGCCCGCTAGGCCGCGACGAGGTAGGAGAAGACGGATTCCAGCGACTCGTCGGACGGCGAGACGGTGAGCAGGCGGATGCCGCCCGCGCGGGCGACCTGCGGCAGCAGCGCGGTGAAGCGGGCGAAGTCCACGGCCTGGACGAGCAGCGCGTCTTCCTTGAGGTCGACCTCGATCCCGGCGGTCGACGGGTCGGCGATGAGCGCGGCGGCGAGCGCCCGGTCGTCGCTGGAGCGGACGAGGTAGCGGTGCGGGCGGTCGGTCATGAGGCGGCGGATGCGGCGGAAGTCGCCGCTCGCCGCGTGCCGTCCGGCGACGATCACCTCGATGTGCGAGGCGAGTTGCTCGACCTCCTCCAGGATGTGCGAGGAGAACAGCACGGTCCTGCCCTCTTCGCCCATGCGCCGGAGCAGGTCCATGAGCTGCATCCGCTGGCGCGGGTCCATCCCGTTGAAGGGTTCGTCGAGCAGCAGCACGGACGGCTCGTGGACGAGCGCCGACGCCATCTTGACGCGCTGGCGCATGCCCTTGCTGTACGTGGAGATCTTGCGGTCCTGCGCGTACTCCATCTCGACCGTGGCGAGCGCCTTGGCCGCCGCCTTGTCGTCGAGCCCGTGCAACTCGGCGTTGGCGACGACGAATTCGCGGCCCGTGAGGAAGTCGTACATGCCCTCGC